>CAMAYU010000016.1 GCA_945862235.1 Schlesneria paludicola DSM 18645
GGTCGGGTGGTTCAAAGTTCAATCTTCGCGGGCAGGCGGCTTCACCATCGATGGAACTGTCCTTCCGCGAAGATTGAACTTTGAACCACCTGACCCCAGACCACCCCAACCCTGACGGGCAACTGTCTCACGGAGAGTTTGGCAAGACATCCCCTCCGCCCGGCTTGTCTGGCGAGCCAGCCCCTTTGCCCAAAGCATAGGCGCCTCCTGCGGATAAGATTCCGGCGCCTCCAAATAGTATCGCATCTTTTATCGGAATTTCAAAAATTGTCTGGGAAGAACCAACAAGACCTCGCGCGACATTCTGTCCCGTGACGAGTAGTGCCTGCGATTTGGCGGCAGGGGGAGCGGTATTCTCAGCCCGTGGTTGATGTGCCCGTCCTGACTTTCCGGCAGCACTTGGCTTGGAAGAGCGGTTCACGATCACGACCTGGCGTTGTCCGCTGGCGGTGCGCTGCGTTTGGACTCCCGACAGGCTGATCTCGGGCAAGCCCACGATCTTGCAGTGCATTTCGGGTTGTTCGCTGAAGACCTGTAGCAGGCGGTGGGACGCATCCGACGGTTGCCTCACACCCTGTTCCCAGCTTTGCAGCGTTTTCGTGGAGGCATTCAACAGTCTGGCGAATACCGACTGGGACATCGCGGCCTGGGTGCGCAGGGCGGTGAGCCTTATGCCATCGATTTCCGGTGGTTCTTCGGGAACCTCGACCGTGCGCAGGGTGATACGCATCCCAAGAAGCCGCCGCGCGGTCACATCTGCCCAGACTTCCGAAGTCTCAAAGACTTTGGAAGTCTGGGCAGATGTGACTATTGCTTGGGATGCGTATGAGATCACCTCGCACGTGGCCGACTCCCTCGCTCACGCTCTGCTTCAGTCGCTCAAATAGTGGCTTCCGCTGTTTTGCTGTCATGGCTGACTCGCGTGAATGGCGACGCCGTGCGGCAGGGTGAGGAGGGCACAATTCCAACTCACCCGCAGCGTCAGTGAGGACTTGCGTTGCATCCTTGCTTACCTGCGGCATCATCGCTGAGAATCGGCGGATCAATGGTTGTCGCGATTTGAAAGTCGTCGTCCGGACGACAGGCTTTGCGACAGTCATTGGGGTGCCGATCCTCACGCTGTGGGTTGGTGTCAGTTCCTGCCGCATGAGGTATACACAGGGGGGCGAACTGGCCACGCGAATTCACTTCGATTCAAAGCATGATGCACAACACGGATTCTTCTCTCGGTTCCAACTCGGCTCCTGCCGAACAACCGCCGCTCTTCCCACTGGGAAGCTGGATGTGGAGGCAGGCTCGCAAACTGGTCGTGGCCGTAATCGGCACGACGGTGCTGCTGATCGGCATCATCATGATGGTCGCCCCCGGACCAGCCTTCATCGTGATCCCTTGTGGCCTCGCGATTCTGGGCACCGAGTTCGTCTGGGCCAAACGGTTGCTCGCCTATGCGAAACAGCGAGTCCAAGAGTTGACTCAGCGCTCTTCATCCTCCGACCCACCGTCTGCAAGGTCAGGAAAATAGAAGCCGATATCACTGCTTCGGCTTCAACTTGACCGTGAGGTTGTCGATTTCGACCGTCAGACGTAGGGGATCGAAGACCGCTTTGAAGAAGTCGGCGGCGGAGGCTTTTTCGACTTCGAGTTTAATTGGCTGGTCGAGGTCGATGCCTGCGGCGGCGAGTTGCTCGGCGTCGTACTCGAAGGTGATCTCAGACTCTTCGAGCTTCTTCATGAGGACGCGCGCGGGGACTCGGTCGATCTTGAGTGTGAACAGACGCTGCTTGATCGGCTTGACGCCGGTCGCCGCGTCGGGCCGTTTGGTACCCGAGCCACTTAGCAGCGCCGCGACCACTTCGTGATCCTCGATCCGTCCGGTCACGACCAGATCGGAGCCATCGAGCTTCACGCTCTTCGCCGTCTTCTCAGAAAACACTGGACCGTACTGTTGCACCAGTTTGAGAGCCTCCGCTGCGGTACGGCCCTTCACGCGATGGCGTTTCTCGATGACCGCCCATTCCGGGGCCGAGACCAGTTCAAACCCTTGCCCTGTCGCCGTCCAAGCGAATGTCAGATCGAACTGCATCAGGATGAGCGACAACGCTTCGGCGGCCGTCACACTCGGCAGCGTGTTCGCCACCCACAGGTCGTGTGGCAACAGATCGAGATGACGGATCGTCAATCGGTAACGATCGGCGATCCGCTGCACGATCTCGACCGGTGAGTCTAAGTCCTGCCAAGTGATGGTGTGTTTCGTGGACAACTCTACCCGTCGCTTCTCGGGAATGGAGGACTCGCGCGCGGACAGTTCGCTCGACCGCAACTCGATCAGCGTCCGCAATCGCTGAGCGGCGGCGGGCGGCCCGACGTAGATCACCGGCTCGGCGACGCTGACATCAGCCCCGATCAACCGGGCCAAATCGCGCACACCCTCGCGCAACGAACTGTTCGTCAGATTGAGCGGCAACTGCAACGTGGGATCGACACGCCGGTCGAGCAGGATCGCCACGCGCCGTTCATCGCCGATCTTCTTCAACAGGTCTCGCAGTTCGACGTTCGCCCATGAGGCCGACAGCGTCCGGTCGATCTCCGTCAAGAATCGCGCCCCGGTTTGAAACTCGGTCACAGGCCGCGCGGGCTTAGCGCTCGCTTCGGCCTGGCCGACGGCGGCAATGGCGATCAAGAAAGTGATGACGGAAGACATGTGATTCGACTCCAGGTGCCTGCGATCCGGTCGCTGGGGTGCCGTCATTGCATGGCGGGACTATGACGCGATGACGCGGTCGCGTTATACCACGCGAGTTTCTTGTGTTCCGTCAGGCAGAGCCAACTGTTGCCCGGTTGCTCCGCCGATCGGAGTCTTCCCCCTCCTTTTCGATCGGAGTCCATCATGACCGCGGAAGCAAGCTCACTCGAAGTGTTGACACAGGTTCCCAACGAGATCGAAGCGACATTGATTGCCAATGACTTGGAATCCGAAGGGATCATGTCCGTGCTGACGGGAGTCAACACGGCTTCGTTCCAAGCGGAAGCCCCGGGAATGGTGAGCGTCATGGTCCGACACGCAGACTTAGAGCGTGCCCGCCAGATCATGATGACGGTTCAAAGCCGCGCCGCCGACACCGACTGGGAACACGTCGATGTCGGTGAACCCGAGTAGGCGCACGTTGTCGCTTTGCTTCATCCGCAGTGGTGATGAGGCGAAACGGCAACATCCGGCCGCAGCTCGCCACGGACTCACTGAACAGATCCGTTGGATTTCATCGCAGAAAATATTCGCACGCCCATCGGTTCGCCGTTTGCTTAGTTGTCTCACCCGAATTGTCGTGAATGAGACTGACAAGGAAGCGAGGCGATGATGGACATCAGTGGTGTGGGCGGGATTGGAATGTCGGGACTCGCGGGCAGCGCCGCTCTCGGTGGAGCGGCGGCGGTCAGTGGTCTCGCGGCGTCACAGGCTTCTGTCGGCGCGACCGCGATGCCCGGCGTTGCGTTCGGGCGGATGGACCAGTTGACCCAACTGCTCGGCGACTTCTCAACCTCCGAGATACTGCTCGCCCTGATGCTGGCTCAAGCGAAGAAGCCGGAACAGCGGTCGCATCAAGTCTCGGACGATGTCGGAAACGCACTGTCGTTTGCGATGTTGGCCGGATCACTCCCCAGCCAAGCCCCCGCGCCCGCCCTCTCGATGGCCGAGATCGCCGCGCCCGTCACGGGGCTCCTCGGAGGACAGATCAACGTGCAGTGCTGAAGCGGACGATCGTCCTGTCCTCGTGTGCATGACGCGCTACCGCCGCGAAATGAAGTGGTCTATCATCCGCCGCCAATATGCTCCGGCAATCCTGTCGGGCAGTGCGGTGTAAGACCAACTTCACTGCGACCGGTTGTGAGAGGATGACACTCGATGCGATTGCAGTTGCTCGGCACCGGCGGCTATCACCCGAACGAGCGGCGGCATACGGCCTGCCTGCTGGTGCCTGAGTTGGGGCTGGCGTTCGACGCCGGCAGCAGTGCCTTCCGCGTCGCGAGCCGGCTGCAATCGACTGAGCTGGACCTGTTCCTCACGCACGCGCATCTCGACCACATCATGGGGCTGACGTTTCTGCTCGTCCCGATGATGAAGGGTGAGATCACTCACTGTCGCATCCATGCCGAGCCGCATGTTCACGACGTGGTGCAGCGGCATCTGTTTGACGAGTCGATCTTTCCCGTGCTGCCTCCGTTTGAATTCGTGCCGCTGGCCGAACGGACTGAGGTGGGAAGTGGCCGCGCCGTGGTGACTCATTGCCCGCTGCGGCACCCTGGCGGATCCCGCGGATTCGTCGTTGAAATCAAAGACCAGAACCAACCTCCACTGAGCGGCACGGCGCTAGCCGCCGGTTCTTCACAACAACAACCGGCGGCTAGCGCCGTGCCGCTCACGATGAGTTGCCGTTTGCAAAAGAAGCGACTCGCCTACATCACGGACACCGTGGCAGACGGATCGTATGTCGAGTTCATTCGCGGCGCGGACGTCCTGATCCACGAATGCAACTTCCCGGACGAGATGTCTCAGTGGTGCGAGCAGACAGGGCACAGCCACACATCGGCCGTGGCGAGGTTGGCGAAAGAGGCGGGCGTCGGACGGCTCTATCTCACGCACATCGATCCGCAGCGGCCGGACGACGATCCGATCGGACTCGCCATCGCTCGGGCCATCTTTCCCCAGACGACGCTTGCCGAAGACCTGATGGAGATTGAGTTCTGAGCGAAGCGAAGATGCAGCACAGAGACACTGAGAAGAGGAGCGGTCGTAACAACTCTGCTTCCAATGCCTCCGCACTCCTTCTCTGTTTCTTACTTCCCCCCTCTATTTCTTGTCTTCTCTGCGTCTCTGTGCCTCAGTGGTAAACCACCTACTCAAGATCAATGACTCATGGACTCTGCCGCTGCTCAACTCGAACTGATTCGCACGCTGCGTTGTCCGGCGTGTGGCAGTCCTCTCAACTTGAATGGCGACCGGATCGAATGTTCGACATGCAAGCAGTCACACCTCGTCGTCGAGGGGATCGGGCGGTTCACGGGCGACGCACACTTGGCCAGCTTCGGGCGGCAGTGGAACAAGTACGAGGTCGCTCACGACGAAGAAGACCGCGCGACGTTTCAGGCCAAGACCGGCGTGAAACTCGAAGACCTGAAGGGCCTGCGCGTGCTGGACGCGGGCTGCGGCGGAGGCCGCTACAGCAAGGTCTGCGGCGAAGCGGGGGCCACCGTCGTCGGAGCCGATCACAGCGGCGCGGTCTCGAAAGCGCGACAACTTTGCGCGCACCTGACCAACGTGGCGTTCGTCCAAGCCGACCTGAAGCGACTGCCGCTCGAACCCGCCTCGTTCGACTTCGTCTTCTCCATCGGAGTCATGCACCACGACGCCGACACCCGCGCGGTATTCGATGCCGTGGAGAAACTCGTCAAACCGGGAGGCCGTTATTCGGTCTGGCTCTACCGCCGCAATCAGTGGTGGCAGGAGCTGATCAACGACGCACTGCGACGCCGCACAACGAAGATGGCTCCCGAAAAACTCGAACGTTGGTGCGAATGGGGAGCCTTCTTCGGCGGACTGCCAGTCGTCAACAAGACGCTCAACAAGGTCGTCAACTTCAGCGCCCATCCGTCGCGCGAGAACCGCGTCTGCGACACCTACGACTGGTTCGCCCCGCAGTACCAGTTCCATCACACCGTCGAAGAACTCAGCGGCTGGTTTCACGACGCAGGCTTCGACACCCTGCGAGTCCTTCCCCCCGAGAAGTGCGGCTGGCTCTATCGTCGCATCTACGAAGCCAACCTGTTGATCGGCAGCGGCGTGAACGTGACCGGCACTCGTCAAGCACAATAGGAGTGACGTAGGGTGCGTGGAGTCTTCGGAACGCACCGGGAATGGAGGGTTGGGCCAAGATCACGGTGCGTTCCGAAGACTTCACGCACCCTACGGAACTCCAAAGGAGCCGCGCGAACATTGGCCGGGCAATCTTTGTCGCGGAGCGACCACACGACGGTAGCCGTGGGTTTCAACCCACGGTGGAGGAGCATGAGCAACAGGGGCATCGCGGAGCGACGATCGAAGCTTTGGCAGCAACAGCAACGGTGAATGCCCTCGCCAGCACTTCAATCGTCGCTCCGCGACGAAGCCGTGGCGCGGTCTCTGAATCCGTGGGTTGAAACCCACGGCTACCATCGGAGGTCGCTCCGGGCGAGCTCCGCCTCAATCCCAGCATCCCGAAAGAAGTCCTCGCCGCCGCCTCGGCCGAACCGATCATGGGGCTGTGAGACATTCGTAGGGTGCGTGGAGTCTACGGAACGCACCTTCCCCGCAATTCAGAAATGGTGTGTTCCGAAGACTCCACACACCCTACGTGACTTCGCGCGCGTGACCATTCGTCGCCCCAAGCGACGGACGAAATATCAGCACGCCATCGACTTCCATGAGCTGACGCAATGGGTCGTCGAAACGCGCGAGGTCGATCCGCCGAAAGGAGTCCAACCCCTGCACCGTTTTGATTGAACACCGGTCCTGTGGACCTCACTCCCCGTGACTCGCTTCGACGACGCGTGGCAGATCATCGAGTACTACGAATGCCGCTGGCTCATCGAAGAATTCCACAAGGCGATCAAAACCGGTCGCCGCTTGGAAGATCGGCAATTCATGGACGCACACCGCCTCGAAGCGGTTGCGAGCTTCACCAGCGTGCTGGCCGTGCGACTGCTGCAACTGAAAACCGTCGCCACCACCCACCCCGACCTTCCCGCCGACCTAATCGTCCCGGCGATCTGGCTGAAGATGCTCACCGCGCTCCGCAAACGAAAGCGGACGACAGTCCGAGACTTCTTCCGCCACCTCGCCGGCTTCCTGATGCGCAAACGCGACGGCACCCCCCCCGGCTGGCTCACCCTCTGGCGCGGCCTCGACAAACTCGTCCTCGCCATCCGTGGCTACTACGCAATGAACCAAAAATGTGGTGATGAACAAGGCTTGTGCGGAATGCCGTCCGGGTTACGAGAGCTGGAGGACTTCGCCGTCGCTGATGGGGAAGGGGCGGTCGAGGAGGTCGCGGATTTCGGATTGGGGGGGGATGCCCAGCGTTTGGAAGATGGTGGCGTGGAGGTCGGCGGGGGAGCAGGGCTGGGTTTTGGGGAAGGCGGCGTGGCTGTCGGTGCTGCCGTAGACTTGGCCTCCACGGATACCGCCGCCGGCGAAGGCGATCGAGTAGGCGTTGGGATAGTGGTCGCGGCCAGCGTTGGCGTTGATGCGCGGGGTGCGACCGAAATCGGTCAGCAGGACGACGAGCGTTTCATCGAGCGTTCCTCGGTCGGTGAGGTCTTGCAGCAGCGCGGAGACCGAGCGATCGAACACCGGCAGCATCCGGTTTTTGAGATGGTTGAAGTTGTTGCCGTGCGTGTCCCACGTATCGCGTCCGCCGCCGAGGTCTCCCGCTCCGACACAGACTTGAACGACGGGGACGCCCGCCTCCGTCAGCCGTCGCGCGAGCAACAGGCTTTGTCCCGCGATGTGATCGCCGTAGGACTCGCGCACCTTCGGACTCTCGTTGTCGAAGTTGTACGCGTCCTTCACCGCCGAACCGGCCAGCAGGTCTTCGGCCAGCGATTGGAAGTGATCGAAGCTTTCGTAGTCACTCATAGGGTGAGGCCGGAGTTGCAGGGACTCCAACAGTTGGCGTCGTTCGGTCAGTCGGGCCAGATCGACTTCGCGGAGGTTCAAGACTTCCGCTCCCAACGTTTTGGAACTCCCTTCAAACGCAAGGCCACTCGACGGACGCAGCACAATGGGATCGTACTTCACGCCGAGCCAACCGCCGTATTCGCCCGCTTGCAGGGTTTCGTTATCGACCATCGGATACGGCAGACGAACGGCATTCGGCACGCCGCGCGGTGCGTTGCGGAACTTGGAAATCACCGAGGCAATCGACGGCCAGTCGTCTCGCAGCGGCGGAATGTTGGCGACGCGAGGCGGCTTGTGACCGGTCAGGTTCCAGTACATGCCGCGTCCGTGGAACGAGTCGTCGTGATGGATCGAACGGACGATGGCGAGCTTGTCGGTGTGTCGAGCCAAGAGCGGCAGATGCTCGCCAATCTGAATGCCCGGCACGATAGTCGAGATCGGCGCATGATCGCCTCGAATTTCCAGCGGGGCATCGGGCTTGAGATCGAACGTTTCGAGATGACTCATCCCACCCCAGCAGAAGACGATGATGCACGACTTCGCGGGGCCGATGTGGGCGGGAGTGGCTGCGGCCGTAGCGCTGCGCCACTGCAAGAAGCTGGGCAGCGACAAACCACCGATCCCCGCCGTGGCGGCGAGCGCGCGGCGGCGCGAGATGGCGTGATCCAGTTCCAGTGAGCGCGAGAAGTGGTTCGTCTGCGGCATGGGCGATGGACCTCGCGGCGGGTGGCGATTGGCGTAGGGTAAGCGTCTCGCTTGCCCGTGCGTCCGAACAGAGAGCAGTCAGTAGATCGCAGATATGCCTCACGCGGCACAATGTGAGAGGTTTCTGAGCGGGGCGGCGTCAGCCCCTCGGTTCTTCCAAAGCGGGCTAACGCCCAAGAACCAGGGGACTGACGCCGCCCCGCTCAGAGGTCTCATTACAGACCGTGTGAGGCAAAACTCGTCAGTCAATCGAAGACGGGCAAGCGAGACGCTTACCCTACGGTTTGGCGTGGCTACGCCACGGCCTCACGCTCGCAGGAGTTCTGAGATCGGTTCACCGGACGGCAGGATCGGCATCGGGCGACCACGGCGGTCGGGGAAGGACTCGGTGTAGTCGATGCCGAGGTGGCGATAGACGGTGGCCCAGAGATCGTTCGGGGTGAGTGGCCGGTCGGCGGGATGTTCGCCCTTCGAGTTGGTCGAGCCGATGATCTGGCCGGTGCGCATGCCGCCGCCCGCCATGATGAAGGACATCGCTTGAGGCCAATGATCGCGACCGGGGTGCATCACACCGGTTTGCGTGCCGATTGAGTTCTCGATGCGTGGCGTTCGTCCGAATTCGCCCGTGACGAGAATGAGCGTCCTCTTGTCCAATCCGCGCTGATGCACGTCTTCGATCAGGGCAGTGACGGCTTGGTCGTAGATCGGCAGGCGGACCTTGAGGTCGTCCCAGATGTGGCAGTTCACGGCGTGCGAGTCCCAGTTGTAGACGCCCTGCTTGAGGAACTCGACGCCCGATTGATACGGGTTCTCCATGACCAGCGTCACGAAGCTGACGCCCGCCTCGACCAAGCGCCGTGCCATCAAAGCACGCTGGCCCCAGCAGTGGCGTCCGTAGCGATCGCGTGTCAGCGGCGATTCGAGTGACAGATCGAAGGCTCGCTTGGCGCGGTTGCTCGTGAGCATCCCGACGGCTCGGTCTTGGAAGCGGTCAGTCGATTCCACCATCCGGTGGCCGTCGATCTCGCGGTTGATCCGGTCCAAGCCTTTGAGCAGCGACATCCGGTCTCCGATACGCCCCATCACTACTTCCGACGGCGCGATGTTGGGGACCGAGAAGCTTGGCTGACTCGGATCCCCTTCGACGTTGAACGGCATATACGACTGACCGAGATACGCGGCTCCCTGCGCAAAGACATCGTTGATCCGCCCGCCGGGATTCATCGAGACATAATTGGGGATGCCGCAGTCGCGTCCTTCGCGGCACTTCGCCACGATCGAACCGGTGGCAGGAGCGTCGTTGACGGTATCGACGGGAGTCGCGGGGACTCGACCCGTCATCAACCGCTTGTGTCCGCCGCCATGATCGGCGAACTGATGAGCGACCGACCGAATGATCGAGTACTTGTCGGCAATGGCGGCATGTCGCGGCATCAGCTCGCAGACATCCATGCCGGGGACGTTCGTCCGAATGGGATGGAACGCGCCGCGATAGTCGATCGGCGCGTTCGGCTTCATGTCGTACATGTCCATGTGCGGTGGACCGCCCGGCATCCAGACGAAGATCACAGCCGTCTCTTCATCTACAGACTGACCCGCTGCCGCCGCGGCCTCGCGACACCGGAACAGGTCGGGCAGAGTCAGCCCACCCAACCCGAGCGCACCCGCCGCCAGAAATTCACGACGCCTGACAGGACCAGCACAATGGCGAGGAGGAATGTTCATAGAGTCACTTCGGTTATGGGTGGGGGCAATGGGAGGTGGGCAGTCGGCAGTGGCGGGCAAGACGGCAGTCATCAGGCGACAGTTATCTGATCGGCAAGAGTGGCCTGTCAACCACAGCTTGGTGAGGAAATTGTCGTCACACGGTCGTCGCAGCCCATCAAGGACATCGATTCTTCGGAACAAACTCGGCCACTTCCCCCGTGTCCTCCCGTGCCTCCCGTGGTTTCTTCAGGCGGCAGACAGAGGAACCACGGGGGGCACGGGAGGACACGGGGGAAGAGAATGTGTTGATCGATCAAGGGGCACACTCGAATCTCACCGGGGTTTGGGTTGCGACTGAAAGACGAGCAGCCGCAGGAGGTGAGACTGACCCGGTGATGCGACCCGCAGAATCACCTCCTCCGACCTCGCGTGCGCCATACATCAGAAGTTAGAGTTCCCTGCGACTTAGACACGCCTCGTGAGGACCTTTGAATGCGACAGTGTTGGATCATCACCGCTCTTCTGACGACCGCCGCCTCATGCGTGGCGATGCCGGCTTTTGCTCAGGCTCCAACCGAGGAAGGGCTGAAGTTCTTCGAGATGAAGATTCGGCCGGTGCTGGTACAGCACTGTTACGTCTGCCATTCGGTGGCGGCACGTGACGACGAGAAGATCATCGGGGGGGAGCTGTTCCTCGACACGGCGGCCGGGACGCTGGTCGGCGGCGAGAACGGGCCGGCCCTCGTTAAAGGGAAGTCGGCCGAGAGCCGGATGATCAAGGCGTTGAAATACGACGGGATTGAGATGCCTCCGAAGGGAAAGCTTTCGGATGAGATCATCGCTGACTTCGTGAAGTGGATCGACATGGGAGCGCCCGACCCGCGCGAGGGGGCCGCGCCGACGAAGCCGAAGCGCGAGATCAATCTTGATGAAGGCCGCAAATGGTGGTCGTTCCTGCCGCTCCAAACGGTGATGCCGCCCGCCGTGCCGGAGGGCTCTCGCGTCCAGTCGCCGATCGACAACTTTGTGCTCGCCGCGCAGGTGCAACAGAAGCTGAAGGCCAACGGCCCGGCGACGAAAGAGAAGCTGATCCGTCGCGCGTACTTCGATCTCATTGGGTTGCCACCGTCGGCGGAGCAGATCGACGCGTTCGTCAACGACGCGTCGCCGCAGGCGTTTGAGAAAGTGATCGACGAACTGCTGGCGAGCCAACACTACGGTGAGAAGTGGGCACGGCACTGGCTCGACGTGGCCCGGTTCGCCGAGAGTGGCGGCTATGAGTTCGATGGCTTTCGGCCCGGCGCGTATCACTACCGCGACTGGGTGATTCGGTCGCTCAACAACGACCTGCCGTATGACCAGTTCGTCCGGCAGCAACTGGCGGGAGACATGCTGCAAGCCGACGACTATCACGCGGCGGCGGCGAGCGGCTTTCTCGTCGCGGGGCCTTATCCGGGACAGATCACGGCGAAGACGGTCGAAGGGATTCGCTACGACCAACTCGACGACATGTTGATGACGGTCGGTGGCTCGATGCTCGGCCTGACGCTTGGCTGCGTCCGTTGCCACGACCACAAGTATGACCCGCTCCCGCAGAAGGACTACTACGCGCTCGCTTCGTCGTTCGCGAAGACCTCGCATGGAACTCGCACGATCGACCCCGATCCGGCGGCGACTCAACAAGCGATCGAACGACACCGACTCGCGCAGGAACCGTTGGTCGCGGCGTTGAAGACGTTCGCGGCGAATGAGCTTCCGAAACGGTTCGAGACGTGGCGCGCCACCGAACTCGCCAAGCAGCCCGATGCGCCGCGCTGGCAGATCATGGAGCCGGTCGCCGTCGATGCGGAGCGTTCCTATTTGAAGTGGCTGCCCGGCGGAATCGTCGCACACGACGGGCTGCTCAATCCCGGAATCAGCGTGCCGCGACGAGGCCAGCGCCGCATGACTCGCAACGAAGAGCAATACACGATCACGCTCAACACGCATCAGAAGAACATCACGTCGCTGCGACTCGACACGTTCGCCGACAAGTCGCTTCCACAGCGCGGGCCGGGCCTCAGCGGAGACGGCAGTTTTCAGTTGGCCGATCTCAAAGTGACGGCTCGTCCACTCGACGGCAACGCGGCGGAAGCGGCTGTGGAACTGAAGCTCAAGGCGGTGTTTGAAGGTTCGTCCGACAAGGACCAGCCGCTGGCGAACGCCGTCGATGGTAAGCCCAACACGGCGTGGGTCGTTCGCACCGAGGCGAAGAAAGACAACGCGGCGATCTTTGAGTTGGAAGCCCCGCTCGCGGGATTTGCCAGCGGGACCGAACTGACTTTTGAGCTGAAGTTCCGCGACCTCGGCATGGGCCGGATGCGGTTCTCGCTCAGTACCGAGCCGAACCCTGCGACCTGGGCTGGTGACTTCGTGCCGCAACACGTCGGCGAGATTCGCGCGATCATGGCCGCTGGCGGGAACAAGCTCCCCGATGCGCAGCGCGAAGCGATGACGCGCTGGTTCAGTCCGTTCGATGCCGACACCGCGAAGATGACTCAAACCGTCCGCAATCACATTCTCGCCGAGCCTCGTCCGCCACTGACCGAGGTCTACACCACCATCGCGGGCGGACAGGATGTCTTCCTGTTGCGACGCGGCGAAGTCGATAACAAGCTCGGCAAGGCCGAGCCGGGATTCCTCCAAGTCCTGCTGCGAGGCGCTCCGCCCGTCGCAGCCGCTCAGACGGCAACGACTCCACCAACCACGCCTCCCGCCGCACCAACCGATCCGCGCATCGCGCTGGCCGACTGGATCACCAACGTCGATCGAGGTGCCGGGCCGCTCTTTGCTCGCGTCATGGTGAATCGACTCTGGCAGCATCACTTCGGTGAGGGGATCGTCGGCACGCCAAACGACTTTGGGGCACAAGGTGACAAGCCAACGCATCCCGAGTTGCTCGAATGGCTCGCGTCACAACTGGTCGGCAACGGCTGGAAGCTCAAGCCGCTGCACAAGCAGATCATGCTGAGTGCCGCCTACCAGCAGTCGCACGAAGTGACGCCGGAAAACCTCGCCCTCGATCCCGCCAACAAGTTCGTGTGGCATTACCAACCGAGACGCCTCGACGCCGAGATCATTCGCGACGCGCTGTTGGCCATCGGCGGGAACCTCGACAAGAACATGTTCGGCCCCAGCATCCTCGATAACACGCCGCGACGCAGCGTCTACTTGCGTGTGAAGCGGAGCGAGTTGATTCCGCTGATGACGATGTTCGACGCTCCCGAGCCAACTCAAAGCGTGGGCGAGCGCATCAGCACGACGGTCCCGACACAGTCGCTCGCGATGATGAATTCACCGTTCGTGAGACAACAGGCCGAGCAACTCTCGAAGCGCATCCACCCGACACCCGAGACCCCGCTCGCCACGTCAGTCGATCACGCCTACCGCATCGCCTTCGCGCGAACCGCTTCGGAAACAGAACGAACACAAATGCTCGCCTTCATCGACTCCCAACGCACCCTCGCGGGAGGAGACCCCATCGCGAACACCGACAAGGCGCTGGCCGAGTTCTGCCAAGTCCTCTTGTGCCTGAATGAGTTTGTGTACGTGGACTGATGTTTGCGTCTTCACCGACCTTGAGTCGGTGGAACGGCGATTGGTAACTAGCCGAAATGAAAATGCGTGGTGTCTTTCGCCCCCACCGAGCTTGTCTCGGAGGAGCGATGATTGTTCACTCGCAAGCGTGCGAGGATAGTTGCCAATCACCGCTTCACCGAGACAAGCTCGGCGGGGGCGAAGTCCGGATAGGAATTGCGTCATAGTTGCCAATCTTCGTCCCACCGACACAAGGTCGGTGGTGACGTGACCCTCCAAGGAGATCCTCATGTTTCACGCCAACCCACTCCACGACCTCGCACTTCCGCCGCGCCGCCAGTTCCTCCAGCAAGCCGGACTCGGGTTCGGCTCGCTTGCTCTCGCGAGCATGTTGCATGGTGAGACGAACGCGGCACCGACGCCGAACGCCGACCCGCTGGCGCTGCGGTCGCCGCACTTTCCGGCGAAGATCAAGTCGATCATCTGGTTGTTCATGACGGGCGCGCCTTCGCAGGTCGATACGTGGGACTACAAGCCCGAGCTGCAGAAGCGGGACGGTCAGGACTTGGCGGGGTCCGATCCGAAGACCGGCTTCTTTACGACGAGCGGCAAGTGTTTGAAGTCGCCGTTTGAGTGGAAGCAACACGGCGAATCGGGGTCGTGGGTGTCGGGAATCTTCCCGCATCTGTCGCGGCATGTGGACAAGATGTGCTTCCTGCACTCGATGCACCTCAAGCAGAACAACCACGCACCGGCGTCGATCGAGTTGATGTGCGGCACCAACCGGCCGGGTCTGCCCGCGCTGGGGGCGTGGATGACCTACGGCCTCGGTTCGCTGAATCAGGACTTGCCGTCGTACGTCGTGCTGCACGACACGCGGCCGCGCGGCGATGATCAGATTTGGTCAGCGGGCTTTCTGCCGAAGACGTATCAGGCGCTGTCACTCGACGCGCGGCGGAAGGAGGCGGTCGATAATCTCGCTCGCGACGCCAAGCACAGCGACGCGCAACAACGCTCGCAGCTCGACCTGATTCGTCAGTTGAACCAGCAGCACGCGGCGGCAAGGCCGACTCAGGCCGATCTCGCGGCGCGAATCAATTCGTATGAGCTGGCCTACCGAATGCAGATGTCCGCGCCGGAAGCGTTGGACTTGTCGAAGGAGTCCGAGGCGACTCACAAGCTGTACGGGATGGATCAGCCCGAGTGCGCGACGTTTGCTCGGCAGTGTTTGCTCTCGCGCCGACTGGTCGAGCGAGGCGTGAGGTTCGTCCAAATTTTCGCGGGGAAGGGCGTCGGCGGAGACGGAAGCGTGAACGACGTGCCGTGGGATTGTCACACCGATGTCGAAATCAATCACAAATCGTGCGGCCTCCACACGGATCAGCCTGCGGCCGCGTTGCTCGCCGACTTGGAAGCGCGCGGGATGCTCGATTCGACGCTCGTCATCTGGGGTGGCGAGTTTGGCAGAACATCCGATTCACAAGGCTCGAAGGGTCGAGATCACAATCCGAACGGCTTCACGATCTGGATGGCGGGAGCCGGTGTGAAGGGCGGCTTCCACTACGGAGCGACCGACGAGTTTGGATACAAAGCCGTGACGAACAAGGTCCACGTCAACGACCTCCACGCCACGCTGCTGCATCTGCTGGGACTCGAACACACCAAGCTGACCTACCGCTTCAACGGCCGCGACTACCGCCTGACCGATGTGGCGGGGAATCTCATCACGGATATTTTGACGTGATGGCGCGACCTCGATGAAATGGTCGTGCCCGACACACCAACCCGAAGTGCGAGCATCGAGTCGATCGCCTACGCCGCAATCCTCGGCGCGATCTTCGCCGCGATGTGGCCAGCCGCTTAACAGCTTGTTGAACGACCCGTAGCACCGGCGGCTCGCCTGTGTTTTCCAACTCGAAATGCAAGCAGGCGAGCCGCCTACTCTACGTTTTTCAACAGGCCGTTAATGCTCCCTGCTGGTGTGACCCGTCCCAACTTACTGGAGGCGAACCGTGCGACTCTTCCTGCTGCTGATCGTGTCCCTGTTTGCGTTCATGTCCTCGGTGATGGCTCAGGAGAAACCGGCCGACTGGTCGAAGGGAAAGATTGAAGAGCTGCTCGCGCTGTACCAAGACTTTCATTCGCACCCCGAGCTGTCTTTTCAAGAAGAACGAACTGCAGCGAAGCTGGCGGAGGAGTTGAAGGGACTCGGTGTTGAAGTGACGACGGGAGTCGGGCGGCGAGGCGTGGTCGGGCTGCTCAAAAATGGGAACGGTCCCGTCGTGATGTTGCGGACCGATTTGGACGCGCTGCCGGTTGTTGAGGCGACCGGGTTGCCGTTCGCTTCCAAGGTGAAAGCGAAGGATCCGAAAGGGAATGATGTCGGTGTGATGCACGCCTGTGGACACGACATCCACATCACGACACAGATTGGAGTCGCGAGGTATCTCGCTTCGCACAAGGACCAGTGGCGCGGGACGGTGATGTTTGTCGGACAGCCTGCGGAAGAAGTCGGTGGCGGGGCGGAGACGATGTTGAAAGATGGCCTCTTCACGCGGTTTCCCAAGCCGAAGTATGCTCTCGCGCTGCACGTCAGCAGCGACATGCCAACGGGGAAGATCGGCTTCAAGGCCGGGTACATTCTGGCCAATGTCGATAGCGTGGATATCATCATCAAAGGGAAGGGGGGCCACGGCGCGTTCCCTCACACGACCATCGATCCGATCGTGCAGGCCGCTCACTTGATCGTCGATCTGCAATCGCTCGTCAGTCGCGAGAACAACCCGTTTGAGCCAGCCGTCATCACGGTCGGATCGATTCACGGCGGGACGAAGCACAACATCATCGGTGACTCGTGCCGCCTGCAACTCACGGTGCGAAGTTACTCGCCCGAGACGCGCGAGCGGTTGATCGACGGAATCAAACGGAAAGCCAAAGCGGCCGCGATCAGCGCCGGTGCGCCCGAGCCAACCATCGAACTGTCTGACTGGACTCCCGCCACGAAGAACGACGCGGACCTCGTCGAACGAGTCGTGCCAACGTTCCGTCGCGTCCTCGGCGAAGAGAACGTTATTCCCGTCGAGCCCTCCATGGGAGGAGAAGACTTCTCGCAGTACGGCCTCGCCGGAGTCCCGATCTTCATGTGGCGACTCGGCGCCGTCAGCCCCGATCGCCTCGCAGGCTGGAAGAAGGAGGGAAAGACACCACCATCGCTGCATTCCCCCTTCTTCTACCCGGACGCGCGCGAGGCCCTCATCACGGGAGTCACATCGATGTCGGCGGCAGTGCTGGACCTGATGCCGGTCAAGTAAATCAGCGTCTACGAGGGGCGGAGGACGGTCATTTTTTGATGTCGTACACGAGCAGCGTGTCTTGGTCGCGCAGGTAGAGCTTGCCGCCGCAGACGACCGGGTGAGACCACGCCGGTTTGTCGCTGCGGTTCGGCTGCTCAAAGCGGCCGTTCTCTTCGTAGCCGTCCGGTGTCGCGGCACACAGCGCGACGGGGCCGTTCTCACTGCGGAGATAGAGCTGGCCGTCGGCAGACGTGACCGAGCCTTTTCCGACGGAACGGTTCTGCCATTTGGTCTTGCCCGTCGCGAGGTCGATGCACTTCAGAATCTGCTCGTCGAATCCGTAGACGTATCCGTCGAGTAGCACCATGCCGCCGTGATGGTTCACCATTTCCTTGTTGGAATAGACCAGCGTTCCTTCACCATCCGAGCCGAGTTCAAACATCGCGCAGCCGGTGCCATAACCCGAAGCGGTAAAGACTTTGTTCCCCGTGTGCAGTGGCGTCGAGCAGTTGGCCGTGCCGTTCGCCGAGGCGTTCTGTTTCCAAAGCGGCTTCCCGTCAGAAGCACGGACGCCGATAACCGACGTGTGGACGTAGGTGACATACTGCTTCTCTCCGACATCCTTCACGATGATGGGAGACGAATACGCCGCCTGCGGTGCCCCCTCGACCTGCGAAACCCAGACGGTCTTTCCCGTCAGCTTGTTCAAGGCGACCATCGTTCCCCGCTTACCGCCGGGTGTGCAGATCAAGTTATCGCCGTCGATCAGCACGGATTCGCTGATTCCCCAAGTGATGTTGCCTCCGCCGAACTCTTCGAGAATGTTTTTCTGCCAGACGACGGTTCCCTTGTCCGCCTTGGCGCACAGGAGATCGCCGTTGGCTCCCAAGGTGTACACCCGATCTTGATCGATCGTGGGCGTGCCGCGCGGGCCATCACCCGTCCCGTCTTTACGGACTCGGCCGACACGAGCGCCCCACAGTGGCTTCCCGGTCACGGCATTCATGGCCGCCAGAACTTCATCCGATCCCGTCGTCCCCATCGTGAAGACTCGGCCATCGCTGATCGCCACGCTGGAGTAGCCCATCCCCAAGCCGGTCTGCTTCCATGCGGGCTTTGGCCCCGCATCGGGCCACTTGTCGAGCAATCCCTTTTCAGTCGAGACATTGTCGCGATTGGGACCGCGATGCTGCGGCCATTCACCAGCGTTCGCTCCGGCAGCATCAGGTGTCCTGCTGCCCGCCTTGGCCCCCTTCGTCCCAGCGGCCTTCACGTTCTTCAGCGTCAGGCGTGAAACATTGTTCGAGACATCCGCGATGATCGTGACGGACTGTCCGGCCTCCACATCGGCTAGCCCAGACTTCTTGCCATCGATCAAAACCTGAGCCTCCATCGGGACCGTGAACTTCTTCACGCCTCCCGCTTTACCGTTCAGTTTGATCGTGATTTCGTTGGCGTCCGAGGCGACCTCTTCGACTGTGCCGTAATACGTCGCGGCGAGTGTTACGCCGCACATCAACACCACGGTCGCCACGATCAGCGAACGGAATCGAAACTCTCCTGACATGCGGACTCTCCTAATAAAGTTGATACTGGACACAGGCCCGTCGGTTGATCTTCTGCGCGGTCCTTGATGAAACGTTCCTACGACCGAAAATCTGGGCTTTGTTTTGAAACCCCACCCCGCTTGTCTGGGCGGACTTCAGGTCGTTGCACTACTCAAAACCCGGTCGTCATCAAGTAGTGCAAAAACCTGATTCCACCGGAACCAGCCCGGTGGGGTGAGTTTCAAAACAAAGCCTAGGTGAGCACAGGAGCGGGTACTATGACCGCTCCTCCCAAACCGGACAAGAAGAGCAATCGGTCGAGTCGTTAGTACCGCCAGCCCAACAGGCGATAACACGGCTTGACAGGCTGATGTGTCGCGGGAGAATGTCGCCTCCATCCCGTCTCCGCTCCCGAATGAGGTCATCGAACCATGCGTGCTCAATTGGTTCCCACCAAAGGTGGTCGCACCATCCAGATCGTTCGCGACGTGACACTCGTCGGTCGCCAAGAAGATCTGTGCGATGTCTGCCTCGACCGCAGCAGCATTTCCAAGTTGCATTGCCTGATCGTGCGAACCGATGGCCTGCTGTTCATCCGCGATCTCGGCAGCACGAACGGAACGAAGGTCAACGGGCAACGAGTCATCCGCGGCGCACTGTTGCCAGGTGACGAACTGTCCTTCGCGGGCGAAAAATTTCGCGTCGATATGGGGCCGGGTGAACCGGACTCGGATCACGAAGAGGTTCACAACTCGCACACAGAAGTCATCGAATTGGGGCAGCTCAACCTGCCACAAGAACACTTCGGAACCTACGACCCGGAGCGGCCACTGCAAACGGCCAGCGACAGCGATGTGAAACGCCTGAGCGAAGAGTTTCTCTGAGTCCATGGCAGGCGTGGGTTAAGCAAAGCCACTGAAGCCTGACGCGCCAGCGAAGAAGCCTTGGCCCACCCAATCTTCGCTGGCGCTTCAGGCTTCGATTTTTTAATGGCCTTTCAAGAGATCACGAGCTGTGACCTCCCCGCCTCAAGCCACCGCACGGAGTTCCAATTCCTCCGCGTTGATCGCGACGATTGCGATCCCCAACCGGTCGGCCAGATCGATCACTTCGTGTTGATCGAGCATGATTGTCTTGCTGCTTTCGATGGCGAGAACTCGGCCTCCCGCCTCTTGCAGCGTCTTGATCGTCTGGGCACCGATGGTCGGCACGTCGAACCGCATGTCCTGCTGCGGCTTTGCAACCTTCACCACGGTGAAGCCGCCGCGGCGGCACAGTTCTCCGGCGCGTTGGATCGCACGGTCTGTCCCTTCGATCGCCTCGACCGCAATCACGGCGAGATCGTTCACAACAACCGACTGCCCCACGTCGAGCCGTCCCATTTCCTTCGCCAGATCCCAACCGAACCGGATGTCGCGCCATTGGGCATCCGTCGGTTTGCGTCGCGTCAGGAAGCCGTGTTTCACGAGTAACTCCGGGCAAAAGTCGAGGGCGGATTCAAAGTGAATGTTGTCGCGTGCGAACTCGCGAATGACGGCCAGCAGCAGCGTGTCGTCCTTGTGGTCTCGCGTGGCATAATTCCACCACATGTGCAGCGTTCGCCAATCGGGAAGCAGTCGCAACATGCGGAATGGCTGGAAGAGAACGGTCTTTTCAATCTTGCCCGCCATCACCACACGATCGACTTTGGCGCGTTGAAAGAGTCGAATCGCGCGACCAATGCGGGCGAGTGGAGATTCGCAGTACGTGTGGCAGACTTCTCGCAGTTCGGGCGAGGCCATGCCCATCACACCGACCGCGTGAACGAGCAGCCCCTGCTTGCGCGCCGCTTCCGCAAACGCGATCGGGAATCGTCCCGACCCCGCAAGCAAGCCCACGTTACGACCTCGTATAGGAATGATGTTGGGGTCCGTGTCGTTCATGTCAGTAAGGCTGTCTGTCCGCTGTGAAGCAGTGTTCGTAGGGCAGGCATTGCCCACCACAAAATGTCGTGATGTCATGAAGGTGGGCAATGCCCACCCTACTCAACTCATCCCGCACGCCGCAGCTCGTCCATTGAGGCGGCCTGCATTTCCGCCAACTGCGCCGTCAGCGCCGCGATTTGCTTTTCCATCGCCTTGAACTGGTCACGCATCTCGGGAACGCGTTTCAGTGAGAAGAGCAATCGTTTTTGTTCGGCCTCGGGAGTGGCCATATATCCGATCCAGACTTCTCCCGCTGGTACGTCTTTATGAATCCCGGCTTTGGCTCCGACCATGCAACCGGTGTTCATGCGGACGTGATCTTTCACGCCTGCCTGCCCGCCGACTCGCACGTAGTCGCCGGTACTGCACGAACCCGCCAGACCGACCTGCGACGCGAAGACGTTGTGTCGGCCGAGTTCGCAGTTGTGGCCGATCATGACGAGGTTATCGAGTTTCGTTCCGGCTCCGATGACCGTGGCTCCAATCGCCGCGCGGTCGATCGTCGTGCAGGCTCCGATCTCAACATCAACGTGAATCTCGACCGTCCCGAGTTGCGGGATCTTCTCGAACTGCCCGTTGGTGAACCGGTAACCAAACCCGTCGGCTCCAATCACGGCTCCACTGTGAATGATCGTCCGATGCCCGACACTCACGTCGTGATACAGCACCACATTCGGGTGCAGCACCACGTTGTCGCCCAGCTTGCATCCCGCCCCGATGACGACGCCGGAATGCAGATCACAACCGTCGCCGATCTCGACCTCTTCGCCAATACAAACGCCCGGCCCGACAAAGCAGTCTCGCCCCAGTTTGGCGGACGGATCGATGACGGCTCGATCCGAGATGCCTCGCGCCGGTCGCGGTCGCACCTTGCGAAACAGCGGCAGAATCTGAATGAACGCCGCCTGCGGATCAGCGACCACAATGAGTGAACACGATGCGCAGTCCGTGAGTCCCGCAGCGACTTTCGCGTTGAGAATGACGGCTCCGGCTCGACACTCCTTCAAGCGACTGACGTGGCTTCCATCGACGACGAACGTCACGGAGTCGGAACCGGCCGCTTCGATGGAGTTGGCGTCGCTGATCGTCCGCTCGCCATCGCCTCGAACCTCGCCGCCGACTAACGTCGCTAATGAATTGACGGTGTGACTCATGCTGCGTTCCCCTTTCAAATCGAAGCACAAGCCGTGCGTCGGCTGATGCTGATCAAGGGATCCTCACGTCCGATCCCCACCCTGCGCGAGGTATATCTCAGACGGCAAAAACCGGGAAGACCGTTCGCCGTCACACGCGAGCCACGGCCATCACGTTTTTGAATCTGGAAGCGGGGGCGCCACGGACACGGGCCAACGCAACTGGCAGCGACCGGCCAAATCGGATATTTCTAGCCCGCCTATCACTGCCTTTTGCGATTCAGGAGCGTTCGATCATGCCGGTGCGAGGAATTCGAGGAGCCACGAGCGTCGAGGCCGATGTGCCCGAGCAGATTCTTGCCGCCACGCGCGAGCTGCTGGAGGAACTGCTTCGCACCAACGCGATCACCGCATTCGACGAGATCGTGTCGGCCATTTTCACCACGTCACCCGATCTCGTTTCGACGTATCCGGCCGAAGCGGCGCGGGGAATTGGTATGACCCAGGTTCCACTCCTCTGCGCGTCTGAGATCGCCGTCCCGACAGCGAAAGTGCCGCGATGCATCCGAGTCCTGCTCCACGTCAACACCGACCGGAAGCAGTCAGAGATCGTTCACGTCTATCTCCGCGACGCAAAACGTCTTCGGCCCGACATGGTCAGCGCTCAGTAGTTGGCATCTTGCAGCGCGTCGGTACTTAAAGGATCGGCCCGAAGTGGCGTTTTGAATTTGTGAGCGGCACGGCGCTCACAAAAAGTGATTGCGGGACGCTTGACTACGAATCGAAGTGAAACCCGCTGACACGCGCGACGGTCAGCAGGCAGACCGCAAATTGAATGGCCAGTACGATCCAGGCCGGTCGCAGCCAGCGGTACTCGGATTCGGTTTCGCTTTCCGCCAAGAGTGGTCCCGCCAGCCAAGCCAACCACGGCAAGAAGATGATCCACAACCGAGCCGCCTCACCCGAATTTTTACCCGTCAGCCAGAGCGTGCTCCAGACGAAGAGCATCGCGAGGGCCATCGCGCCGAACGACATGACCTTGCAGAGCTGCGGCAACGTCGACCAGTGTCGCTTCGTGAGAGTGACGTAGCCCGCTACGGCGGCAACAGTCACGGGGATGCCAGCGGCGAAGGACAATTCGATCGGGTTCACCAGCAGCCATTTCCAATAGGTGCGTGTGTATTGCGCGTAGAAGCCCGCGTGGTTTTGGTAGTTCAACCCCCACACCACGGGCAGATTCACCTTCCCGATTATGACGGTCAGAAGCAGCGGTAATACGAAGCCGATGGCCACGGCGATCAGACACATCCGGGCAGGAAATTCCACGCGAATCCAGTTCTTCCAGTCGTCACGATGAAGTTGGGGCGACTCTTGTGGACTGCGGCCGTTGTCGGGAGCCAGCGCGTTGTCCGTCAAATTTACGAGGAGTGGAAATCCACTCAAACGGTCCGTTGCAGTGGGAACAAACCACCACGACGCCGATGCAGCGAAGAGGAACACCGGCAGAAACGCCAGGCTGCACATCAAGCCACACCAAGCGATTGCTCCCGCGACGAGGGCCAACGCGATCGAACGTCTTCTGAGTGCCAGCAGCCACGTCCAGACGAACATTATGCCGATAAACGCATACACCACGTCAGACTTCGGCACGAACACGGCCACGGCGGGAATCGCGGGCCACAGCGCGGCTGTGAGCCACGCGACGTGTGAGTCATGTGTTAAACGAACGACCCCGTACAGCGGCACCACGACCAGCGCGGCACTGAGCAAGACAAGCAACGTCGCCAGCCAGAGGACTCGTCGATCAAGCGGCATGAGCGGGCGAGGAGACTTCGACCGTAAGCTGTTCCGCGCGATCACGTCACACGCTTCGACGAACGATGCCGGTTGAGTCGCATCGAGAAATGAAGCGAGTGTCGGCGAGGACTCACACACCGCGATCAGGCCGTGAAACACGAGGAACAATCCCGGCGGATGCGTCCCGACATGCAGCACGTCGCGCTGACGCATCAGGTCTTCGTAGCCCGCCAACAGCTTGGCCGGACTCGGTTCTTCATATCGCGCCTTCGTGAAGTACCCCGAGGAACTCGAGTAGTAGAGGACGAAGGCCGACTTGCCGAGTCGGTTCTTGAGCGGAGCCGACTCTTGGACAACCCACAACCACGCGAAGCCCATCGCGACGAGTGCCGTCAGCCACGCGCAGACTTCCACGCGCGCGAGCGGCCTCTTCGAAATACGGCTCAATCTCTTCCAACCGAGTCTCACCACGGCGACATACAACCCGGCAGCCACTGTCGCACCGAGGCCACTTAGTAATGAATCAGGTTCGGCGGGAACTCGATCCCACGTCCATTCGCCGGGAATCCCGAGCGGCATCTCCGTCAGCCACAGCACGCCGAGCGAAGTAACGGCGGCGATGGCGATCAGACACAACGAGGCAACACGCATGACAGGACTCAATCGAAACGACAGACGGAGAACGGCTGGGGGCAGGCGACCCCTAACACAAAGGCCGCGTGAGAACGAGTATGTCGTCCCCACGCGGCCCGGTCGATCACGATGAGCAGGTTTGCCGTTTCCGACAGAAGTGGTGAGCCGGGCGGCGTAAGCCCTCGGACTCTTGTGATTACAACTAAGAACTCGGGGGCTTACGCCGCCCAGCTCACCTGATGTCGACTTTTGTCGGAAACGTCAGGTTTGCAATCTCTCTGCGATTACGGCTGCTCGGGTGCGATGACCTCCACGCTGCGAGTGCGAGGTTCTGCTTCGGCACCGAAGATCAGGAAGCCGCTGCCACCGCCACTCGATGGTTTGCCGAAGTCACTCGATTCCGCTTCGAGAACCTGCTTGATGCGCAATCGCGAGTCGAACAGATGCGCCCGTGTGTAGTCGTCCAGTTTGAGGTCCGCTTTGCCGAGAGCCGCGTCGATTTTTGTGGCCAAGTCAGTCAGATACATCCTCGTCAGAACTCGGGCATCTTCCGGCTGACCACTCGCAGGCTTGGCCACAATGTCGGCCAGCTTCTTCAACGCGGAACGCTGAAGGGCACGACGGAAGCTGTTGATGTAGGGCGTACGGTTGTTGAACTCACCCGCTGGAGGAGCTGCCAGTTCGCTATAGACCGCATCTGTGACGGCCTTCAAATGCTCGGGCAGTGTGTACACGTCTTCGCCCGCCGCCGCTTTGGCTTCACCGTCTTGAATGCGGTTTAGTGTGAGATGGCTTAGTGTGCGAGAGAGGATCGCGTCTTGGAATTGAGCGATCTGCTCGTGGATCGGGTAATCAATCCGTTTCAACTCCAAGGCACCCCAGTGTCGCCAGCGGCTGGCCGCCAACGAGTTGAGCGACGCCGGATCGTACTTCGGAACGGTGAACGCTTGCTCGGCGAGTTGCTTCATGGCCGCTCGCTGTTGCGCCGCATCGACCAATTTGAACGGTGGCCGCGCTTGGTTGTCTCCCTTGTGGTCGCGATGGACTATTACGCCGCCGATGAACCGCGCGACGAACTGCGCCGACTTGTAGTACTCGCCGATCAGCACGCCGAACGCTTGGCGAGCGCGTTGGTAGCCCTCACCGTTTTCGACGGTTCGTTCGAGCAGTTTGGGCAGCAGGGCATTCACGAGAGCCATCTGGCGTTGAGCATGCGCGATCGGATCCTTGCTGAAGTCGAAGCGATTCGAGAGTGGATCGGGATCGTTCGCATCGGTGTCCTCGTCAGTCGAGTAGTCGAGACCAGGCTCGCCACTTCTCATGGCGATCTTGACCAACTCGGCGTTCTCGTCACCGGCAACAATCTTGTAGCCGTACTCGATCGCCCAATGATCGTAAGGGCCGATCGTCGTCGGGTAGTAAGCGGGTTGCTTGGTTCCCGCCGCGACGATGTTGACCGGCAGATAGTCCATCACGCTGCCCGAAGTCGCTTCGTTGGCTTTGGCCGGGTCTTCCATTTCCGCCAGCGTCTTCCACGTACTCGCCTTGAAGTTGTGCCGGAGGCCAAGCGTGTGCCCGACTTCGTGCATCACCACTTCTTTGAGCGCTTGTTGCAGATACTCTTCGGGTAGCTCACCTCGCTTGGCGGTGAGTCCCTGCGCGGCCATGACCGCTCCCGCGAGGCTACTCTGATGCTGCATTCCGTTACTCAGCCGGCAGTCGGCATGACGATGCCGAGTTGGCCCGAACAAGGCCGGTGTCTTCGTGGGCGTCGGTTGCTCGATGTCCAACAGCGCGGCGACACTCGAGGGGGTGAAGTTCTCGTAGCTCGCCTTCCAAGATCGCAGGAAGCTCGCGTCGAAGATGATGTCGGCGTCGAGGATTTGTCCGGTGAGCGGGTTCACGCGAGATGGCCCCATCGCGAAGCCGGCCTCGGCGGTAATCCAGCGGAACGTGTTGTAGTTCACGTCCTCGGGATCCCAAGAGTCCTCGTCACCCTGCTGTCGCACTTCGACCGCGTTGTCGAAGCCGAGCTTGTCGAACGCTTTGTTCCACTCTTCGATCCCCGCGCGCACGATCGGTCGTAGGTTGACCGGGACGGTCTTCTCCATCCAAAACGTGATCGCCTTCTTCGGAGGCGAGACCTTGGCGACCGGATCGAGCTTCTGCAAATCCCAGCGGTTGATGTAGCGTACGAAATTCTGGTCGTCGCTGTTGTCGGTGAAGTCCTTCGCCACCGTCAGGAAGTAACCGACGCGGTCGTCGGCCTTGCGTGGCTTGTAACCGGTCTGAGGCAACTGGCTGATGCTGTAGTGAACAGTGACTTGCATCCCGCGCGGATCGGCAACAGTGTCGGAGTCGAGCTGTCCGGCGTAGACCGCATTGATGTCGAGTTCCACGTTCTGCTTGAAAGACTTCACGTTGCCGACCGTGCTGCGATCGAAGACGAAGCTGGCTCCGAGCATTCGCCCGATTTGTTCGTCATCACTCAGAAAGACGCGCGTCATATCCACGAGATGACCGCCGGGCGTGTCCGTGATGACCGGCAGCGCGTACAGCACGCTGTCACTGTACGCGAGCTTCACAGCGCTCGCTTCGGGACTGCCCGGCCGCGCCTTGAACTTCACATTGCGTCGCAGGACATGCACCTTCTCACCGACTTTGCGGAACGACCACAGCACGTCGTCGCCCCACGTCATGCCGCCGAGCACTTGTCCCTGACTGACACCACGCGCGATCGAACTGAGCATCAAAAAGTCTTGCCCGAGTTGCATCTGCTTGAGATCGACGAGGATCTGCTGGTCCTTGTGGTAGATCGTCCACAGACCCTCGACCTTCTTTGCGCCGGTCACGGCCGCTTCAAATTTGGACGGAACGGCCGGGGTCGCCGTCGCGGGTTGTTGCGCAATGGCGGGCGACGAAGCCACGCCGAGAACGAGGATCGCCCCAAACAGGGGGACTGTGAACAAGCGACTCATGCGGGTGACTCCTGCGGAGGGAATGGGCTGGGGTGCGAACCATTACGCAATCGGAAGGCTCAACTCAACTCACCCAGCTTCCGAATTATGGCACGAGACTGCACACGGATGCACACCAAGTCTTCATATTTATCCGACTGGTCAAGCCGGTTGAGAGGATTGCGCCACCAAAGGCACTCGCCGGGACACGGAGGCCGAGAATAACCCGGTAGATTGAAGCCGGACGCGCCAGCGAAGCTGCCGGTCGTTCGGGCCTTCGCTTGCGCGTCAGGCTTTGATTCGGCAGGCCGCGAACTCGTCGCGAGGACTGCTCGCGGTCACGCTTCGATGAAGATCACGACACCAGTGATGTTGTCCTTCGAGCCGCCGTCGGTCGCGGCTTGGACGATCGCTTCGGCCGTGGCTTGAGGATCGGTGCCGGTGGCCATCAGCTTGGCCAGCGTGGCATCGTCCGCTCCACCCGTCACACCATCCGTGCAGAGTAGGTACTTGTCGCCAACTTGTGGGCGGACCTGTCTCGGATTGGTTCCCTGTCCACCCTCTTTGCAGCCGAGGTACTTGTACAGGACGTTGCGATAGCGGTGCGTCGCGGCCTCTTCTAGCGTGAGCGTTCCCGCATCGACGAGAGCCTGCGTGAGCGAGTGGTCGGTCGTGAGCTGTTCGATCTTCCCGCCGCGCAGCAGGTAGACGCGGCTGTCACCGACGCCACCGACGTAAAACACTTCCGCAACTCGTACGAGAAACGTGAGGGTCGTCCCCATGTTCTTCAGCTTCGAGTCGATCTCACCCAGCGCCATGATTTCAAAGTTGGCCTGCGAGACCGCTTCGTCGATCAGCTTGACCGCCTGCTCGGCCGAAGCCCGATCAAAGTCGAGTTGGCCGAGCTTCTGCGGAATGATCTCGGTGGCCAGTCCGCTGGCTCGTTCGCCTGCCGACTGTCCTCCCATGCCGTCTGCCACAAGAAAGAATCGCGACTTGGCATCGACGAACAACGCGTCTTCGTTGTTGTCTCGCTTGCCGACGATACTGAGTTGTCCGACTCGAAACTTCATGATGCTCTACCAAAGTCATTGGTGGGACAGAAGGGCGGACGAAAGTGAACTTGCTCCACGGTTTTCGACACCTTCTGGTCGAAACAAGTGCCACGAGCCGAGCCGGAAACCATCAAAAAGCTCCCGGCAGTTTACGGGCGGTCGAACGGAATGGAAGTCCGGCCTTCATAAAACTTAAGCCGCTGGAAACGACTCGCGCGATCACGCGGGACAGAGCGTTTGAACGAGATCGGTGATTCCGAGAGTCGTAGCGGCCACGAGCATCTCACCCGCCTCGAACCCCGCGCTTTGACCGTACAACCGGGCCTGACTCTCCACCCATCCGAACACACGTTTCTTGGCCACCGGAAACTGCGTGGCATACGCGCGAATGGCCTCCAGCTTGATCGGCAGCGTGGCCGTGATGTCCGCGACAAATCGCCCGCCACCGGCAGAAACGTCCAGATTGGAGAGGCCCAGCGGATACCAAAGTTGCCGCCGGATCGTATGAGCGGGCAAACCGGCAAACTCGTCGTCCCACTTGGTCAGCCGACTGTAGAAGACGGCCGCATCGGTGATCTGCATCGCCTGCCAATGATCGGGCGACGCCATCGGAGTTTTGTCGGCGATGCCGAGGACGATCTTCGGTCGCCACAATCGGAAGATTCGTGCCAATGCGACTCGTGCCGCGAACGAGTCGAACAGACATCGGTTCGGCAGCGTGAGCGTCTCCCGCGCGTGAACGCCCAAAATGCGCGCCGCTTCGCGCGCCTCGGCCAGTCTCACTTCGACGCCGGGACTGCCGGGAGTCGGCTCGCCATTCGTGAGGTCTACAATACCGACGCGATACCCCTGTTGAACCAGCCGCGCGAGCGTTCCGCCAACGGCGATTTCGACATCATCGGGATGTGCTCCAACGGCGACGACATCAAACGGCGGGGGAAGTTCGGGAGACATGGCTCGAAGTTTTTCTCATGCGGGAAGGGGCGGGGCACTGGCAAAGAACGTCTTGAGAAGTTTGACCAGTCGGTGCGGGTGCGTCAGAGACGGGTGCATTCCCGATGAGTGCATCCATTCGGTGCGCGCGTTCTTCAAACCTTGTTCGAGGACCGAGTGACATCGT
This sequence comes from Schlesneria paludicola DSM 18645, assembly GCA_945862235.1. Classification (GTDB taxonomy): domain Bacteria; phylum Planctomycetota; class Planctomycetia; order Planctomycetales; family Planctomycetaceae; genus Schlesneria; species Schlesneria paludicola_A. The sequence continues at coordinate 29,199 of CAMAYU010000016.1, forward strand.
GCTTCGATCGGCCCTTCACCTTCGGTACGAACCAGCATCACGGGACAGGCGATCTCACCGAGTCGGCTCGTGATGTTGAACCTCGCAGTCGCGAGGGCCTTGTTCGCGAGGTCGGCCTGCGGGATCGATCCGGTCGATTCGACGAGGAACTCGAACCGCGTTCCATCGAACGGAGGGAACCAGCGGCGGTGGTTCAACTCTTGAACGCGGCGGCGGCCCGGAAACGCTGACAGTGAGCGGCGCGAACGACGGCACCACGCGGCAAGGACTCGTTCACTCAGCGACAACGGTCGCGCGGCGAAGCCGTGTTGCAGCACGAGTCCCAAGATTCGCGTTGGCGCTTCGAGTGCCGCCTGCAACGCGACGGCCGCACCGAACGAGGCCCCGAAGACGCGAATGGCGTTGTCACCGTGATGGTCCGCGACGGCGAGCAAATCCGCCGCAAAGTGATTCATCGCTGGTCGCGACTTCCGTGCAGAACTGTCATCGAACGAGTCGAATACCACGCAGCGAAACTGCTCGCGCAGCAACCACAACATCAGCGACGACATTTCTGCAGTCGCCGCGAATCCGTTGAGCAAGTAGAGCGGCGGGCCTTCACCCCAAGTGCGGCCCACCAACCGCCGCGATCCGTTCGTCAATTCCCACGGGGTCGATTCCGAGTGATATGCAGCCAAGACCTCGGACCAAACGAGCGGAGTCGGGCACGGCTCTCCCACACTCGGTGCTGGCGAGTGCGACTCTGCACTGGACGAAAGAGCAGGGGAGGGAGCCGCATCACACGAGGAGCCGCAACCGCCGCGCGAGTCGCACTCGGTTGGAATCAGGTCACCGTGGCGTGCCTCGCCGTGACCGGGCATCGGTCCATTTGAGGTCACCGAAGAAGTACTCGTCGCATCGAACATCGTGATCTCTGTCCCAACCAATCCTGTGTCTCAGTGGTTCAATCGGCTGCTCGTGATTGAACAACCTTGCATTGCGGGGTCCATCACTAGCCCGACGCGCAAGCGAGGGCTTCACTTTTCTAGGACGGTTTGCCCTCGCTTGCGCGTCGGGCTGGTTTTTGAAATGGCCACCAGTCACCCGACGATCCGTCGATCCGCTGCACAAATGGCGTGATAGGCCGAGACACTGTCTTCACACGATCGCAGTTCCGCAAGAAAGTCGGGGTTCTGCAACATGCGACCGAGTCGGGCGAGGACATGCAGGTGCGTGCGCGAATCGCGGCAGACGACCAGAAAAAACAAATCGGTTAGCGCGCGGTTGGGTGCTCCAAACGGGAGGCCCGACAGTGTGCGCCCGAACGCGATGACCGATGACCCGAGTACGTCCGGTTGTGGATTGCGGGGATGCGGGATCGCCACGCCGTTCTCGAATGCAGTCGACAGGACCGCCTCGCGGTCTTGAATGGCGGTGAGCAACGACGCGGGTTGCCACACCTCCCACGTGCGGCCCGCCAGTTCGACCAGTCCCTCCAACACGGAGCGTTTGGTCCGCGCTTCGAGCGGGACTTGGACGGTCTCGACTCTCAAGAGGGCCGCCACGGGATGCGGATCGTTGAACTCCATCGATCGATGCGATTGCTCGAGGACCGCCAGTTCGCGATCGGTGTACTCGCGCATCTCTTGTTCGAGCCAGTGCGTGATCTCGGTGGGATGAAACTGCCAATCGCCGGCTATCTTTCGGCCCGGAATGCGGCCGCGATTGACGAGCTTCTCAATCTCGCGACGGTCGCGTCCCAATTGGCGCGAGAGTTCATCTAGGTTGTACCAATCGTGGGACATGGTGGGTGGGCTTTGGCAGGTTGGACTTTGATCGGGCGGGACGGAAGTCGGGCGGGGCCAACATCGGCAGCCGATGAAGCTCACTGCAATCCCGATTGGCGGGAATGGACTAGCGATGAGGATTGCATTCGCGGCGAAGATTGTCGAACGAAGCAGACAAATTTCCGCACGGAAGGGCCGCACACATCTGCTGTCAGTGATCTCGTGAACGCATTCATTTGTTTAGGCGAGCGGCAACGAATGACTTACCAGTGGACATCAACCCGAAGTGTGAACGAGGACATCGATCGACCTCGCCTCGTTCACACTTCGGATTGGTGTGGGCCAGAAAAGCCTTGCCGCTCGCCTCATGAACCACCACCGACATCTGCTCGAACTACGGGGCGCGAACAGGTGTCCGTGTGGAATGTCTCGAAACGACAAGAGACGGCTCACCGGAGAGGCGCCACCTCCACATCACAGCGTGTTCGGCAACACGCTGTGCGTCGCCTCGGTTGTCGAGTTGAAACACTGAACCGAGTCGCGACACAACCGAGACACTTCTTGAGATGACTTTGCCCAGCCTTCATCCGACCAAACTTGCAAGTCGAAGTAACCCGCGTATCCGGCGTGTTGGAACTTACGGACGATGTCGGTCAGCGGAATGCAACCTTCACCGGGGAAGCAGCGATCCGAGTCCGTCTGCGGTGCGCGGCGCGAATCGCTGATCTGCACCACGTTAGTAAAAGGGACCAACTGCGGAATGCGCTCGATCAATCGAGGCTCACGCCACAAATGGTACGTGTCGAACGCCAAGCCGACCGCAGGGTGATTGACTTGGCGGAGCAAATCGAGCGTGTCGTCGATCGTGTGCAGGAAGGTCCACGTTGGAGAGAAGAAGTTGAGCATCGGCAGCAGCGACAACTTCACACCGTGCAACATCGCGAACTCGGACAACTCGCCCAAGGCTTGTGTCACCAGCCGCCGACAGTGCGCGACCGTATGAAAGTTACGTGAGCCGCCCACGACAATCACGTTCTCGGCACCCAGCAGCGCGGCGTCCAAAATGGCATCGCGACCGTCGGCCACGGCGTCGCGATAACTGAAGCCGTTGCGTCCGGTAAAGCCGCCGACGAACGACAGCGATGCGACACCGACATCCGCGTCGCGAATCATCTCGGCCGCCGCCTCTTCGCCGATCTCACTCACCTTCGGTCGCCACAATCCGATGCCATCGAAACCGAGGGCCTTCAGATGCGGCAACTCCTCCGCCAGCAACCACCGCATTGTGGTGAGCTGACTGAGTGACAGTTTGATTTTCGTCGAAGGGGGGCTGCTACTGATTAGGCTGTGGGGGGCATGGCTGGTTGCGTCCGATTCGGTGTGTAAGAAACTGTCGCTTTGGGAAAGGCCGGGCTGCTCGGGGTGTGAAGCAGATCGACAAACGTCTTGCGAAGCAGAATGTTTATTCACTCTTGCGATACCTCAAGAGTCATGTGCGGAGGGGTGCGCTGCGCCGCTCAATTCAATCGGGGGAACGATCAAGTTCGAGCGGGTCGGGATTGTGCGCAGGAGATTCGCGATTGCCAAGAGTAACCCAGACATTGTGTGTGCGAAGTGGTCACATGAATCCGTCACACTCACTTGACGCTTCGTTTCGCGTTTGTTGGGAGATGCTCATGCACGATGAATGAGACGATCATGAGCCACAGGGAATCAGCCACTCAGTGGAACTCGGCGTGAGCCGTTGCAACCAGTCCGCATCATGATCACACAGAGCTGATGTGGTTGAGAAACATGTTGCTCGTTGTCCGCATGATCGACCAAATAAAAAACGCGGAGCAGACGGTTGTCTGCTCCGCGCGTGCGATGACTTGGGCCTGCGAGTTGCCGCTACGACGGCAACTTCCATCGCCCCTCATCTCGAATAGAACCGGTTGTCGTCGAAGCCGCCTACGTAGCGCGGATCGACCAGGTAATCAAGTCGCTCACAACGGAGATCGCCTCGCCCCCGCAGTTGCAGCATCTGCTCGTTCGGTTTGAGTGCGAGCAATTCCTCGGTCGAGCAGCCCAGGACATCGGCCCAATCGCGTGCCATGAGCTTCGTGTTCAGACCGAACAACTGGAGCGCACCGGCGTTGTTGATAATCGACTTCCAACAGGTGGGGTAGCAGTCCGTCAGTTGCTGCATGTCCTGCCAGAAGGACCACACACGAACGCCATAGCCGCGTGCGAGCGTCATGGCCGCCTTCATCATCGGGAACGAACCGAGATTGCCCGCCTCATCAACCAGGAAGAGCGTTCTCGGGTTGGGCATCTTGCGGCGTGAGAAGACCGCCGCAAACAACGCCGCGAGGGTGATCCGCAGGAGCGCCCTGTGACTCTCCAGCCGTTCCGGCGGGATGATGATGTAGATCGACATCGGTTTCCCGTCGGCGAACTGCTGCAACTCAAAGCTCGATTTTTCCAGCATCTTCGAGACACGTTCGCTGTTGAGAGCCTTGGTGTACGCCTGAGCGGTGGCCAAGACTCCGGGGCGCGTATCCCGCTCCGACAACTGCAAGAACGCCGCGATCTCCTGATAGGCTAACTCGCGCAAGTTCTTGCCGTCTCGATCCAACATGATGGCTAGGTTCGTGACGACATCGTCGTTGTTCAGCAGCCGCCGCATCTCGTTTAGATTCTGCTTGTCGGCAGGAAGTCGCGTCATCAGATAGTTGATGACGCCGCTGTTCAGACCGCACGCGGTGTTATCCCAGAACGGGTCGCGACCGAACTTGTTTCCCTCCGCCAGCATCGACGCCATCATCTGCGAGTCCGTGTCCGCATCGGCCGATGACAGCTTGAACATGTCGAGTGGATTGAAGCCGTCCGTCTGACCACCGATCACATGAAACGGATCGAGCTTGATGACCTGCTGTCCCATCTCGCGCCGTTTACGATGAGTGCAGTCGTACAGCTCGCCCTTCACGTCGATCGCCACGACTTGGCCGGGGTATTCGAGCAACGTGGGGATGGCGCTGCACCGACCTTTGCCCTCGCCCGTGGGAGCACAAGTGAGCAGGTGCGGCCCGTCGTACAGCACCGGCTCTTGAGTGGCGATTGGATCGGCGGGTTGCTGATGAAAACCAATCGTGCGACGTGGCGTGGTCTTCACGTAACCGAGCAACACCGCGTCGTCGAACTCGAGCGGGTACATCGGCGATGACACGTCGGGCGGCACGATCGAGGGTGGCTCTTCTGAAGCCAGAACGGGAGCAGACACGGCGGGAACCACGGGGGACGACGATTGCGACTTTTTGCGGGCATAAGCTTTCATTCGGACGATCCTTTTGAGATTGCCGCCGACTCGAAATCTGAGTGGCGACCAATCAGGCAGTGTGAAACTCGGAAACGAGACAAACAGAAATGAACAGGGCCATCGCCGTCTCTCACGACATCGACTGCGATCAACGGGCACACAAGCACAAGGCTTGCTACGGCGCGGCTGGTTGATTGGGATTCGGCCCACTCGCACCGCTCACTCGGCGGAGCCGGTTGAAAATTCAACCGGCCCGTCGAGTGCTTCGGATTGTTCGAGTGACCGGAATCGTCCGTGCGTGGGATGTCGTCCTTCGCGAAACACTGCGACAGGTCGTCGGCCAACATCGTGTCGGCTTCGTCTCCGTATCGTCGTGTACGACCAAGAGTCGCCTCTGAAGGACTGCTGGCAACTCTCGATGTCATTCACCTGCAGAGGAATGACTGAACGCACGTTAGCCACAAGCGCGGAGTGATTGGAAGCGGGACGGTTCGTTGTTGTTGAGCAGGATTGTCCGTCCCTCAAACAAGCTTGTTGAGAGACGGAAAACCAGGGTCTTGACGGGCCTCGGCAACCGCGGCAGCGACTCACGGATGACCTCGCTCCGCAAACCCGTTTGAGTCGTGCGGCGGCAGAACGACGGCAACGCAACAACGAGTAAGTTGCGAGTCGCGATACCTCTCGCGGCCCAAAGTGAGAGATCTGCCCAACGTCGGTCTTGGTGAGCCGGGTGGCGTCAGCCCTCGGACTCTTCATCACGGAGTCCAGGGGCTAACGCCACCCGGCTCACCAAGAAAGCCTCGTTACCTACTGCGTGAGGTGTCGCTCGCACACGAGTGAAGACTCTCATCTCATGACCGTCGCTCACCGAGATCGTGCGGCCTTAGCGCGGACGAGCCGGCTTGCGCGAGGATGACTCTGAATCGCGAGCAGCCTTCGCACGCGATGCTGCCAAGCGTGGCTTTGCTGTCCGGCTTGGAGCGGATGACTGGAAGGCGAGTTCATGCTCGAACGGAACCACGCGATCGCCGACGAGCTGCAGATTGGGGATCGCCGCGTCCTTGTGCTTGGTCACGAGCGCACGCAATTCGCGCGCGGTCAGTCCGGAACGCGAATGCAGAATGACCGGCCCGCCGGTGGGACGGACTTCACCGTCCGTCCACGAGCTGCGACCGACCCAGTGACCGACGAGTGCCTCACCGCTTTCCAAGTCGGCTGTCGTGACGAATAGATTTGTCGTGCCGCTCTCTTCGCGCAGATCGCTGCTGCGCCAATTCAAGTTCCAGACCTTGCCGTCGTGCAGCTTGAGCGGTCGCCCGAACACGCGAATCCGCATCGGCGGCCCCACGGGGCTTCCAATGGTCAGTGAGCCACGCAGATTTCCGTTGACAGTGCATTCGAGCTGCAACAGGCCCGTGAACCACAATCGTTCCGGTACATCGCCATTCGACGGCGCGAACTCGCTGACGTGATACGTGTGTGTGAATCGCGCGAGGCGGCGCGTCAATTCCGCGGCCTCCTGCTTCTCCGCTGCTCGCTTTTGAAATTCCTCGCGCAGACACGTCTTCAAGATCGCGAGTGCCGCCATCTTCTCCTTCGAGTCTCCCGTTGAGGCGACCTCCGGTGTTGTCGGCAATGCAGCCCCTGCGCCTGCGGGGGTCGCTCGAACTCGCCTGCGTTTCTCTCCACGCGGCATCACGGCCACGATCAAAGTCCCATTGCGAGTTGGATCGGAGGGCAGGCCAAGCGCCTCCAAATTGCGTTCGTCCGCGTCGTCCAGCAATTCCCGGTACGACAGCGTCCAACTGTCACTGGCCGCGACGCGCGCGTGAGCCTCCAGCAACGTCGGCACTTCATCGAAGGACTCGAACAGACCCTCGAGCTGCTTCCAATCGACATCGAAATGTTTGCGCCGGCTCGACAGCGCGACCATGCGCGTGTCGCGAATCGCATCCCAATTGGGCAGGCTGGGACTGAGCGAAGATTCGTCTGCAGAGTGGATGCGCTGACGCAGCAGGCAACATTGCAACGGCAGTCGGGCAACGAGCTCTTCCACTGAAATCTTGCCCGCGTGGCCGTCGAGGCAACACGCCACGATCGCATCCAAACCGGTGGGAGGATGTGTGCGGGACAGCAACTCTTCCGAGTCCATGATCGCCTGCACGAACCGCAGTCGCACGTCAGGGAACTGCTCCTGAAACTGGTGCCGCGCGGCGTCGAGGACCGATGGCAACACGCGCATATTGATGAGGTTCGTCGTGCCGATGGTGATCGTCACGGGACGCACCAACGGCTCGTCCTTCAACAGAGACAACGCCACGTCGTAGTCTTCTCGCATGGCCGCCAGTTGATTGCGGAGTTCCTTCAACTTGGGTTCGTCGTACAGGAAGGCGTTCACGATCCACTGCTTCACGAAGGCTCGGTCCAAGTCCAGGGCCTTCGACCATTGCTTAATGAACGCGGACAAGCGACTCCCGGCGGTATATCCGCCCGGCTGCGCCTTGCTCGCCGTTTCCTGCTTCACGGGCAGGTTCTGTTCGAGAAACTTTTCCGCATCCATTCCCTGCTTAAATTTCGCCCGGTTCCGTATGGCCGCATCCAGCAATTGCCGCAGTTGGTCGCACTTGTAAATCGTCGGACCTTCGGCGCCAGAAGCGGCACGAACGTGAAGCGAACCTGTGACGGACGACATGGAATGACTTCCGATAGCGAACGAGTTTCGGCGGGAGATGGCGAAGTGATTGATACCTCGCGCGGCGGAGTGTGAGAGGTTTCTGAGCGGGGCGGCGTCAGCCCCTTGGTTCTTGGGCGCCAGCCCGTTTTCAAAGAATCAGGGGGCTGACGCCGCTCCGCTCAGAGGTCTCATCAAGGACCGCGCAAGGTATCGTTCTGCTGTTGCGGATCACTTCTCACTTTGCACTGCCCCTTCAAGACCAATCCATCACAGTAGAACTACTTCCCCAGCATCTTGATCCGAACGTTGCGGAAATCGACTCGCATGGGACCGCCGCTGTGGACTTGCAGGGCGATGATTCCGGAGCGAGCGATCGCGGCATCCGGCTCTTTGTAATCGACCGTGGTGACGCCGTTGATCTTGAGCGTGATGTGGTCTCCCTCGGCGCGGATCGTGTACTCGTTCCAGTCCGCTTTCTTAAGAGCCTTTTCCAAGTCGGGCGAGGCTGTGACGAGAATCTTGTTGCGGCGTGACTCGTCGTAGAGACAGCCCCAGTACTTCTCACCGAGGTCCGCTTGATAGCCGGAGACCTCGGTTGAATCGGGGACCTTCTTCGTACGGAACTGCACGCCGGTGTTCCCCACGCCGCCCTTCACTTTGAATTCAAGCTTCAACTCGAAGTCACCGAACTCCTCCTTCGTGCAGAGAAACTGATTGTGCTTGATGCCGGGTGAGTCCCCGACGATGGCGTCTCCCTCGACCTTCCACAGCGTCGTGTCTCCCTCCCATCCGGCGAGATCCTTCCCATTGAACAGCGAGCGATACCCCGGCTCATCCGCCGCCGTGATGGCAGACGCAAACATCGCCAGCGCACCACAAGCCCATCCCAACACGCACACGATTCCAAAACGACGACTCAACATGATGCAGGCTCCTGAAGTGAAAGGCGAAATTCGAGGCCGAGGATCGGCACATCATTCACTGCCACAAAATCTCAGCTGTGGGTGCCACGGTCACGGAGTCTTCGACGTGGCCGTGTGACGATGGAACACGCACCCGCCACTCTCACGGCCACGTCGAAGACTCCGTGACCGTGGCACCCACAAAGTTGACGGTAATTGATGCGCCAATTTCAAGCGTTTCTCGCCGATGCCCCGGCAACATTCAACTCGGCACCGCCGATTGTCACCGCGCAGGACCAGCGACATACTCCCGCGACGTTAGTTCGAGTCCATTCAACCTCGCACGGAATGCTGTTCATGAATCGTGCCGTCTCCCGATTATTGATGTTCGTCTCGCTCATGCAATTCACTCTGGGAACGACCAGCGCTGCACTGATGCCTCGCACCAACTTCGTCATCGTGTTGTGCGATGACCTCGGTTACGGCGACATCGGTTGCTTTGGGCACCCTCACATCAAGACGCCGCAGCTCGACAAGTTGGCGGGGGAAGGGCTGCGGCTGACCGACTGTTATGCCGCCGCGCCGGTTTGCTCACCGTCCCGCAGTGGCTTGTTGACGGGACGCATCCCCAATCGACTCGGTGTGTACGACTGGATTCCGGAGAAGAGTCCAATGCACCTGATGCAGCGCGAGATCACGATCTCGCGGCTGCTGAAGGACGCGGGCTATCAGACGTGCCACGTCGGGAAGTGGCACTGCAACGGGCACTTCAATTCATCCGAGCAGCCTCAGCCCAGCGACCACGGTTTCGACCATTGGTTCTCGACGCAGAACAACTCGCTGCCGAGTCATCACAACCCGATCAACTTCGTCCGCAACGGCCAGCCGGTCGGGCCGCTGGAAGGTTACTCCAGTCAGATCATCGTCGATGAAGCGATGAGTTGGCTCGGTCGGCGCGAGACAACAAAGCCGTTCCTGCTCATGGTCTGGTTGCACTCACCGCACGAACCGGTGGCGACGGCGAGTCCGTTCGTCGCGCAATACAAGTCGGTCGCCGAGTCCGACGATCAGGCCGAGTACTTCGGCAACGTGACGCAGCTCGATCACGAGGTCGGTCGGTTGATGAAGCGACTCGACGACGACGGCCTGCGCGACAACACGCTCGTCTACTTCAGCAGTGACAACGGGCCGGAGACGCTCAACCGTTACAAGGGTTCGCAGCGCAGTCACGGTCGTCCCGGTCCACTGCGAGGCATGAAGCTACACATGTACGAGGGAGGCATTCGCGTGCCGGGTCTGTTGCGTTGGCCGGGTCATGCCCAAGCGGGACAGACGGTAAAAGAACCGGTCGCCAGTTACGACCTGCTGCCCACGCTCTGCGCGATCGCGAACGTCAAAGCCCCGACCGATCGAGCACTCGACGGCGCGAGTCTCCTGCCGCTGTTCGACTCCAAGCCGGTCGCTCGCTCGAAGCCGCTCTACTGGCAGTACGACCGAGCCATCGGCGCGAACCGCATCGCGCTGCGAGATGGCGATTGGAAGCTCCTCGCCAACGCTGACCTCTCGAAGTTTGAGATGTACAACCTGCGCAGTGACCTCGCCGAACAACACGATCTCAGCACGAGCGACCCCGCGCGATTGGCCGATCTCACCGCGAAGTTGAAGCAGCTCCATGCCGAGGTCAAAGCCGAAAGCCCCACTTGGCCCGCCGGTCCCGGCACGGGTGGACCGAATGCGAAAAAGGCGACGAAGCAGGGGCTGTAGGATGGGCACTCTTGCCCGTCCCACAAGACACGAATTACCGCCCTTGAAATGAGACTGCTCCCTGATGCCGAACTCCCACGAACCCACGAACGAACGATCTCCAGCGCGGCCGCTAGTGGCACCGAGTTGGCTGTTCCGCGCCGTGTTACTCGTCGTGGTGATGGCTCTCGTCGTGGCATTCGTTCGCAACCGCGAGGCATTGTCGTTCGACTCGCTCCTCACGCAGCAGGCGGCACTGCAACGCGCGGTTGTGGAGCAGCCCGCCGTCGTGCTGGGAGCGGCCTTCGTGCTGTACGTGATCGTGACAGGACTCTCTCTACCGGGAGCGGCCGTGCTGTCGTTGGCGTATGGCTGGCTGTTCGGGTTTTGGCGAGGACTGATACTCGTCAGCTTCGCCTCGACCGCCGGAGCGACCGTCGCGTTCCTGATGTCCCGCTTCCTGTTTCGCGACGCGATCCGATCCCGCTTCGGCGAACGACTGACGACGATCAACGAAGCCCTCGCGCGCGAAGGAGCCTTCTACCTGTTCACACTGCGACTGATCCCTCAGGTTCCATTCTTCGTCGTCAACTTACTCATGGGGCTGACGCCGCTCCGCGCGACCACGTTCTGGTGGGTCAGCCAACTCGGGATGCTGCCGGGAACGTGCGTCTACGTTTACGCCGGAGCATCGGTCAGCAGCTTGGAGCGACTGCGCGACGAAGGAGTCTCCAGCTTGGTGACGTGGCAGTTGCTGTTGGCCTTCTCACTACTCGGCCTCTTCCCGCTGATCGTGAAGCGGGCGGTCTCCGCGTGGACCCACCGCGCCGTTTAACCGCGTGGGCAACACCCCGCGCGTCGAACGTCACACGTTTTCCTCTGAGAGATTCTTGGTGAGCCGGGTGCCGTAAGGCCCCGGATTTCCTCCAAAAAAAATCCAGGGCCTTACGACGCCCGGCGAGCCAAAAAGCAATCCCCGACAGTAACTGATTCGTCGGCCCTTACAATGCGGGGCATTCCCATCATGCGGTTCGTTCTTCCTTGGCCAACCTGCGGATGTACTCTGAAAAGTCGGCGTCTTCCCCTTGCAGCAGGCGCGGCAGGAGAGAGTAAAAATCGTCGCGGCGGACCCACTCGCGCATGAAGTCGTCCCACGAGTGCCAGCGGCGTTGTTGCTTGACCGTCATGCGGTCGTCGAAGGCCGTCAGGTAGGCTCGCTCGAACAGCGAGATCAACATTTCAAAGATGACCTGCATCCGCTCCTGCTGCTCTTCGGTCAGGTTCGGCGTGGCGGCTTGAGACCGCAACTTCAAGTCGGGATTGGCGAGGACCAGCTTGAGGAAGTCGTGGTACGCATCCGACAGCAGTTGATAGACCTCTTCGTCCTCGTTGTCCCGCTCCTTGCGCTGCTCATAGATGAACACGGTCACAGCCATCGGCAAGCCGATCACCGTCACGATGTAACTCAGCAGTTCCCACACTTCCATGATGGTCATGATTCGAGCCTTTGCTTATCCCCATGTCCCTCGTGGGAGATTCCCGCAGTGTTTGCCGATTGTCGGGATTGATGTGCCAACAGAATGTGTTGTGCGAACGTTCGGCCTCACTTTGGCAACTCAGTCTTGATTGACGGACTCGGGTGTCGCTCGTTTTTGGATCGCCTTCCAAAGTTCATCGGACAGTGCCTGCATTCCTTTGTCGCCGGGATGGCCAGCCACGCCTGCGTGCTCGAACTTGCGTTCGGATCGGGCGAAGTTGGCTTCATCAGCGCCGAGCTTGCTGATGTCCACGAACGTTCCGCCTGCGTCGAGGCAGGCTTGCTTCATCTTCTCGTCCTTCGCGGCATCGGCCCAGAACTGACTGCGGACGATGAGCGTTGGATTGCCGTGACGCTTCAGTTCCGCCAGCAGCTTGTCGAACGATGTCTTGAAGCGAAGCTTGGCCTCGTCAGTCGCGAGTGCCGCTGAGTTCTCGCCGATTGCCACGATGATCAGATCGGCTTGGAACTCCAGTTCGTCCTTTAAGCCTTCGGTCACGTTGAAGGCGTCGAGGTTCCGTTCAAAGTCAGCGATGTTCTTGGCTTTGACTTCGGGCATCCCACCGGTCGCCTTCGCGATCTGAGCCGTCAGGACGTGGACGTAGTCTTTCTCCAAGGCACTCGCCGCCATGCCCCAATTTCCCGTCCAACCAATCTTCGGAGCAGGGCCGTGCAGCGTGATGCTGTTCCCCAGGAACAAGACTCGGTCCACACGCAGAGCGCCGACTCGCAACTCTTTCGCCGCCGGAGCCACGGGCCGCGCGGAGTCAATCTGTTCCACGGCCCCACACTCCGGCAACATCACCAGACTGACAACCATCGCCAACGCGACTTGCAACCATGCACGGCAGACCATTTCGAGATTCCTTGGGAAAGAGTGACGCAACACGATTGCGGAGTCCTCGGTGAAGCGAGCGGCCAAGACAACTCGCCCGTCCTTGGTGCGAATCGTGAGCTACTCTTCGGAGGGTTTATACTCACGCGGCCTGAAGTGAGGCACCTGCCCAACGTCGGTCTTGGTGAGTAAGCCCCCGGACTCTTCAGCACGGAGTCCGGGGGCTTACGCCGCCCGGCTCACTAAGAAAGCCACATTACTACCGCGCGAGGGTTACCTTTGTCACCGGGGCCACTGTGGATATCCAGCCTGATGCCGACTGAACTTCCTGCGACGGCCGGTTTGCGTGGCCAGTCCATCGTCATCGATGGGCTGACGGTGAGGTATGGCTCGTTTACGGCCGTGGACCGACTGAGTCTTTCCGTGGGTGAAGGGGAGTTGTTTGGCTTTCTCGGGCCGAACGGGGCTGGCAAGAGTACGACCATTCGCGTGCTGATTGGCGCGAGCCGTCCGACTTCAGGACGAGTCGAGATTGCGGGACACTCGTTGCCGCGCGACTTCGCGAAAGTGAAGCCGTTGTTCGGCTACGTCCCCGACTCAGAAAACCACATGGAGGAATTCTCCGGGCGCGAAAACTTGGTGTTGTTTGCCAAGCTCTACGACGTGCCGCTCGCGGAAGTCGATCGGGCTTTGGGGCGGCTTGAACTGTCGGAAGCCGCAGACTTGCCAGTGCGGGCGTACTCGAAAGGGATGCGGAAGAAGCTGCTGATCGCCCGCGAAATCCTGCACCAACCCCGGATTTTGTATCTCGACGAACCGACGGCGAACCTCGACCGGCATTCCACCGAAGTCGTGCGAAAGCTGCTGCGGGAACTGACGGCACGCGGAACCACTGTGTTCCTCACGACGCACGACATGGAAGAGGTCGAGCAAATCTGCGATCGCGTGGCGATTCTCTGCAAGGGAAAGCTGATCGCCTGCGATACGCCGGTGAACTTCATGACGCGACACGCCGAACGCAAGGTGCTGGCGCAGTACGAACAGTCCGGCCAAGTGCTTCGCGAAGAGCTTGATCTGGACGACGATCGGCAGCGCGAACGGCTGGCGAACATCATTCGTCACGAGGCGTGCGTCCGCCTGCATTCGCAGGAATTCCAGTTTGAAGACGTGTTCCTCAAGCTGACGGGGCAGATCTACACATGATGCCGCGACTCGACAAAGTCCGAACACTGGTCGGCCGCGAGGCACTCCGGTTGTTGAAGAATCCGTCGGCACTGATGGTGCTCGGGTTGCTCGTGGCGTTCTCGCTGCTGTTGGCCTTGAGCCGCAACGAGAAGAGCCCTGCGCTGTCCTGTTGGATCGTCCATCCCGACTCCCTCCTGACGAGCGAAGCGGGTGGGGTCTCGAGCGACTTTATCGAGAAACTCACTGAGGCGGCGAAGCAGACCAAGACGATCCGCGTCCTGCCACTCAGCCGAATTGCGGTGTTTCGCGAGCAGCGGATGTATCCGCCGCTCACCTGCGCGATCGAGCTGCTGGAACTGCCCGCCGACGACGGATCGACTACGCAGTTGAGCGTTACCTATCGTCATCCCGGTGGGAAATCCGATGTTCTCGAACCGTTCTTGCGCTGGTTTTGGCCGATCGCAGTGGATCACTTCGGTCAGGTGCAGGTGGTCGAGCAGGCCCCGGCTGCGAGTCGCCCGACATCGGCCACGGCGCTCGTCATGGAACGGCTGCAATCTGGTTCGCTGAAAGATTTGATGAGTGAAGAACTCGCGGCAGCCATTCTGCTGCTGGTCGTGCAGTTCGTGACGTGTTGTCAGTTGATCGTGTCGTTCACGAGCCAAGATCGCGAACGCGGGACGCTGACGGCGCTCGCACTGTCACCGATCACAATGTCAGAATTGCTCCAGGCCAAGATCCTGTTTCACCTGCTGCTGTCGGCCCTCGGTTGCGGTGCGGTGATCGCCGTGTTGAAGCCGTCTGCACTGACGCACGCCAGTTTGTGGGCCACGCTCCTCTTGACGAGCCTCGGCCTGTGCAGCGTCGGGATGGTGATCGCGTCGCTCACCAAAACGCAAAGCGGCGCGAGCCTCTTGGCGCTGTGCTACATGCTGGTCGGAGCGGTCGTGTTCTATCTCGCGACCAAGTTTTCGGCATTTGCCCAATTGAAGTCGTTCGCGTTCGAGAACTACGGTTTTGGAATGCTCTTCCTTTCACTGCAACGACCGATCCCCTTGGCCCGTGCGACAGATCTGGCACCGATGCTGGCACTCGTTGTCGGCTGGCTGACCACCGCGACGCTGCTGTTTCGGACCCGCGGTTGGCGGTGAGCCAGAACACGCGCGAGGCGTTCAGGCAACACCCCGAAAATGAATGACCCGTAGGATGGACGCCTCTTCCGTCCTACGAGTGAACAACCTCGGACGGACGAGGCGTCCATCCTACGGCTCGATTTATCAGCGGGATTGTCGTCATGGCCCCGCCTGACCCAAGAGTGCGAAGCGGAGTCGGGGCAGAGGACTGTCCCTCCAAAAAGTCAGGACCTGCTCGTAGCGATTGGAGCGACGGCGGGATAGAACTCCGTTCCCCAGCTAGTCCTCCCGCGCCATGCCAGACGTCCTCCACAGTAGTCGCTTGCCGATAGACCGTCCCATGCAGATCACAAAGCTGCGCGAACCTCTTCTCTCGTCACACCGGTCACCGGCGCGTTTTGCCGTGTCGCTCGCCTTCACGCTGGGCATCGCCCTGTTCGCGGGAGTCGCTTCGGCCGACGAAGTGCCAACCGGAGAGTTGGTCTACAAGCAGAAATGCGCCGCGTGTCACGGAGCCAAAGGGGAAGGAGCGACCGACAAGTATCCTCAGCCTTTGGTGGGAGATCGTTCCGTTGGCGAGTTGACCGAGTACGTCAGCAAGACGATGCCCGAGGACAAGCCGGGGACGTGCGTCGGTGAGGAAGCGCGTCTCGTTTCCCAGTTCATTCATGACAGCTTCTATTCCCCAACGGCGCAGGCTCGCAACAAACCGGCTCGTATCGAGCTGTCGCGTTTGACGGTCAGACAGTACCGCAACGTCGTGGCCGATCTAATCGGAACGTTTCGTGATACGGGGAAGCTCGACAAGCAGTCGGGGCTGCGCGGCGAGTATTTCAAATCGCGGCGAGCCGACGGAAAAGATCGGGCCATCGAACGGATCGACTCCGTCGTTGCGTTCGACTTCCAAGACAAAAGCCCCGACACCGAAAAGCTCGAACCGCACGAGTTTTCGATCAAATGGGAAGGGGCCGTCTTTGCGCCGGAAACGGGTGAGTATGAGTTCCAAGTCCGCACGAATCAGGCGACGCGGCTGTGGATCAACGACCTCAACCAACCGCTCGTCGATGCCTACGTGAAGTCCGGCAGCGATACCGAACATCGCGGTGCGATCTTCTTGATTGGCGGCCGAACGTACGCGTTGCGGCTGGAGTTCTCGAAGGCGAAGCAGGGAGTTGATGACAAGAAGGCGAAGGAGAAGCCGCCCGCTCCCGCGTCGATCTTTCTCGAATGGAAGCGGCCGCATCGCGCGACGGAGGTCATCCCCGCGCGAAACCTTTCCACGAGCAAGCCGTCCCTGTGGTGCGTAGTCTCCACGCCGTTTCCGCCGGATGATCGGAGCCTCGGCTGGGAGAAGGCCACTTCCATCTCGAAGGAATGGGATCAAGCGACGACCGACGCGGCCATCGAAGTCGCCACGTATGTCGTCGCGCACCTCGATAAACTGTCCGGCACGAAGCGTGACGCGGCGGATCGAGTCAGTCGGTTGCAGGACTTCTGCCGCCGCTTCGCCGAGCGCGCGTTTCGCCGGCCGCTCGATGACGACACGAAGCAACTGTTCATCGACCGCCAGTTTTCAGAAGCGACCGATCCCGAAGCCGCTGTGAAACGTGTCGTGTTGCTGGTCCTCAAGTCGCCGCGCTTTCTTTACCGCGAAGTCGGCGGTTCGGTTGAGAGCAGCAACAACCCGTATGACGTGGCGTCGCGCATGGCGTTCGGATTGTGGGACTCGATGCCGGACCAACCGCTCCTCAACGCAGCCGCCAAGGGGGAGCTGGCGACGCGTGCCCAAGTCGTCTCGCACGCCGAGCGGATGCTCGCCGATCCGCGCACCCACTCGAAGCTGTCCGATTTTCTGCTCCGTTGGCTGAAGGTCGATCACGTTCCCGATGTCGCCAAGGACACCGAGCGGTTTCCCGAATTCAACGCGGTCCTCGCCAACGACCTTCGCACGTCGCTCGAACTGTTTCTCAATGAGGTCTTGTCGAGTGAGTCGGCCGATTTTCGGCAGTTGCTCCTCGCGAATTCTCTCCCATTGAACGGTCGGCTGGCGAAGTTCTACGGGGTCGATCTTCCCGAGGACGCGCCGTTTCAGTCGGTGCCGCTCGACTCGAACGAGCGGGCCGGAGTCCTGTCGCACCCGTACTTGATGGCGGGCTTCGCGTACACGGCGACCAGTTCGCCCATTCATCGCGGCGTCTTCATTGCGCGTAGCGTGCTCGGCCGAACGCTACGTCCACCACCAGAAGCCGTCACTCCGCTGGCCGCGGATTTGCGTCCCGACCTCACCACGCGAGACCGCGTTGCTCTGCAAACCAAGCCGGAGTCATGTCAGTCCTGCCACGCGATGATCAACCCGCTCGGGTTCACACTGGAACACTTTGATGCGGTCGGCCGATTCCGTAAAGAAGAGCTTGGCAAACCGATCGTCGCGTCCGGTGCGTATCGCACTCGTCACGGCGACACGGTCCAATTTAACGGGGTGCGAGATTTGGCAAACTTTTTGGCCAACAGCCCGGAGACTCACGCCGCCTTCGTCGAGCAATTGTTTCACGCCCTCATCAAGCAGCCGATCCGAGCCTACGGTTCGCAGACCAAGGACTCATTGCGACAGACCTTCGTTCAAGAGAACTTCAACATTCGCAAGCTGCTGGTCGAGATCATCGCCACCAGCGCGCTGACACCCGTCGAATCCAAGCCGCAGACGGCCTCTGCCCAGTAGTGCTTCCCATCTTCGGAGACATCCGGTGACTCAAACTTCCCGACGCGACTTTCTCCGTGACCTAGGCCTCAGTGCGGCGGCGCTGCCGTTTGTGTTGAATCTGCCCAGCCTCGGCTTTGCTAATCAGCAGGCTCGCAAGCAGCGGCTGGTCATTATGTTCAGCCCGAATGGTGTCGTGCCGAACACGTTCTGGCCTGAAGAAGAGGGCGAAGACTTCAAGCTGAAGGAAAGCCTCTCGCCGCTGGAACCGTTCAAAAACAAGTTACTTACGCTGCACGGCGTCTGTGACAAGGTGCGCGGTGATGGCGACAGCCACATGCGCGGCATCGGCTGCTTGTTGACGGGAACGGAACTATTCCCCGGCAACATTCAGGGGGGATCAGATACGCCCGCCGGGTGGTCCAGCGGCATCTCGATCGATCAAGAGATCAAGAACTACTTGCAGGCCGATGCCAGCCGACGCACGCGATTCGGATCGTTGGAGTTCGGCGTGATGGTCCCCGATCGCGCCGATACGTGGACGCGCATGTCGTACTCCGGTGCCAACAAGCCGATCACGCCGATCGACGATCCGTATCAGATGTTCTCCAAGCTCTACGGTCGCATGAAGGATCAAGAGTCTTTGAAAAGCATCCTCGATGAATTGCAGGGTGATCTGAAAAAGGTCGCGTCGGTCGTGAATGCCCAGGACCGGCAACTTCTCGAAGAACAGACGAACTTTGTTCGCGAACTCGAACAGGAACTGAAGGCGACTTCCACTGAGGGTCTCAATCACACGGTTCCGGAACTCGAACCGGGGATCAAAGAAGACAACGACAACATGCCGAAACTGAGCAAGCTGAACATCGACCTCATGGTGAACAGCTTCGCCAACGACTTCGCCCGCGTCGTGACGCTGCAATACACGAACTCGGTCGGCGGCGCGAAGATGAGATGGCTGGGTGTCGATGAGGGACATCACGAGCTGTCACACAACCCGGACACCGATGAGAAGTCTCAGGACAAATTGACGCGGATCAACAAGTGGTACGCCGATCAGATGGCTTACCTCGCACAGCGTCTGTCCGAGACACCAGAACCGGGCGGGCAGGGGAGCTTGCTCGACAACACGCTGATCGTTTGGACAAACGAGTTGGGCAAGGGTAACTCGCACACGCTCGACAATATCCCGTTCGTGTTGTTGGGCAACGGCCTCGATTTCCAGATGGGCCGTGCGCTGAAGTACAAGAAAACGGCGCACAACCGCCTGCTGATGTCGCTCGCCCACGGCTTCGGCCACCGCATCGAACGCTTCGGCAACCCCGACTTCTGCGGCGACGGGCCGCTGTTGAATCTGACATGATCGCCGAGCCACACGGAAGCGGAGTCTTCGGCGCCTGCTCTCGCTTGGAAGATGTCTTATTCTCCCGTAAAATCCGCCCGGCTCACGATAAAAATGACGAGGGACGAGGGACGAACCTTACCGGTGTCGGGGTTTCGGCATTAGCTTGTGGCCTGTTATGGAGTCAATCCGATTGGATTGGTCCTTGTTTTCAATTGCGTAGTCTTGTTTTTCACTGTTTTTGAAGGGAGATTCTGATGAAAGAATTGTCAATTCGTAAGTTGTTGCGGCGTGGGTTCACGCTGATTGAGTTGCTGGTGGTGATCGCGATCATCGCGGTCTTGATTGCCTTATTGCTGCCCGCCGTCCAACAGGCGCGCGAGTCGGCGCGACGTACTCAGTGCAAGAACAACTTGAAGCAGTTCGGATTGTCATTGCATAACTACCACGACACGTTTCTCATGTTCCCGCTGGGGAAGTTTGGATCGATCCATGACAGTGGAGGAGCCGCCAACACCAATTCGTGGCGGGCTTTTAGTGCTCACGCGATGATCCTCCCGTACATGGATCAAGCGGCGGTGTACAGCCAATTCGATGTTAATTTGATGGTACATAGCGGTGCTGCGGCGACGCATGGCAACAACCCCGTCACCAAGAATAAGAAAATTGCGGCTTTCATCTGCCCATCAGATACAAGGTGGCCGGGAGCGGAAGCTGGTAATAACTATCTCGCCTCCGGTGGTCCGACGACGTGGTGGGGAATTGCCGCTGCGGACCAGATCGGCATGTTTAATTACCAGCGAACAGTGGCGATGTCGGACATCACCGACGGGACATCGAACGCGATCGCTGTTTCCGAAGCAACGGTCGGAAACAACAGTGCTACCTATGACTTGCGTCGAAGCCATGTACGGAACCAAGCATTTCCAGGTGGCGCGCCGAATAAATTCTGGACGAAGTCCCAACTCGATACTTATGGTACGCAGTGCCTGACCGGAACAGGGAATGTTCATGCGCACAAAGGTCGTGAATGGGCCAACGGCATTGGGAGCCAAACGATCTTCAACACGATGAATGGGCCAAACACCACGAACCCCGACTGCCATCCGTGCAACGGATGTGGGTGGTACGATAGTGCAGGAATTTGGTCAGCTCGTAGCCTGCACACCGGTGGGGTGCATGTTCTTTTGGGCGATGGAGCCGTCAGATTTGTTAGCGACAACGTTGACCTTTTAACGTGGCAAAGAGCCGGGGCCATCAATGATGGCGGGGTACTCGGTGAGTTCTAATTGTTGTTCCACAAGTGGACATTGAAAATGACGCGCGAGTCTAGCTGGCTAGGCTCGCGCCTCTCTCTTGCACCCTGTAAACCCCGGTCACACTATTGTTGGGAGTCTCAAATGTATCGTCCGTCATTCGTCATGGTTTGCCTCTTTTGCGCTACACTCGGCTGTGGTGGAGGGAAATCTGGCCCTGCCGCTCCTGTCCCGTCGCTCGACGTTAGCAAAGCTGTTCCCGCCGACCAGTTGAAGCAAACGCTGGATGAAATCGGGAAAACAGGCGAGGCTGGCAGTGCCACCGCTGGATTGCGGGCGGGAATTGAAGCCCTGAACGCGAAAGATCCCGCGAAAGGGGCCGGCCTCTTGAAAGATCTCGGCGACCTGGAAGCATCGACAAACCCCGAAGAGGTCAAGGTAATCGCCAAAAAGATGGCAAGCCTGCTCTAGGCGATTGGGTTGAATTCAATGACCCCGACAACATCTAACGTTCGGTGTGAGCGAGGAGGCAGAGTCATTTGACTCTCTCGTTCACGCCGAACGTTGATGTTGCCGGGGTCAGTTTTTTTCGTTCGTCCCAATCCTGCGCTGCCCTAACCGACAGGCGGCGTGTGTGCCGATCCCTCAAGACTCACCGGTTCCAAGGAACGGTGAGTCTTTGAAACAATAGAGGGAGCTACGGCGACAGAAGACTCAGCCCTTGGCGGCAGCCAAGGCGGCGTCGTAGTTCGGGTGGTTGGCGATTTCCGGGACGTACTCGACGTGCGTCAGTTTGCCTTCCGGGTTGACGACGAAGATGGCTCGCGAGAAGCAGCGGTCGAGTGGGCCACCGTTAATGAGGACTCCGTAGTCGTAGCCGAATTCCGTGCAACGATGCGAGCTGAGCGTCTTCACCGTTTCCACGCCCTCGGCTCCGCACCAACGCTTCGCGCCGAAGGGAAGGTCCATACTGACAACCAAAACTTCGGTATTGGCGAGAGTCTTAGCTTCGTCGTTGAACCGCTTCGTTTCGGCATGGCAGGTCGGCGTATCGAGCGACGGGATCGTGGCAATGATTCGCGTCTTGCCCGCGCTGCTGGCCAGCGTGATATCGGCTAGGCCATTGTCTTGCAGCTTGAATTCGGGAGCAGCGTCTCCCACCGCCAAGGCTCGCCCCTTGAGATCAACCGGGTTTCCTTTGAGTGTCGTCGCACCAACTCGCTTCATCGTCTGTGTCCTAATAAAAGAGGCTTCAAAATGCTCCGGAGAGCCGCGCCGAAGTATGTCGTCCCCTCCGCAGGATGCAATGGACGGACTTGGCGATGACCGTTTCGCTCGTGGCTCGACACTCGCAATTCGCAATACTCGTCAGCCCCTCTCAGGATGAAAAACCCTCCAGCGCGACGTGACCTTGCCCATGTTGGCCACTCAGGCACGGATCAGGGGCGTATTGCTGAGTAGGGCGAGGGGGAGGCACCCGATAGAAACGCGACCGGACGTCACCGTTGCTGCCCAGCGCGGCATCCACCTCGACCGGTCACCCCTGAGTCGCCGAATCAGCCGGTACCGCCGTCTCCATCCACTTCAGGTACAAAAAAATGCCCGCCCCCCAACGCCAACTCACCCACACGCTCATACTGATCGCGGTATGGCAAAAGTCGAGCTGACAGTCTGTTGAAAAATGATGTGGGTCGTCATGGGGAACGCTCGTGGGCGTTCGAGTTGAATGTCATCGCAAGAGGCTTATTGGTGCTTGAGTTAAAGCGATACTTTCACAAGAAGGGGGTTGCGCAAGCCATGACAGCCCGCGCGTGTTTGGATCGTCTCCGTTGATCGGGGTGACGATCTCCACGCGGGTTGCTGCTGCACACCAACCTCGTACTTCTGGCGAATCAACAGCAACAAATGTTTTCCGGAAAATCTTGTTGACATTTGTTGAAATCGGCAGAGAATACGCCCGCTTCCTTGAACGGTCCCGCCTGCCTCCTCTACCCAACAATCGTTACGAACCTACGGTCGCCTGTTTCGCCACCATTTGCGTGCTGCGTCCGCTTTGTTTGTTGGTTGTGGGTCGTTTGTTGACGAGTGAGGTCGTGGATTTTGAGATGAAGCTCACCTGTTGCATGTTCTTGGGTTCCTGTTTACTTGGAGACATGGCGAATGTCGTTCGACTACGACGTTGAAGAAGAAATGGAAGAAACCGCGTTCGTTGCGGAGGCTTCTGAGGGCGAATGCTCCTCAGAGTTTTCCGGCGACTTTGAGGAGATTGACTTCGAGGCACTCGGGATCGATCCGGGTGGACCAACAGCGGCGAAGCCTGGAACCGAAGAAAAAGTGTTGATGCTTGCGGCACGTTATGCCGCTGGAGTCCCGCTCTGGCATGGAAGTGATTGTTACGATCATGGCCCGGGACAGTCCGTGACTCGGCTGGTTCGCAAAGGTTAATTTCGATGTGATGAACTATTGCGGTCAAGTCTCTGCGAATTGAGCGCGAACTCACGTTACGACAATTTGAAAATGGAACAGCCCCGCCAGTCGTGCTTGAGTCATGACAGGCGGGGCTTTCTTTTTGACGGCCCATCATCGACGATCCCTCAAACACTCCTATTCCGATCACTCGCATCCAGCCGGATTGCCCCTGCGTCACCACGCGTTGTGATCGTCCATTCCTGCCGCACGGTCTTGGACTCCAAAGATGGCTAGCACCGCCGCTTGTGATCCATCGCAGACAGGAAGTGGTCCGTCTCCAACAGATGTTCAGCGGGCGGTGTTGGGGCGTGACGATCTTTATTCTGGGCGACACTACTCTTGGATCGTTGCATTTGCTTGCGCGGCTGTCGGTTGGTCATGCGGACTGGATGTCCGCCTAGCGGTAGCCGACGAAGAGTCGGCGTCGTGGTCGATGTGTTACCGCGATCGCACGCTCTCAAACGCACTGGCTCAAGCGGAGGATTGCCTGCGCATGAAAGCAACGGCCAACGGCATCGTGTTGCTGCAATGGGTACTCGACCAGCCGTTCGATTGTTTTATCGACGACGGCACGAACCGAGGTGGGGTGTCGGCCAAACGCAAGGCCGAGCGAATCCTTGCCAGCAACTTGGCGGCTCAGTACCAGCGACAATTGGGTGCGGATGCGAATGCCTTGCTTGTGAAAGCCAAATCGGATGCCGATCACGTCGGGCTGCAGTCCGTCGTTCAACGTTTTTTCCTGACGGATGCGGGCTACGCTGCCACAGAACGGTTGATTGCCGTATGGCGTGATCGTGGTGAGATCGACTTGGCCACGGCACTCGCAGAGCGAGTCCTACGCGAGCCAGTTCACGCCGCGCGAATCACCAGACAATTGCGTCGATTGGCCGAGGCATTGTCCGTCGAGGCCGCAGGCGCGGATGCTCCGGGCAATGAAGCCGTTCGCGAGACAGACGAACTCTTCCGATTTGGGTGGATGCTGAGTGGAGGTGATGGCCGACGGAACCGCGTGGTTCGAGGAAGTGTTCCTTTGTTGAGGGCCTCGTGGATCGCGAGCAATCAGGCATCGTTGCAGCAATCCGCCACGCAGTTAAATCCAATTACGAGAAATCGCTCCGGAATCGCGACCAACCGCGAGTCTCTTCAGAGAATGGAGGCCGAGCAGCTTCTCAAGCAGTTTGAAGTGCGACAGCGGGACTTGGATCGCCAGGCTTGCAGTGCTTCATTTCCGATTGTCGTTCGTGACAAAATCATCGTTCGAAGCGTCGGTGAACTGCGTGCGATCCATGTCCCGAACGGGCAGAGCGCCTGGTCTTTTGCCTGCGAATCATCTGCGAGGGAAGCGGGCGAGCGAGACGAGACCGACGCCGCGCTACGACGCGAGTTCGGGCGGGCGACGAGTCCGCAACTTTACTCCACCGCAGAGTCTTGGTTTGAGAACTCGCGGACGGGGATGCTGTCGTCGGATGGTCGGTTCGTTTACTCAGTCGCGGAATCTTCGGCACTGGATGATGATGACGATTTGATCGAGACCGATGCGAGATCGAGAGGGCTGCGTCCTAGTACTCGCAACCGCTTGATGGCTGTTCCGGTGGAAGCCCCCATCTCGGGGAACCAACGTGCGGCCTGGATCAACGACGGTCGGCTTTCGATTTCGTCTGGCTCGATCTCAAACAACTCAAACTCGCCCCGTTCACGCTCAGCCGGCCTGAGTCCTCCCGGGGGGAATACCGCGCCGGGTCGCGCAGCCTTTCTCGGAGTGCCGTTGCCAAGCTCATCCGAGTTGTTGTGCGTGACCGAGCAGCAAGGTCAGATTCATCTGACATCGCTCGCACCCAGTTCGGGAGAGTTGCTTTGGACTCAGCCGGTCTGCATTTTGGGGCGATCCAGCGAAATGGACGGAGACCGACAACTTCGAGCGTGCGTTCCGGCGCGGTCGAAGGGAGTCGTGATCTTTCCGACCAACACCGGCTTGGTTGTCGCTCTCGACTTGGTGCAGCGTCGGCTGCTGTGGGTGACTCATGTCGATGACTTGCCGAACGCGCAGCAACCGCGTGGGCGGGGCGAGTATCTCCCGCCGGTACACGGTTACGCCGGATTCGCATCGGGCCTAGTAATGGCAGAGGGGCGAGTCGCTTATCTGCCGCCTCGTTCCGCGCGAGTCCACTGTCTCGATCAACAGACCGGCAAGAGTCTGTGGACTTCGCCGCGGCGAGACGGTGAGGTCGTGAGTCACATTGTGGACGGACGCGTGCTGGTGGTGGGGCGACAAAATTGCCAGTGCCTCTCGCTTGCGGATGGCTCCGAACTTTGGAGCTGCCCGACAGGACCAGCGGTTGGTCGAGGAGTTTGCTTCGGTACTCGGTTCATCCTCCCCGTGGAGGGCGGGCGACTGGTGACGCTCGACATGGCGACGGGCCGCAGCGTGGGAAATTCGATGCTCAGCAGTCCGGTTCCGCTCGGACATCTGATCGCGGCGGGAAATCATGTGTACTCGATGAGTCCGCGCGCGTTGATCGCTTTTCCACAGTCGGATCACGTTCGCGCCGAACTCGATTCACCGACGGCCGCGCCGCGAACAAACTCGGAACGAGAACTGGTGCTCGCCGAGATCGACTTGGCGCACGGTCGTGCGGGGACGGCTGAGACGCGATTACTTGGCGTCGTCACGGGCGAGTTACCAGCGGCGGAGAGGCTGCGAGCTAGGCGGCATCTCAAACAGTTGCTGTTGTCCAAACTCAACGGCCCCGACGCACCGTCAACGGCCGATTGCGATCGACTCGAACGACTGATCGAGACGCCTGATGAACGGTTCCAATTTCTGGCCGGTCGCTCCCGACATCTGCCGCGCGATGCGCGTGATCGGCTGGCGGCCAGTCTCATTGAGGATGTCTATCGACTGCCGTCGAGCTTGAGATACTCGCCCCCCGGCGAGGATTCGTGGTCGATCTCACCAGCCGTGTGGAACCGACTCACACGGACCGCGCACGCGGAGGGTGAGTCGCCGCCGCAACGGCCACAGCGAACACAACCGCCGCAGCAAGCCGCTTGGTTTGAGCAGGAACTCACGGCGCAGGAGCCGGAGGCACGGTTGCGATTCGTGCGTGCGTTCGATGACACCGCGATCGTGCAGCCGGTGCGAGCCAGTCTTGCCGCGCAGCTTGCGGTGAACGGCGAGGCTCAAGCGGCCGAGACTTTGTGGTTGCGCAACAGGATGTCGGACGACCCGGCTGTCGCTGCCGAAGCGGCGGTTCAATTGAGTGAACTTTGGGAACGTGCCGGTTTCATTGATGAGGCTGCTGAGCAGTTGGAGTCACTCGCCACGGAGTTCGCTGGCACCCCGTTGTCGAACGGAATGGTTGGCGGCAAGTACGTCGTGAGTCTCCCGAACATTCGTCTCGCATCGGAAGTGTGGCGGCGGACGCAAGCCCCGGCTTGGGACGTTGACCGCGTGGAGATCGTCACTTCCCGCGCTGACAACGACGATGTTTGGCGACCCGACTCAGAAGGCCGTCACTCTCCCGCTCCGGCACGCGCCAACTTTGAACGTCCCGGTTCGTTCGCTCGCCAATTCCGGCTTTCCAACGAGCAGTCGTGCGAGTTCAACATTCAATCGTTTCCGAACGGAAACAGCCGCGAGGAAAATGTGGTCGTCATGGACCGACGGACCATGTTGCCGCGCGGCTCGGTGCGCATTGAAGTTCCGAACGACTGGCCGAAGAAACAGAAGTTGAATGTTCCGGGACACCTGTTTCCCATCGGCCTCGCTCACGGTGCGGCCGGTCTGTCCACGTTGCAACTCGCCGAGGAAGAACCGGTTTGGACTCAGCTTCCGCCCGAGTTGCAGGACCGCAGTATTCCGACGACTCCCGGACCGTTCGGGCCGACGTTCGCATCGTTCCTGTGGCGCAACCGACTTTTCGTCGTCGATCCTCTCGATGGTGAACTGCTCTGGCAACGAACGCTGTTACTCGGTTCGGCCGATCGGGTGGCGAACGAACAACTCGAAGTCACGGGAGATCATTTGGCAATCGTGGTGCGCAGTCCCGACCGCAGCACGTTTGAAGTCTTCGAGACCTCGACCGGTCGCAAGCTCAAGTCTATTCGCCCCGGTTTCGATCCGGGACAGTCACAATTCACCTACGGACGCCGCCTCGTCGGGATCGTCGCCACACCCGAGGGGCGTCGCCTGCAAATTCTCGATCCGCTGAAGGACGCGCCCGATGTCAGCATGCTGATTGGTGAACGAATCCTCGTTCACGAAATGGGGCAGGGGGAGTTTGCCCTACTCGGCATGGACGGCACCCTGCGCGTGTTCGATGTTCCGCGCGGACAAACGCGGGTGAGCGTGCAGTTCGACCCCGACGAACTCGGCAAATTCGGTTCGTTCCGAGTTCTCTCTGATCGTGACCGTTATTACGTCAACCTCTGGCGACAAGTCCCCTCCGTCACCACGACGCACTACAACTACTCGGTGAACGACTCGCGGCTCTCGGGTGGCCATTTGCGCGATGATGTTTACGCCTTCGATCGCGCCACGGGACATCTGCTCTGGAAACGATCGCTCGCCACCCGCACCACAGTCCCGTTCCCGCGTTGTCGAGTTCCGTTTCTCGTGACCTACAGCGTCGTGAAGCCTCGCAACAACACGAACCACCAAACCCTGACGGTGGAAGTTTTGAGCGGACTCACCGGTGAGACGATCGGCTACCGCGAGAACATCCGGCACGACCAACTCCAGACCGCCGACTACGACCCGCTCACCGGCACGATCACGCTCGGAGGCCAAACGTCTCAGATCGAACTCAAGTTCGGTCACAACATTCAGCCGCACGATCATTGAGAAGCCTGGCTTAGGACCGGCGCAACGAAAACGGTCCCATCGTGGCGGATGCTGCCAGCATCCAAGCCGACGCTGGCAGCGTCGGCCACGACAGTGATTACTGCGCCGCCCCTTAGGGGCTGTGCATTTTCAACCTCCAAGAGTTGGGATTTCTGGTTCATCGAAGGATTGGGGCAGGGCCAGCGCACACTAAGTCCTTTGAGCGTAAAGGACGTTGAGTAGTGTGTCGAAGTTCCAGCCGCAGCGTCGGCGTTGCATGGCGAGGCTTTTGCCTTCGGAATGCTGTTTTAATAATGACAATGAAAAGCGATTGAGCCATGCGAAGTTCTCGCGCAACTTCGCTTCGCGGATGCGGGACTCGTCTTCGCGATAGGTGATATCGAGGGACCAGTGGCAGGTGTTTTCAATACTCCAATGGCTGCGGACGGCATGAGCCAGTCGTCTGACATCCAGAGCGAGGCTGCTGATAAAGTACCGCGAGGC
>CAMAYU010000017.1 GCA_945862235.1 Schlesneria paludicola DSM 18645
TCACCGCCCGTTGAAAAACGTTGGGTAAGCCTCTGGCGTGCCACTTTTTCAACTGCTTTCACGGGCAAGCGAAACGCTTACCCTACGTGTTTTCAACACGCTGTCAGGAAACGAAAACGGGTATCGCGATTGACCGCGATACCCGCCCCAAGCCCGTCTGTCTGTCTGTCTGTCTGCCTGTCGTTGTGGGCTGCGGCCTCGAGAGGAATCTCGCGGGAGAGCAGTCCTAATCGTTCACCTCACCGGAACACACCCACCCAATACGGGTAGCCGCCGCGAAGTTGGTATCCGAAGCCGACCCGCGTGCCGCTCAGCAGGTGAGCGTGATGTGCGGGCGAGGCGATCCAGCCCTGGACGGCCGCTTCCGGAGTGGGGACTCCGTGGAAGATGACCTCCAAGTACGGCAGCGAACTGTGCTGAAAGGCTCCCGTGGCGGCCATCCAATTGGCGTGCTGCTGGGCGTCGAGACACATCATGGTGTCGAGTTCTAGCGGGGCCAACCCCATCTGGGCGCGGTGCTGGTTCGCCTGGGTGACGAGTCGCACGATGTTCTCGTTCTTGATGAGCCAGTCGTGCGGCCCCGGCTTTTCCTCGAGAATGATCTTCTCGGCCCGGACCGTTTCAATGGGACCATTCACCGGCAGCAAAGCATCGGCAGGCTGGTCGTCGCCCCTACAAGTGAGTCCCATCGACAGGCAGACCGCCGCGACCAGAAATCGGGTCGTCAACGTCAGTCGCCTAGCTAGGGGTAGCAGTGTCGTTCTAAACATTCCGTCTCTCCGTAAACAAAACTCTTGAGTCTTCCGTGTTGCTCAGCCCGCAGACCCACTTGCGGACGCTCAGGAATGGTTGTTGCCCGGTCACACCGACCGGACGCTGGAGAGACAGCTAAACAAAGTCGACTCTGCCGATCAATCAACGGACGCAGATTGGGGAACTTTTAATGCGTCGGGTGACACAAGCGGTCCTGTCCGGAATGAAATCGAGGCAGAGATCGAGCCGAGCAGCGATAGTGAAACTGCGGCAGACCGTCTGACGGAACTCGTTTGCCAGAAAGAGGAACGAGCGTGACTCCAAGGAGGCCGCTTCAACGCGTGGGCAACACCGCCCGGTCGATGCAGGGCCCGCTCACACCAGACGAGGCGCTATCCACGCGACGAACAGCTTGTCGAAAAACTGTAGGATCGACGCCTCGTCCGTCCGTTTCCGACTGAGTATCGCTCGGACGAGGTCGCCCAAGCGACGTTTTTCAACGGGCAGCGCCCCTCCGTCTGAAAACGAGGGACGACAGGACAGTCAGAGAGAAGTCTGCCCAGCTACCGACTCAGCGGTCGAAGACTCGGCAACCACTCGGGGCACCGCTCTTCTCGCTCGCGTCGTTGTTCGCTCGGTCCACTTCCAACTGGTAGAGGTGCGTTCCAGCAGGAGTCGGGTACTTGGCGTCGAGGCACGCCTGACAGATCGACGACCCCGGCAGGTCAATGCTGCGGGCGATTGCGTCAAACGAAAGATACCGCAGGCTGTCGGCTCCGATCGCGGCGGCCATGCGGGTTTCGATTTCGGGCGTCAGTTCGTCGCCGGGTTTCAAGAATTTGGGGCCGAAGAGCTGGCCGATCGTCGTCATGTCGATGCCGTAGAAGCAGGGAGACAAGATCGGCGGGCAGGCGACTCGTACATGGACCTCTTTCGCCAGTCCACGTTCCTTCAGTTGCGAGATCAATACTTTCATCGTCGTCGAGCGGACGATGGTGTCTTCGACGAGGATGACTCGCTTCCCCTCAAGGACTTCGCGGAGCGGCGTGTACTTCATGCGCGCCTTGTCTTCGCGGTTGGTCCCCTCAATGAACGTGCGTCCCATGTACCGATTGCGCATCAGCCCCTCGACCGACGGCACCTTCAGGGTGAACGCCATGCTGTCAGCAGCGGCCTTCGCCGTGTCCGGAACGGGCACGACGATCGTGTTCGAGTCGATCTGCAACCGTTCCTGTTTGGCCAGTTCCTCGCCGAGTCGTTTGCGGGTGAGGTAGACGCTGCGATCGTCGAGCGTGCTGGCCACGTTGGCGAAGTAGATCCACTCGAAGAAGCAGTGGGCGCGACGCGGGCTGGGCGCGAACTGGTGAACTTCGAGCTTTCCGTTTTGAATCAACACCGCGTGACCCGGCGGCACGTTGTGGATGTCTTCTTGTTTGAAGCCGAGATTGGCCAGCGCGACGCTCTCACTGGCCGCCGCGAACAAGGCACCGTCGAAGGCATAGCACAGCGGGCGGATGCCGAGCGGATCGCGCGCGACCGCCATTTCGCCCTGAGCATTGAGGAACACCAGATTCCACGCACCGTCAAGCCGCTGGCTGAGAACGGAGAGGACTTCCACGAGACTCGGCAGGCGGTCTCCTGACAACTGCTGCGAGATCAAATGGAGCAGGACTTCGGTGTCGATGTCGCGCGCCAGATGGAAGTTGGGCTGGGAGAGAATCTCCTGCCGCAACTCCTTGAAATTGGCGAGTTGTCCGTTGAAGCCGAATGCGAACCACTTGTGCTTCTCGATGTGGTGCCGCTCGAACGGCTGAGCGTTTCCGCGATCATCGCCGCCACATGTGGCGTACCTCACGTGACCAATGGCCGCCACACCGGCGTACTTGTCCATCAAGGCCGTTGCTTGTTCCTGATGGTTGAGGTGGAAGACCTCGGTGACGGTGCCGACATTCTTGTACGTATCGATCAACTGCGGATGACACGGTCGGTAGACGCTCATTCCCGCGGCTAACTGTCCGCGGTTTTGAATGTCCAACAACAGCCGGGGGATGAGCCGCGAGACCTGTGACGGATCGCCCTTCGGTGCAATCCGATGAGTCGCCCCGGGCAGATGATAGATCGCAGCAATCCCACACTCATGATGCAAATCGGCCACGGGGCGGTTCTCCGTCGGTCAGGTTCGTCGCAGAGGCAGGGAACAGTGGCCCACATTCGTTTATGCGAGCCACCCGCCGCGCTGGAACAAGCCGCGCGTTGGGTTGAGCGAAGCGTCGCCTCACATGGAAAGCGAGCGAGCGGAGGGGGATCATACAGACAGAGTCAGCTGCGACCAACCGACTCCATGATGTACGCGACACGACGTTCGATGAGGACCGCGCACGATCTGCCGGTTCTCCGCCATTTGTGCTGAATGCTTGGGAGCGGGGCCGCAACAAATTCCCGAACTCAAACTTGTGTGGCTGGGGTCGGCGCTTCGCCGCCCCCAGATTGGGGGTGAATCCCGCTTCGCTGCGGGCCGCGAAGCGCCGACCCCAGCCACACTCGGGAAGTGATTGCGGCCCCGTTCCTTGGTGCTTTGTCATCCAGGCGGAGGCGACTTCACCGAAACGGCTTGACGCGAGGAAAGAGCTTCGGTTGCGGCAGCGAGCACGGCCAGTCCATTGAGGGCTTCACTCAAGCTGGGAATGGGAACGAGGCCACCGGCGGCGCGGCGACAGAACTGGTCGAGGATGATCTCGAACGGAGACCTTTCGTGCGTGAGGGACTCGGAGGCGTGATCGGCCTCAGTTTGCCAGAGGACGTGGTTGGGATTGTCACTCGTGGCAACACCACGTTCACATTCGAGGCGACGGCGGTGGAGTGGAGATTCGGTTTCGGAGGGGCATGAGAAACGGAGCGAGGCCGTCGGCGCTGCCGTGTTCGATGCGTCAGTGGCAGATGTAAAGCTGAGTCGCAGTTCCGGGCGGCTTTCCTCCAAGCTCCAGTCCACTTCAGCGACAGGTCTGCCGATGAGGCACGCGCACCAATCGAGTAGGCCGAGCGAGAAAGCTCGACCAGCGGACAGCCAGCGAACGAGATCTACCTCACCACACGAGGGGACCGGAACATCGATTTCGATTCGCTGCACTCGACCGAGTTTGGTGGCGAGCAACTCGCGGAGCCTGATGGTGGCGGGGGCAAAGCGGTTCGGAAACTCGGCGACCAACGATTCACTGCGGTTGATCGACTGAGTGAACAGAGACACGAGCTGCTGTGGATCATGGGTGAAGCAGTTGGCGAAAAGGATGGGCTGGTCGCGGCGCACGGCGAGTTCCGCCGGGTATGTACCGAACCAACCGGG
This sequence comes from Schlesneria paludicola DSM 18645, assembly GCA_945862235.1. Taxonomy (GTDB): domain Bacteria; phylum Planctomycetota; class Planctomycetia; order Planctomycetales; family Planctomycetaceae; genus Schlesneria; species Schlesneria paludicola_A. The sequence goes on from CAMAYU010000017.1 coordinate 4,094, forward strand.
ATCGCAGATCAACCACGCCTGGATGTCGCGCCGTTGAGCGAGTTTCCACGGACTGGAATACGTGGCCGCGCGGAACTCATCGGCGACCGAAGCGGCTCGCACATGCACGGGATCGCAGACGGCCCGCAAAGCCAACTTTGACCGAAGTCGTTGCACAGCCTCGCGATAATGTGTCTCCCACGCGCGGCCCACGCCGACCAGTGCGATACCAAGCAATGATCGATTCAACTTTTCTCGCATTCGTTCAGATCCAGAGATCTTCTGCGGGGGGACGTAACTCATCTCGCCGACCTGTCGCTCGGGTTGTTGTCCGAGTGACACCATGCGGCAATGTTCGACACCACAATTGGGGCGGCATCCTAGCGGAAGACCGCTAGAATCGGCAGGCGATTTCAAGGAGTCTGATCGCAACACACACGATCAACACTAGAGGAGCATCGACCATGAGTCTCACCGACGAACAGGGGTCAGTCACGCCATCGCAAGCGGCGTTTCATGAGGATGTCGAACTGTCCGGGCACATCATCGACAGCCTGTTATTGCCGAAGGTGCTCGATGAAATCACCAGCCTTGGTGGCGAGTACCAAAGTCACGAGATTCGCATCGGACACAATCGCCACGACCCGAGCTATGTCCGGCTGACTGTCTCGGCCCCTACAGAACCGTGCCTCGAAATAATTCTGAGGACGATCGGTCAGCACGGGGCGGTTCCCGTGCAGCACCACGACTGCAGACTCGAACCGGCCGACATGAATGGTGCGTTTCCCGAGGGCTTCTACGCCACAACGAATGAGCCGACCGAAGTCCGCCTCGCGGGACATTGGATCGGTGTCGATCGGCAGGAAATGGACTGTGGCATCGCGGTGGATTCCGCAACGAAACGAGCACGCTGCGTCGCGATGGTCGATGTGCAGCGCGGCGACTTGATCGTCGTCGGGCGACTCGGAATGAGAGTCTCACCGGTGGGTCGCGATCTCGATCGCAAACATTCGTTCGGCTTCATGAACAGCACGGTCTCGAGTGAGAAACCGAAGAACGTCACGGTGAGAGAGATCGCCGAATTGATGCGTCGCGCGGCACAGGGGAGCGAAAAGATTCTCGTCGTCGCCGGTCCGGCAGTGATTCACACGGGGAGCCGCGAGCTGCTGAGCTGGCTCATTCGCAACAACTTCGTGCATGTGTTGTTCGCGGGAAACGCGCTCGCGACGCACGACATCGAGCAGTCGTTTTTCGGCACCAGCTTGGGAATCTCGATACAGCACGGCGACACAACGGAGGAAGGGCACGAACACCATCTGAGATCGATCAATCGCGTGCGGCGACTCGGCGGGATCAGGCAGGCGGTGGAACAAGGGCTGCTAACAAGCGGCATCATGTACGAATGCCTGCAACACAACGTCCCGTTCGTCCTCGCAGGAAGCATTCGCGACGATGGTCCGCTCCCGGATGTCATCACCGACTCGCTAGTCGCTCAAACGCAGATGCGTGAGTTGGTTCAGGGCGTCACGTTTTGTTTGATGATCGCGACGACATTGCACAGCATCGCGGTCGGCAACTTGCTTCCCGCGTGGGTAAAAACGGTCTGCGTGGACATCAACCCCGCGACGGTGACCAAGCTCAGCGACCGAGGGAGCTTTCAAACGATCGGCCTCGTCACGGATGTCGAACCGTTTTTGAGAATCCTCGTACAGGAACTCGGCGGTCTGACCTGAGTAAACGTTTCGTCATTACAACTCTGGAACGGGCACGAGGCGGACTGAACTGATAGGTCACCGACAAGGAAACAGGAGCGGAACATGGACCTATCGTTGGTGATTCACAGGCTCCGCTCTTCGCGATTCTGAACGACCTGATCGGCAATTCACGCCGAACTTCGTGGTAAGCCTCAGCCATGCAGACCATTTCCCCCTCGCCATCGTGACAAACCGCGAAATTCACCAAACCGCCACTGCTTGACTAGCCGATGAAATCAGTGTGATGGTTACGACCCAACCAAACGACTCAGACCACACAGTCCACGAGATAACGGTTGATCGAGCGTCGTGGCCGCTCACGAGTGTCGCGACAAGTTGCGTCACGGCGACAGGTTGCTCAGCGGAAAGTTACGGCCGATCCATATTCGACAATCTCTTGCTGAGTAACATTTTCTGCTTGACCGTTTTTTCAAACGACAATAGGATCGCGACCGTTGATTCGACAGTAACTCAGTTTTGAAGTTCACGCTCCTTGTTGGAGTGTCGCACTTTTGAGTTGTCTCTCTTACCGGGTGCCAAAGAGAGACGACAGTTTCAACGCAGGTGCCCAAGTTCTTCCCCAAAGGAGCCACGGATATGGCCGCTGCAAAGAAGCCCGCTGCAAAGAAGACCGAAGTCAAGAAGGCCGCCCCAGCCGCTAAGTCGGCGAAGGCCAAGACCGCCAAGAAGTAACGAATACCGACCTAACCGTTGGTAACAACAGGCCGGGCTTAATAGTCCGGCCTGTTGTGTTCTTTGAACCTGTCCAAGAACAACTCCGCCGTTTGTGGCCTTTCGCTCCGCGAGAGAGCGTTCTTTCGCGGAGAGGCTGTGACTCTTTCGCAGGGTAGGCGGCTCGCCTGCCTTTTTCTTCGACAAAAAGAACAGGCGAGCCGCCCGTTCTACGAAAAACTCGCGGCCTTGGAGCGTTCCCAGCACGTCAGATCAGCTCAAAGAGCGACTGTGTCTTCACGACGGCCAGGTGCTCTGGAAACGTGTGGAAGGCGTGAACCAGCAGACTGTCGCGAGTTGCCTCGATTCTGAGCAGGCTCACCGCACCGGGGCTGAAGCGATTCTCGCTCTCAAAGCAGACGGACAAGTTCGCCGCGAAACAGTCTCCGATCAGCTCTTCGTTGTGCCGTAAAAACGTGGCGTGCGTGAGTTGTTCGATCGACGCGCTGACGCTGTAACGCAGACCGGAACTCAGTTCGGCCATCGCATCGTGACAACCGCGCAGCCGGTGCTGGAACAGGCGGCTGTGTCGAGGCAACGGTTCGCGACGATCCGAAAGCACTTCGGTCATCGCCCAAGAACCGACTCGCACCACGAGTACGTGTCCCGCCGAATGAAGTCGCGCATCGAGCACCATCGCGCCGTTACTCAACGCCATGGAACGCCAATGCACGAAGAGTTCCGGATGCAGCGGCCGCTCAAAAGCGCACAGCACTAAGTCAGAGACATCGGGACGGACAGCGTGCATCGTCATGAAGAGCACTCAACTCAGGCGACTATTCTGGGCAGGTCGATCACGGATTATAGAAGCCGTCCACAACGGACCACCATCGTCGAAATCGGCGAATGACGAGCCCCTGTGAATATCAGTTCGTCGCCATCCGTGCCGTACAGTGATATCCAGCCGACTCGCTTAGCTTTTTGCGAGTGTCTCCTTAGAATCCCCCGCGACTGAGACTGGGGCGCGATCGTGTACTTCGTCTCGACCACCTCTCGTCTGACTTCATCGCCTCGTGTAAATCGCACTTTGATCGTTTGTCGAGGATTCATGACTGCCCATCGCCCACTCTCCGCACCGCTGGACCGACCGATTCGATTGGCGGTCTTGATCTCCGGCGGGGGCACTACGCTGACAAACCTCGTGGCGAGAATAACTGCGGGGACTCTGTCGGCCGCAATCCCACTTGTCATCGCCAGCCGACCTGACTGCGGTGGTATCGCCCGCGCGAAGGAAGTCGGCCTGAGATGCGAGGTCATTGAACGGAAGGGCTTCGCCAACGTGAACGAGTTCAGCGAAGCGATCTTTGGGCTGTGTCGCGAAGCGGCCGTGGACCTCGTGGTCTGCGGCGGGTTCCTCTCGCTACTCACGGTCCCCGCGGACTATTCCGGTCGCGTCATGAACATTCATCCGTCGCTGATTCCGGCCTTCAGCGGGAAAGGCTTTCACGGACATCACGTTCACGAAGCGGTCTTGGCTCGCGGAGCAAAGGTCAGCGGATGCACGGTTCACTTTGTCGATGACGAATACGATCACGGCCCGATCATTGCCCAACGCGTGGTTCCTGTCGCCGACAGCGACACCGCCGACCTACTCGCCGCCCGCGTGTTTGCCGCTGAATGCGAAGCCCTTCCCGCCGCCATACGACTCTTCGCGTCTGGTCGCTTGGAAATCGAAGACGGCCGAGTTCGCTCCGTTCGCGCTTAGTTGCCGCCCGCCACGAGGATGTCAGTGAGCAGTCTCGCTGGCAGCGATGTACCGGCTGAGAGCCTTCAGGTTTTTCATGAAGCGTTCGCTGGTGATGACTCGACGGGTGTGATCCTGCTTGCCGTGGTACTTCAGTTTGCCGTCCTCGACCCACGCGCCGCGCGAGTCGAGCGATTCGATGGCCTGGCGAGTCTCCTCGGTCAATGACGAGCTGGGTTTGCCCGGTTTCTTCAGCTTCGGGTGACGGAGGGCTTCGAGTTCACTGGGGCTGAGTGTGGTAAGCCGCTCAAACTCGCGAGACAGCCCGTCCAAGTTCGCTTCCACCTTGAAGCCGTAGTGCGTCGGGAGATCGCTGTCATCGTGAGTCAGCACGTAGTCCTTCGTGACGTAGAGCGGCTGGTTCGTTTGGAGTTCGTAGAACCGCGCGAGTTGCCCGTCGGGTAAACGCGATCGTTTGAGGTATTCGAGGGCGGGCGGAATCGACTTCACAAACTTGCGGTCTCCCGTGGTGACGTAGAGTTGCATGAGAGCGCGGATCGCGCCTTGAGACTCCAATCCACTGATGGCTGGCGGTTCAAACTTTCGTGCCCAGCACGGGTGCATCTCGAAGTCGTACTGCTGCGCCCACGCAGGCTGCGGTTCGGGTAACTGCGCGAGGACCAGGAAGTCGCCAGCACGTTCGGCCGCCCGGCGGCACTTCGCGGCCAGCTCCTGATTCGTGTCGCCATAGACTTCATTGGCGAGCAGCAGCACGCCAATCACGTCGGCCAGCGCGTTGTCGTTGAGCGTGTAGAACTGGTGGTAATACTTCGCCGTCATCGTCCGCGACCACGTTTCCGGGAAGCTCGCCTTCTTGACAGGATACTTCTTGAGATCGGAGAACTCGGCGTAACCCTGCGGCCACGCGCCGTTCGGGTACTGCGCCTTCAAGGTCGATTCGAGGGCAAACGTGATCGACTCGTGGAGCCGCTCGTCCTCGAAGCCTTTGACCTTGTCGAACCGCATCAAAAACCGCATCGCCGACTGCGACTTGTCGTCATCGAACGTGGTGACGTTCAAGGGCATGGTCTTCGACTTGGTGCGTTCCGCGTCTACTCGGTACGCCAGCTTCTTCCGTGCATCGGGCGCGAACTCGATCGAGGCGTTCCAGCCGCCGCTGCGCAGTTGCCCGCGCATCAGACAGTCCGCCGCCGCGTTGGCCGCTGCCAGCAGAGACGGCTCGCGCGTCAGTTCGTATGCCTCGACGAACGCCATCCCGACGGAGGGCGTTCCCGGGGGCTGCACCCAGACCGTGTCGAGGCCCGTCTTTCCTTCACCCTCGCGCTTCGCCAGATCGTCGCTGTAGCGGTAGACATAGCCGCCGTGCGTGGCGACCTTCGTCGAATAGAACTCGACCGCCCGTTGCATGGCGTGACGAGCGTCGTCGTGCAGGTCTTCGGCGATGCACGGCTGTGCCAGCAACAACGAAATGAACACCGCTAGCCAGAATCGTTTAGCGAGTCGCATCATCGTCGCCCCTTTACGTTGGCCGTCTGAGCGGGGAGGCGTCAGCCCCCTGGCACTTGGCTCTTGGGCGTCAGCTCGTCCTGCGCGTTGAAGAACCGGAGGGCTGACGCTGCCCCGCTCAGAGGAACTCGAAGAAGAGGAGCTGACGCTCACGTCGTTTGCTCAGCGTCGTTGCACGCGCCCCGCATGACCCGCCGCCTTGAACGCAGCCACGGTTCGATCGAACTCCGCATCCTTGGCTCCGATGAGTGTGAGTTGCTTCGGGGCGAGCAGGCCGAGCGCGTCGGGGATGTCGAGGACTTTCATGACTCCCAAAAAGTGAGGGCCTTCGCGGTGCGAGACCGGAGGTTCGACAGCGATGACTTGGGAGATGCTGAGTTCGTTTAAGGCCGCGTACGCGCCGAGGACTCCCGCGCGGCCCTTGCCGACGACGGCGATTGTTCGCTCGGCGGAATCGGTCTCATGCAGCGTGCGCGCGACCGCTTGGATGTCCCACACGCGGCCCGCATCGACCGTGCGGCCGAGCAGGGCGTGAGCGCGCTCGACATAGTTCGGCGGATTCTTTTGAGTCCATTTCAACGTCGCGCCGCAGCCGCGTGCAGACAGCAACGCCACCGACTGGCCTTGCGGGACGACTTCCTTCGTCCAGTCGGGCAACACTCCTTCCGGATCGTCGGCGTTGAGGACCACCAACCAAATCCGGGCCGATTGATTTTCGGCGGCCTTCGGACCTTGAGTCGTCTCGTGCCGCTTGAGCATCACCAAGACTTCGTCTTCCGTTCGCAACAATCTCGGCTTGGCAACCGGCTTCGCGGAGTCTGCGTCCGCTCCTGCCGGGTCATCGACAAACGACGCGGCGGGAATCTGATCGGGCCATTCACGGAAGACTCGCTCGAACAAGCCGTCACGCAGCGACTTTGACCACGCGGCGAACTCCGCCTTGTTGGTCGGAGTCGATGGTTTCGCGAGAGCCACGAACGACTCGTCGATCTTCGCGTTGAGGCTGTCCTGCGGTAGATCAGCCTCCTCGGGGAAGACACGCAGTTCCTTGCCGTCGATCTTCGGAAGAGGCGGCTCGGCAACTTCGGCGTTGTCGTTTTTGAGATGCTTGTTGATCCAGCGATAGGCCATCAGCCGCAACTCGACGTTGTCGCTGTGGCCGCCCGGCGTGACGCCGATGTCGAACAGGTCGCCCGGCTTTTTCTCGTACCAGCGGTAGAGGTGCGACAGACGGGCGCGAATCCGATCGTTGGCGGGCATTGGGAAGATCGGGTCGTAGCCCGAGTTCTCAAACAGCATCGCTCGCGGTGCGATCAGCGCGGCGATGGTTGACCATTCCCATCGGTAGTTGTTGTAGAGAAACATGCAGTCGCAGTGGCCGTTGCAGACCTTGTCAGTCACGTAGCTTTCGAGGTCGGCCATCCCGCTGACCGGGACGGCCACCTTCACCCGTTCGTCGGCTGCTGCGATCCAGAAGGTCGCCGCGCCGCCGCCACTGATCCCCGTGACGGCGATCTTGTCGGGATCGACCTCAGGGCGCGAGACGAGGTAATCAATCGCTCGCACGCCGTTCCAGCACTCGACCCCCGCCGACGTGTAGCCGTGCGAATGCCACCACCAGCGATCGCGGTTGTACGTGCCGTGATGAATCCCGGCGACCTCGCCCAGTTGCAGCGTGTCGATGACGAGGCATGCATAGCCGTGCGTCGCGAACCACATCCCGTGATGCTGAAACGCAGTCTTGTTGCCATCGCGCCCCTTGCCTGAATGCCCGCAGACATAGAGCACGGTCGGCAACTTGCCTTCGATCTTCGTCGGCAAGTAGAGATTGCCCGTCACGTACAGCCCGGGCTTACTCTGAAAGTGGACCTTCTCGACGCGAAACGCATCCCGCTCAACCGTCCCTGTCACCTTCGCCTTCAGCGGCGTCCGCTCCGGCAGCGGCCACAGCCCGAGCATGTCGAAGAACTGTTGTTTGAGATCGCTTCGTTTGGCTTCCCACTCCTCTTTCGAGTTCGCTCCCTCGTGAACCCGCTCGCCAAGCCGGGCGGCTTCCAGCGTGAGGTGGCGCTCGATGACTGCGTCGCCGAAAGTCGAATCGCTGGGCTTCGACTGAGCCATCGCCGCGACGGGAGTGAGCAACACAAGGACAATCAGCAATCGCATGGTGAGCATGGCAAATCTCCAGAAGTCGCGAACGGCGAATAGGAAGACACGTTGAAGCGAGCTGTACCGCCGGGAATCATCTCATGGAGGTGGACCGGCGGAGCTTTGCGACAAGGACTTTTGCTGCGTCTTGCGGTGTTGCCACACTTCCCACATCGGCGGAATAAGGGAGAGGAAGACGATGGCCACCATCACGAGCTCAAAGTTTTTTTGCACGAATTCCAGTTTGCCGAAGCCGTATCCCAGCAAGGTGAACAGCAACACCCAGATGACTCCACCGGTCACGTTGTAGAGGGCGAATCTCCGATAATCCATGGCCCCAATTCCGGCCATGAAGGGAGCGAAGGTTCTCACGATCGGGACGAATCGAGCCACGATGATCGTCCGGCTGCCATACTTGTCGAAGTACTTCTGCGTGTACTCGAAGTGCCACTGTTTGAGGAACGGGACCGCGCCGCTGAAGGCTCGTTTGCCGATCCAGCGGCCGAGTGCGTAGTTCACCGCGTCACCCAGAACTGCCGCCAGACACAACATCGGCAGCAGCCACTCCAACTTCAGTGTCCCATCCGCTGCGAACGCTCCGGCGGCGAAGAGGAGCGAGTCACCGGGAAGGAACGGCGTCACGACGAGGCCCGTCTCGCAAAAGATGACCGCAAACAGAATCCAATGCGTCCACGCCCCGTACGTCGCGACGATCTTCTTGAGTTCGTCATCGAGTTTAAACAGCAGTTCGAAGCTCCACCAAAAGAGTTCGACGAGCGTGTGCATCCACTGACTGAGCATTTCCATCGCGATCATCATCCTTGATTACGTGAGGCCGGAACGGATTCATTTAACCGCGTGGGCAATCAACGCGACTGTACGGCGGGCACCACGACGGCGGGGGGGCTCGACAGTCCCAGTTGCTTTTTCAACTTCGGAACCTCGGCAATCGCGGTCGCGATGGCGGCCACCGAAAAGAACAGGCCCGCCAGGGACAGTCCAAAACAGCGGAGCAGACTCGGTTGGATTTCGCGTGGCAGGAGCGTTCGGTTGACGGCCACTACGTGCCAGCAACTGAAGCCGAGCGCGAAGTTGTAGAGCATCCCCGAAAACGTCAGCAGCGCATCCGCCTTGACGAAGTTCAACATCACTAGACCGCAGGCCGCGTAGACGCACAGCACACCGAAGTAGAGTTTGCCGATGTGCTTCGTGTCCCATTTTCGCAGTGAGGGGAGGGCCGTCCAGCAGACATCCACCCAACGTCGTAACACGCCATCGGCAGTGGAGGCCATGCTCGTCGCCAGCACGAGAAGTCCGCAGAACATCGTCATGAACCAGAAGATCGGCCCGAAGAATGGCCCGGCCGCTTCTTGAACGCCGCCCGCAGTCATGGCCGCCGCGAGGTTCTTGTCGGCGAGAACCGTGCCTCGTTCGAGGAACTGCACTGACAACATGCTCGGCAGGGCGATCCCAATGAAGCAGGCGGGCATCCAAATCCAAAGCTGCTCGCGCTGAACGTGGCCGAGCCACCCCTTCCATCGCACTAAAGATTCCTGCGTCACTTTGAAGACCATGCCGACGTGAGACAGTTCAATCGCGTGGCCACCCACGACACTGGGAATCGCGCCGACGTGCTTGCCCATTCCCCAACCTTGCTCGCGCGTGAAGTTGCTGATCGGCGTGTTGGTCAATCCGCCATTGCCCGAGATCGCCACCATCGAACCGATCAATCCGATCACCGTCATGTCGATGATCGGCCAGCCACGTCCGCTAAATAGTGACAAGAAGATGTTGTCGGTGTTCGGCCCCAACTCCGGTTCGCCCGCATCGCGGATGCCGTTTTTATTGGCATCGCCTTCCCGCTGGATCGGAACGGTTCCGACTTGAAAGAAGCCGCCGCCGATCTCGGTCCACGTTGCGGGCTTGGAGTAGAAGACGGCCAACATCATGAGGAAGCCGAGCACGACGACCAGCTTGAAAGTCATGATCGCTTTGAGCGAGTTGTAGACCTTGCCTCCCACCAGCAGCGGCAGCAAGACCGCCAGAAAAATGAAGCAGCCCAAGATGGTCTGTAGCGTCGCGTCGGAAACGCTCGTCCCCGCGATTTTGAGGAACGATTCGGGCGGAGCCGTGGCGGACAGGTCGGGCATCCGCTGCAAGATCATTCCGGCTAGCGGGATGGCAGCACTCGACGCGAGATAGGGCAGGAACGATCCGCAATCGAGAACCAGGTAAATACACAGCCAGAACATCGGCCCCGGCAGCGTGCGGAACTTGCCGGTGAAAATTGGCTCGCCGGTGTAGAGGGCGTAGCGGCTGATCTCAATGTTGTAGATCACCTGCCCAAAAATGCTGAACGCGGAGAGCCACAACAGCGCCGGACCGAAGCGCGCCGTGACCTGCGGCCCGGTCAGCCACTCACCCCCACCGATCGCGGCCGCCGCCATGACGACGCTCGGGCCAATGATCGCCGTCCAGTTCCGCCAACGAAACACGGGGGACTCAGGTAGCTCGCCGCCATCCCAGCGAGGCATCTGTTGAGTCCCCGGATGTGGCGGGAAGTCTTGCAGCGAATCAACGGCCGATACGGGCGAGTCATTCATGGTGGGCAATCACAACAGTGGCGGGCGCGGGGAAGAGAGTCCGACCTCAAAATAGGCCGTGAACGAGCAGGGGATGGTATCCGCTGATCCGTCACGAAGCGAGCAAACTCGATGGATGGCCGGGGCCATCGCCTTTTTGAATTTGGAAGATGGGGTGCCACAGTCATGGAGCTTCGACGTGGCCGTGAGAATGAAGAACAGCCTTCACTTTCAGACACGGCCACGTCGAAGCTCCGTGACCGGGGCACCCTCAAGGGAGATGGACGACGGCCCTGATCGATGGCCAGCACTCTCACACCAACCCGCAGCGTGAGCGAGGAGTACGAGAGAGGGGAGCGAGGGATGTGGACGGGGCCTCCTCGCTCACGCTGCGGGTTGGTGTACTACGATCTTTATCCAAGCAATGCCGTGCGGGTCGCGAGCAACAACGCAATCTGTCTCGCGTTGACGGGAATCGCAGTTCCCAGAGGCGGCACGCGCGGGATGAGTCGCTCGACAAGTACACGCTGCAATTCGTGGATGCCTTCGCCGGTCGCGGAAGACACGCGTACGACACGATGAGGCAACTGCTCACTCCATTGATCAGGCCACCGCTCGGGGAGGTCCACTTTGTGAGCGACCACAATTGAATCGGGCCACTCGGCGAGTAGTCGTTCTTCTTCTGTGGACGGTGCTTCGCTCACATCGATCAACACGATGCGCAGGTCGGCGGTTGTCAGCCGCTGTCGGGCGAGCGCGATCCCGGCCACTTCGAGTTCCTCGGTGGTGTCGCGCAGACCTGCCGTGTCAACCAGCCTAATAGGCCAGCCTTCCAATGCGGTGTCGGCCGTCACGGCATCGCGCGTCGTTCCCGGCTGATCGAATACGATGGCCCGCTCGTACCCCAACAAGCGATTGATGAGGCTCGACTTCCCCACGTTAGGTCGCCCTGTCAGCACGACGTTCCAAGGCTGAGTCAAATGCAGGCCAAAGTCCGCCCACGACAACAGGTCGTCAATCTGGACGAGCAGTTCTTGACGTGACGTTGCATCCTGCGCTGGCATCGCGGCAGCGACTCGCGCCGAACCGGCAGCGGGCGTGCTGAAGACCATTCGCTCGAAGGCCCGGCGCAGCAAGCCCGTCGATTGTTCCAATAGAATTTCGGCAGTCCGCTCCGTGGTGGCACGGCTCAGCGCGTCGAGGCATTCCGCGTCGAACTGCCCGACACCGGAAGAACACTGCTGCTGCCAACTCACAACGGTGCAGCCAGTCTGCTGTTGCAAGTCGTCGAGAATTCGTCGCACGGCGGCGTCGCCACCATGGCAATGAATCTCCAGCGTGTCGTCGGCGAGTCGACTCACAACGATGTCCTCGGTCGCGCCCCGCCCCCACTGGCCAAATGCGATCCGACGCGGCACCTGAGCCATCAACGACCGACCATTCGCAGCCAGGAATAGTGGTGCCACTAGATCGAGCTGCGCGAGATCTCCCGCCACACGAATCGTCGCCACCGCACCGCGTCCCGTCGGAGTGAGTACTGCTGCCGTGAGTCGATTCATCAATGTTTGTTCCTCGGATTTACACATCACATTAGAGCCATCGCCTGTGTCAACGTAGGGTGGGACCAGCTCGCTTCGAGCGCCGGCTCACCCTCAAGCAAACAACATCGAGAAATCTGTAGGGTGGGCCGGCGCGGCGAAGCGCCGCTGGTCCCACCCTACAGATTTCGCAGACCCAACAAGGCGTTTCCGCTCTCGCACGGTTTCAGTGATCCTGCTAGGCTCTGCCGCACTTTCTGCGGCGTTCGCAATCTTGGTTTGAAGCCGTTTCCAGAGTACCGGCACGAAGCGTGAAACGATTCGTGCCGGTAGTCAAACGGCGTGTCAGTTCTCTCGATGAGTTGCTTGCGTCCCGCGTACAATCTTGTCTGCTGAGAGGAATCGCGTCGAGTGACCATGCCTTCCCCAAGTTCCTCCGGCGATCCTGTTCGCCCCGTGCCGACATCTCCGGCCAAGGCGGTCCCGACCAAGCCTAACGCACGCGGCCTGCTCTGCATTTGGCATGGAGCCGGGTTGGGATTCTGGCTGTGGCTGTTGGCGAGTCGTCCGCCAATCAGTTGGCGGCAGTGGTTGAGAATCGCCTCCATCACGGCGCTTGCCCCGCTGAATTCATTGAGCAACTTTCTGGAGTGGGTGGTCTACGGTCGCCGGATTGCCCGACAGAAGATCGAGCATCCTCCGATTTTCATCCTCGGTCACTGGCGTAGCGGAACCACACTGCTGCACAACCTGATGACGCTCGATCCGGGGCTGACGTATTCCAACCTCTTTCAATGTGTCGCTCCGGACAACTTCCTGCTGACGGAATCGTGGGTCACGCACCTGACGCGGTGGACCCTCTCGAAGACTCGGCCGATGGACAACATGGCCAACGATTGGGCGCTTCCTCAAGAAGACGAAATGGCTCTCGTGTTGATGACGAAGATGTCGCCGTACCTCATGCTGGCTCATCAGAAGGACCCTTCCAAGTACGCACGCTTCTTCGACATGACGGACGTAACGCCCGCAGAACGACAATACTGGCAGTCCGCCGTTCTGCGATTCATGAAGAAGCTGACGATGCGGGCCAACAAGCCGATCGTGTTGAAGTCGCCACCACACACGTACCGTGTTCCGCTGCTGCTCGAAATGTTTCCGAACGCGAAGTTCGTTTACATCTATCGCGATCCGTACGCCGTCTTCAATTCGGGTGTCCATTTGCGTCGGACCCTGTTCCTCGAAAACGGCCTCGGCGAACCTTATTACGACTCGCTCGAAGACGATGTCCTGCACACGTACTCACATTGTTTCGAGCGATACGAAAGCACCAAGCATCTGATCCCAGCGGGCCAATTGCATGAGGTCCGGTTCGAGGACTTGGAAGCCGATCCGCTCGGGCAGATCAAGCTTGTCTACGAGAAGCTCGGCCTGACGGGCTGGCCGCTCGTGGAGCCTCAAATCCAGCAGCAACTCCCCGAGCTGTTGAAGTACAAGAAGAACAAGTTTGAAATGGCCGAGGCTCTGATGCGACGCGTTTACGAAGCTTGGAAGCCCTCGTTCGACTTGTACGGCTACCCCAGCCGCCTGCCGGAAGACGGTCCGCCTGCGTCTCAACACTGATGCCGCCTCTGCCCTCGCATTGTGATGAGATTTTCTTGCAGACCCCCTTGCGGCACAGCTTGCCGAACTGCGGGAACTTTGCCGTCGCACCGCTTTTTCTCTGGCTCAGAACACCCGAACCGGTCTAGGCGAGACTGCGTGGCGAAACTAGACCTTACGTGACTCAAAGTAAGAGGTTTCCGAGCGGAGCGGCGTAAGCCCCCCGACTCTTTCAAAGCGGGCTTACGCCCAAGAACCGGGGGGGCTTACGCCGCCCCGCTCAGATGTCTCATTGCTGACCGCGCGAGGGACATGTTCGCCGCCGGTGATGATGCCCCACGAGGAACTCGGCTGATGCGTGCGTACCGAAACATTCTGTGCCTGTCCGTACTGAGCATCACGATGTGTGGCTGCGCCAATCTGTGGCACGAATTGCAACCGCACCGGATGCGTCGCATCAATCGCGTCCCGCCACCCTCGTGGGATCCGGAGTTCTCGCAGACTTCCGCATCACCCGAGTTGAATCTCGTCCGACACGATCATCCCGCGACACCGCCACGACTCTCCGTGAACCACGCGGATGTCATCGTCGCCCGTGGTCAGGACTCGCGATAGTCGCGTTTGCATGAGTTGCCTCATGACTCGAACAGCTGCCGGATGGCCTCGACCCGAGCGCGGTTCGCGCCGAGATCCGAATGACCGACGCGCGACGCCGAGCGGACGTGAATCACCGCCGCGGTCTCATCGAGCAGAAACTCGACATCGTCCACAAATCGCAGTAACCGCGTCGTGAATTCGACGTGCAGGTATGTCGAGCCATTTGTGACGATCCGTGTGCGCGGGAGTTGTGTCACGACCGAGGTCAGTCGCTGCCACGCTTCGCGCGGCCCCCCTGTGAAGCTCAATGGTTTGATCTGGTGAGCAATCTCGTCGTCCTGCGAGCAAACACAGTTCGGTGAGGCCGGGCAAGGCGAGAGCCTACCGCCATCAAGTCGCTCGACTTTGTTCGGCGTCCAGAACATGAACATCACTCTTACGAGCAGTAGGGCCAAGACACCGCATCCGAAACTTGTCGCCACGATACGGCGAGTTTTGCTGGCGAGTTTTGGATGAGTTCCAAAAGCGTCTGGAGCAGCATTGGACATCAGATCGCTGATGTCACAGGAGGGTTTTCCGGGTTCAAAGGAGTTGTGAGCGGAGTCAGTCACGGCTGCTTCGCCAAGGCGCGCTGGATCGCAACTTCAATATCATGGTGAGAGTCTCCGCCTGCGCCCATGATGATGTCTTCGATGTTGTTCTTACGGTCGATGATGGTGACGTGCGGGATTGAATCGGCTTCGAGCAATTGAAGCGTGCGACGTGCCCCATATCCATTGGGCCAGTTGATCTTGGTGGCGGACAGAAACTGCTTGCTCTTGGCGAGTGTGTCGGAGCCTTCGCTCGTCAGCCCGAGAAACACAACGCCCTGATCGCGGTACTTCTGTTCGAGGGCAATCATGTCGGGAGCGGCCATCCGGCACGGACCGCACCACCACGCCCACGCATCGACGACGACGACCTGGCCTCGCAGTTCGTCGCCCGTCGGCCCCGGCCCATTCAGCCAGCCTTCGACTTCAAAATTGGGGGCCTGCGTGCCGACCAGACGTGAAGTCGATCGTGCGGGCGGGATTGACTGTTTAAGCATCGAGGCAAAGCCAATCCCGAGCACACCGACGATCACGATGCCCATCAAAAACGAGCGACCCCGCGACGGAGTGGGTTCAGAAACGGTGTCGTAACGAAAGCCTGACATGGTTGTCTGCAATTCCTATTTTGGGGCGTTGTCACGGATGTGGGACGGGCCCTCTTGATGCGCCCGCCAAAAGTCGCCTTCATCACTCCGCTTGAAGAGAGCCGAACGGTGAAGAAGCTATTTCCCGCGTGTCCGGGTCGCTGGTGACTCGGCTGACTTCACGCGGAGCGATGAAGGCGATTTTTGTCGGCAACGTCACTCTTGCCCGTCTTTTGGAAACGACGGGCAAGAGTGACCGCCCTACATCACGGCGACATTTGTCGTTCGGCCAGTCTTCAGCCAAGGTCATACTCTAACGTTGGAAGATTCGTACACAACGCGCGTGACATTGCCACTTTGGCTCCGCCTGCACTCTCGTAGAGACTCGCTTCTCAAACGACCGGACTTTCGAGATAGTTCCGCCCACTTCGAGGCCCCAGAACATGCGGGCCGTTTCACGGAGCGACGACCGCAGGGATGCACTGTCACGTTGGAATCTACGAATGACTGACTCTTCAAACGACCACACTCCCAAAACTTCTGAGAGCATCGGCTCCACGGAAGCGGGGTGGCGGCCGAATGGAACACCTTCGCCCGCTGACGAGACTCAACCGGCTGCCGCCTCCGACCAACAGATTGCCGACGAACTGAACCGGGCCGAGTGGATGAAAGATCGTCCACAAACGCTCACGCCGCACGGATCGATTGGTTCGACGAGTTTTCTCTGCCTGATGGCCGTTCAGTTTTTAACGGTCCTCAACGACAACACGTTCAAGTGGATGGCCGTCGCGATTGCAAAGCCGGTCCTCGGTGCAACAGTTGCGTTGTCGCTCGGCATGGCGCTGTTCACGATCCCGTTTGTGTTGCTCGCCGTGCCAGCGGGATATCTCGCCGATCGCTATTCCAAGACGCGAGTGATTCGCGTCTGCAAGGTGGCCGAGATCATCATCATGCTGCTCGGGTTCGCCGCTATTTTGTCGGACCAGATCAAGATGCTGATGGGAGTGGTCTTTCTGACGGGAGCGATGGCCGCGCTGTTCTCGCCCTCGAAATCAGGCTGTATTCCCGAGCAGGTTGAAGAATCTCAGTTGTCGAAGGCCAACGGTTTGATGGGCCTGATGACAGTCGTTCCCGCCGCGTTTGGGTTGCTGTTGGGATACCAGTTGGCCGGTTGGATCCAACCGACAGCCGACTCGGACATCACCGTCGCATCGAGCCTGCCTGCGGTAGTAACAGTGTTGGCCATCGCGGTGATCGGTTGGCTGCTCAGTCTAGGCATCCGCCCGTTGCCTGCGGCGGATCCCACATTGCGGATGCCTCGAAATCCCTGGGCTGAGACGCTCACATCCCTCCGTCATTTGGAGAGTGATCGTCCGCTGCTGCGAGCCGCGATGGGGATCGCCTTCTTTTGGACGCTGTCGTCGCTGGCCCTCACGAACATGGACCAATTGGGCGAGGCGGACTTGGGACTCACGCAGGATTCCATCGGCTGGCTCGGCATGTCACTGGTGCTGGGCGTGGGGATCGGCAGCATGTTGGCGGGCTGGTGGTCGAACGGACATGTCGAGCTGGGAATCGTGCCACTCGGTGCGTTGGGAATCGCATTTTGGTCGATGATGCTTTGCGTGGCCGGTTGGTACGGTGACACCTCCCCCGACTTCGCGTTCGTCGCGTCATGCGTTTCGTTGTTCGCGTTGGGGACGTGCGCGGGACTGTTCGACGTGCCGCTCGAATCCTATTTACAGCAGCGGGCGGAACCGAAGCATCTCGGGCAAGTGGTCTCGGCGACGAATTTTCTCGCGTTCTCGGGAATGCTGGGCGTGACCGGGCTGTATTACGTGTTGAGGAACATCCTGGGACTGTCACCGAGTTTCATCTTTATGCTCGCCGGTCTGGGGACGATCCCCGTCGCCGCCTACATCATCTGGCTGTTGCCGGGGGCGACGATTCGGTTTGCGGTGTGGTTGCTCAGTCACACGGTCTATCGAGTCCGCGTGTATGGTCTCGAACATATTCCGAAGTCCGGCGCGGCGATGATCACTCCGAATCACGTCTCGTTCATCGACGGCATCATGCTGATGATGCACATCCCGCGACTGACCCGCTTCATTGTCTATGCCGACTTCGTCAACAACCCGAAGCTGAACTGGCTGGCTCGGATTTACGAGGTCATCCCGATCAAGGCCGATGGCGGTCCGAAGTCGCTCATTCAATCCTTGCGAACCGCACGCGAGGCCCTCAACACCGGCAGTCTCGTCTGCATCTTTCCGGAAGGACAACTGACCCGCACTGGCCAGCTTCAAGCCTTTCAGCCGGGGATGCTCAAAATCTTGCAGGGGACCGGCGCACCGATCATCCCGGTTTACCTCCACGGTCTGTGGGGAAGCAGCTTCAGTTTTCGTGGCGGCGCGTTTTTTAAGAAGCGGCTGCGTCTCTGGCCGCATCCCGTGTCGATTCATTTTGGCCAGCCCATTTCGCAACCGAAGAGTGCCGCTGAAGTCCGTTTCGCCGTTCAAGAATTGGGAGCCGATGCTGTGGAAATCGACAAACCGCGAGAGCTGACACCCGCCCGCCATTTCATTCGCTCATGCAAAAAGACGCTGAAAAGGGTCCGCATGGCCGACTCGGGCGGAGCCGAACTGACGGGAGGCCGATTGCTCGCATCGGTCCTCGCCCTGCGTCGCGTCCTGCTGCGGGACATCCTGTCGCCCGACGAACAGCACGTCGGTATCCTGCTCCCGCCGACCGCTGGCTGTGCGCTGGCGAACCTTGCGGTGACGCTGGCCGGTCGCGTCACGGTGAACCTCAACTACACGATGTCCGAAAAAGACATCAACTACTGTGTGAAAGACGCCGGGCTGAAGCGGGTCATCACGAGCAAGAAGTTGCTGGAGAAGAAGCCGCTCACTCTCGACGTGCCATTTGTGTTCCTCGAAGACATGAAGGAGCAGGTCCGCAGCGTGGACACATTGCTCGCGGCGATTGGCACCTACATGCTGCCCGCTTCGATGCTGGAGTGGTGCCTCGGGCTGACTCGCGTGCGCATGGATGATCCGATCACAACGATCTACACGTCAGGATCGACAGGTGAGCCAAAGGGCGTGGTCCTCTCGCAGCACAACATGTCGGCGACCGTCGATGGCGTCGATCAAGTCGTGCAGATCAAAGAGACCGACGTGGTGCTCGGCGTCGTCCCGATCTTCCACTCGCTCGGCTACACAGCCACGCTGTGGCTACCAATGATCCTGACTCCGAAAGTCGTCTATCACACCAACCCGCTCGATGCGCGCGAGATCGGCAAGCTGGCACAAGACCATGGCGCGACGATCCTGTTCGGCACACCGACCTTTCTGCGCGGGTACATCAAGCGGGTCGAGAAGGAGCAGTTCAGCAAGCTCGATCTGGTCGTCGTCGGTGCCGAGAAACTACCGGTCGAGTTGGCCGAGCAGTTCCGCGACAAGTTCGGCATTCTCCCGTCCGAGGGCTACGGCACGACGGAGACTTCCGGCCCGGCGGCCGTCAACATTCCCGACCATCGCTGCGACGCGGTCACTCAAAAAGGAACGAAGCTCGGCACCGTCGGCAAGCCGCTGCCGGGAGTCGTCGCCCGTGCCGTTGATCCCGTCACGCGCGAGCCGCTCGGGATGAACCGCGAGGGGCTGATTGAAATCAAAGGGCCGAACATCATGCTCGGCTACTGGAACCGCCCCGATAAGACGGCTTCAGTCCTCAAAAACGGCTGGTACGACACGGGCGACATGGGCCTGATCGACGATGAAGGCTTCCTGCACATCACCGGGCGCATCAGCCGCTTCTCGAAGATCGGTGGTGAGATGGTCCCGCATCTCAAGATTGAAGAGTGTCTGCTCAGAATCATGGACGATCCGACCAACGCCGACGCGGGCATCCCACTCGCCGTCACGGCCGTCCCCGACGCGAAGAAGGGCGAACGCCTGATCGTGCTGCACCGACCGCTCTCGAAACCGGTCTCGCAAATCATCGACGAACTGTCGAAGTGCAACCTCCCCAACCTCTTCATTCCGTCACAAGACAGCTTCATCGAAGTCACCGAGATCCCCGTCCTCGGTACCGGAAAACTCGACCTCCGCGCCGTCAAACAACTCGCGTTGGAACGGGCGAAGGTTTGAAAATCGTAGGGTAAGCGTCTCGCTTGCCCGTAAATGCAGTTGAAAGTAGGGCAAGCCGGAGGCTTACCCTACGGTTCTTCAGCAGACAGCTCACGGAGCGGCTTCAGTTTGGAAGGAGCATTTGTGACAGAACCAGCGGTGAGGAATCACTTGAGCCAAACGGATCCCGTGACGGTGGCAACCAAGCCGACTCGAAGCCGCGGGCAGAGTCAGTGGGAGCTGATCGCGCGGGAGTTTGGCAAGCGACGACTCGCTGTCGTGGCGGCGTGCGTGATCCTGAGCTTGGTGACCATCAGCATCTTCGCGCCGCTGATCGCCAACGACCGGCCGCTGTACTACGTCGGCTTCAATCGGTTCGAGTACCAAGAGGCGGCGCGAACTCTGCGCGGTGCGATCGGGCAGTTGAGCGAACTTCGCTCGCAGGCCGAACCGTCTCCGTCCAAACTCAAAGACCTAGAGCAGGCAACACGATTGCAGGTCTCGCTCATGTCGTCCGCCCTTCCAGCCGAACAGTCGATCAAGCTGCGAGACCTCGGCGTGCGGCTGGTTCAAACGCTCAGCAAGCCCGACGCGGTACTCGTGGCGAGCGAACTCAAGTCCCTTCAACGCGAACTGCGATCCGACTTCGATGGACGCGATGTCACGCTGGTGACGCGCACGCATTGGCCGGTGCTGGCGTCGATGATCTGGTCGGACATCGCGTTTCTCGTCGCGAACGTACTCGTGTTGACGTGGCCGATCTGGAGCCGGATCCTGCGCCGCTGGGGTGGCTCCGCGAACGACGGCGCGAGTACCGGTTGGTACGTCGCCGTGATGATCGGACTTCCCTTGGCCTGTGGCTTGGCCTGGGGGAGTCTCGTTCCGCAGCGAGTCGATCGGACGAACTACAAGTCAGGCGTGTTGGCCAGCGATGACGGCGAGAAGAAAGCGACCGTTGTGTTTCAGTCGGTGGTGTGGCCTCCCGTGACATTCGGCTTGGATGAAAACGACCTGGCCGGGAAGACGCAGCCCCCCGCGTGGTATCGCCGTGCGAAGTCCGGTCCCGCTGTCGTCCCCCTCTCGCGCTGGAGCAGTTCGCACTGGCTCGGTACCGACGAACTGGGCCGCGACATTCTCTGCCGCATGATCTGGGGCGGGCGCGTCAGCCTGTCGGTCGGCATCGTGGCGGTGGCGATCTACGTGACGATTGGCATCGTGGTGGGATCGCTGGCCGGGTACTTCCGCGGCATGTGCGATCTGATCGTGTCGCGCATTATCGAGGTCGTGATCTGCTTTCCCGCGTTCTTCCTGATCCTGACCATCGTCGCGCTGATTGGGCCGGGGCTGTTCAACATCATGGTCGTGATCGGACTGACCGGCTGGACGGGGATCGCGCGGCTGGTTCGCGGTGAATTTCTACGGCTGGTCGATCAAGAGTTCGTGTTGGCTGGCCGGGCACTCGGGTACTCGCCCTTGCGACTCATCTTTCGCCACGTCCTGCCGAATGCTCTCGCACCAGTTTTGGTCTCGGCGACGTTCGGAGTGGCAGGCGCAATTCTCACCGAAAGTGCGCTGTCGTTTCTGGGCCTCGGCATCACCGTGCCAACTCCCTCATGGGGCGGCATTCTCGCCGACGGACGCAGCGCTCTGACGCGCGCACCGTGGTTAATCCACTTCCCCGGCCTCGCGATCTTCGTGACGATTACGTCCTACAACCTCGTCGGCGAAGCCCTCCGCGACGCAGCCGATCCAAGGCTGCGCGGGTCGCGTTGATGTCGGCAGTAAGTGGGCAGTGGGGACGCGACGGATTTCAAAACGTGACTTCTGGGCGTCAGCCCTCTTCTGAATTTCTGAGCGGGGTGGCGTAAGCCCCCTGGCTCTTTGAAAGCGGGCTGACGCTCAAGAACCAGGGGGGCCGACGCCACTCGGCTCAGAAATTCGGAGCGTCGTCGAATCGAACGACGCTTGAAAAGCGAGTTTCGATGACGCCGTTCACCCTGCGAACATCCCTACCATCCCGCCGCCTTACCAACTGTCCTGCGCCAATCGGCCGCACCGTGCAGAACTCCGTGACGGATCAGGATCGTGTGGGCATCCCCTTGCCGTTGGTAGCCGTCGCCGAGTCGCTTCACGTCGTCGCTGAATAGGTGCCCTTGCTGCTGGAGTTGCCGAAGCAACTCGGCGTAGTCCGGGGCGGGGTGACGTTCAAACTGGATGCGATCGGGCAGCCATTGGTGATGCCAGCGCGGGGCATCGACAGCCTCGCGTGCGGACAGGCTAAAGTCGATCACGTTGACCACCACGCCGAGGACCGTGCTGGGGATCGTCCTTCCACCTGGACTGCCGGTCACCAACAGCAGCTTGCCCTCGCGCGACACCAGCGTCGGGCACTGCGAACTGAGCATCCGTTTGCCCGGTGCCATCACATTCGGCTCGGTCCCGACCTGCCCGCGCGTCGTCGTGACGCCCGGTCGCCAGTTGAAGTCGGTCATCTCATTGTTGAGCAAGAAGCCCGCACCGCCCACCACCACACGCGAGCCATAGCTGTTCTGCAACGTGTACGTGTTGGCGACCGCCATGCAGTGGCCATCGACGATGGAGAAGTGCGTTGTCGATGGCGGTTCATCGGTGAGCGTGATGTCGGGCGCAAGGCTCTCGCTGCGCGTGGCTCGACTCAAGTCGAGCTGTTCGCTGAGTTGCTTCGCGTAGTCTTTCGAGAGCAGCTTGACTGGGATCGGCGTGAAGTCAGGATCGCCCATGTGACGAACGCGGTCGCAACTGGCGCGACGCATCGACTCGACCAACACGTGGACGAACTGCGGTGACTTCGGCCCGAGGCCGTTCACGTCGAACTGTTCGAGAATGTTGAGGCACTCCATGAGTTGCGTTCCTCCCGCACTGGGCGGTGGCGGTGCGTAGATGTCGTAGCCACGATAACTCGTGCTGACTGGCTTCCGCACATGGGCGCGATAACCCGCGAGGTCCTCGCGCGTGATGAAGCCGCCTCCGGCCTGCATCTCTGCCACGATCTGCTCGGCAATGCGACCGCGATAGAAACTGTCCGGCCCGTCGTCCGCGAGAGTCTTCATCGTCTGAGCCAACTCGCGCTGGATGAGCCGGTCTCCCGATTGCCACTCACCGCCGCCGGGCTTCGTGAACACGCGCCGGAACTCAGAAAAGTTGGCTGTCGGAGAACCGGCCATGCGATTCAACGCGGAGGCCAAAGCGGCGTCGATGTGAAAACCTTCGTGAGCGAGAAGGATCGCCGGGGCAACGACCTGCGCCCACTTAAGCTTTCCACACTTTTCATGAGCCAGCGCGAGACCGGCCACCGTGCCAGGAATGCCGATCGTGTGATGTCCCTCTTGCCGCCGCTCGTTGACGAACGAGTCGCGTTTCAACGCGGCGGGGCATGTTTCGCGGTACTCGATGCAGACGGGTTGCGCCGGTTGATCGGAACCCTTCGCGTTCGCAGGCCAGACCATCATGAAGCCGCCGCCACCGATGTTGCCCGCTTCGGGGAACGTCACCGCCAGTGCGAGGGCCACCGCCACCGCCGCATCGACCGCGCTGCCACCCTGTTTCAAAATGTCCAACCCAGCGTCGCTCGCTTCGGGTGAGACGCTCACCACCATCCCTTTCTCACTCGTCACTTCCGGCGGTCGATCCACAGCCAACAACGACGCGACGAGACCAATCCACAGCGAACAGGCAAGCAGCATGGCGAGATTCCCAACGGTGGAACTCAAGAGCGTGAACGCAATCGACTGGTCGGTCGTGGAGGACGTTGTAATCTGCCCGCTACGAGTACGACCTGCAACGTCACCGATTGCATCGAGAGACTACCCGGAAAGAAACCGCTTGTTTTCAGGGTGCCACGGTCACGCCTTTGCGTCGCCGTGCTTTGGTCGTGGCGAAGACACGGCCACGCAAAGCCGTGACCGTGGCACCCACAACTTGACTCATGACCCCGTTACAGCCAATCCGTATTCTCGGACAACCCCTGAGTCCTCATGCCGCGCGCGAGGACGCGGCACTGTTGTCCGCATCGCTCGTTGCAGCCGCCACGAGTCCCGCGAGTTGCTCGAGTTGCTCGACCGTGCGGGCCGTGGCGCCGCGTTGTTGTCCGACGAACGTGCGCGCAGCTTCACCCATGCGACTCGCTTCAGTTTGATCGAGTAACAAGTCGCGCACTGCGGCGGTGAGTTCCGTCGGTCCTGCCACGACTCGGGCCGCACGCAGAGAGAGCAGGGCGTCGGTGATGTCTCGAAAGTTCCAAGTGTTCGGCCCGAAGAGAACCGCCGCGCCGTAGCCCGCCGGTTCGAGCATGTTCTGCCCGCCGCGATTCGTCAGGCTGCCACCAACGAACGCGATGTCGGCCAGTCCCCAGCAGGCGCCGAGTTCGCCAAGCGTGTCGAGCAGCAGCACGCTCGGTGGCGGAGATGCGGCATCCACACCAACCTGAAGCGTGAGCGAGGACGTGCATATTTTCTGAGCGGGGTGGCGTAAGCCCCCTGGCTCTTCGCAAACGGGCTGACACCCAAGAACCAGGGGGCTGACGCCACCCCGCTCAGAAATCTCATCAACGATCTCACGATGCCCCTCACTCCGTCGCACGAGTGGCAGTCCGCGCTGACGAACCAACTCGGCCACAGCCTCGAACCGTTCTTTGTGTCGCGGGACGAGGATCAACCGCAGTGTCGGAAACTCACGCTGTAAGGTCGTCCACGTCTCGATTGCGAACGACTCTTCCGGCTCCTGCGTACTGCCGGCAATGAAGATCTGTTCATGCGGGGCGATCCCGAACGACCGACGCAGCTCTTCCGTCTTGGAGTTGTCGCGGTTCGACTCGACTCCATCGAACTTGATGTTGCCCGTGACGGTGACTCGCTCGGTCGGTGCCCCCAATTGTCGAAGACGTTCGGCGTAGGTTTCGTTCTGCACGGCGAGCAGATCGAAGCACGCGAGGACTCGCCGCAGCAGTGGCTTCACGCGCGAGTAGCCTCGAAAACTTTTCTCGCCGATGCGACCGTTGATGAGCGCGAGCGGAATGTGCTGGCGATGAGCCTCGACGATGAAGTTGGGCCAGAGCTCCAGTTCGACCAGCACGACGAGACTCGGCTGAATCGCACGGAGCGCGCGACGCACGGCCCAACTGAAGTCGAGCGGAAAATAAGCGACCGTGTGCTGCGGATACTTGGACCGGGCCACGTCGTAGCCGGTGTCGGTCGTCGTCGTGATGAACAGCTCGGCATCGGGAAACCGTGCGGCGGTCTGATCGAGCACCTGTTGCAGTTGAAGAACCTCACCCACGCTGACGGCATGAAACCAGAGGCACCGTCGCTCGGGATGCATCCGCACCAGACGACCGGTCAGTTTCTCGCGCCAGCCGCCTCGGTACTTTCCGTGTGCGATGCGGCGATAGACGAGCAACGGGGACACCGCGAGCAACAGCAGCGCGTAAGCGGCGTTCAACAGCCAAGCGACGACGAAGGGCATCCGTTCCCTCACGAGACGAGTTCAAGTTGTATTCGGAGAGTGATGTGGTAACCAAACTCGCGTCGAAGCCTGACACGCAAGCGAAGCATCGCGGTCGAATGCCATTCACTTGCGCGGCAGGCTCTGATTCTCGCTTACGCCCCGTGGCACTTCTTGTATTTCTTGCCGCTGCCGCAGGGGCACTGATCGTTGCGACCGACTCGTTCACCATCGTTGCGGATCGGTTCCGCAGCGTTCCCATTATTCGGCATGACGCCGCCGCCACCGGCCAGCGCAGGGTGATCGTCGGGGATGTCCTCCACCGGCGAGGCGTGTTCGGTCGAGGTGATTTGCCAGACGGAACCGGTCGATTCGGGAAGCTGGGTCTCGACGCGGAAAATCGTCCCCGTGACTTGCGCGGCGATGCGATCCCACATCTGCTCGAAGCCCTTCATTCCTTCTTTTCGGTATTCGACCTTGGGGTCCTTCTGTGCGTATCCGACCAGTCCGATGCCCACTCGCAGATGGTCCATGAAGTACAGATGGTCCTTCCACTGCGTGTCGAGCATTTCGACCAGGACCGAGCGTTCGGTCTGATAGATCTCGCGCCGATATCGGCGTTCGTAAGCTTGGCGGACGGCTCCCTTCAGTGTGTCTCGGTTCGATTTGGAAAGCGTCTCCGCATCGAGTTCCGTTTGAAATTCACGATTGGCCCACTGGACCAACTCAATCGCGGCCGCAGGATTCGTCACAGGATCTGCGACCGGGGTTTGTCTGAAGGACCCGACATTGCGATCGTGGCCATGGGTTCGATCTTTGGTACACGCCGCGTTCAGCATGGTCTCGAGCTGTTCGATGCAGCGGCTTCGCTCCAAGAACCTGGCGCTGAGATCCATTAACAGATGGGCAATGTCGTCACGAGATTTCGGTTCAAGCTGTTCCACCGGCAGCGACACGTCGAAACGATCCGCGGCCCACTCGGCGAGACCGGCCCGGTTGTAGCGCTCGCCGCCGCCTTGCTGTGTTTGAGCCATGAAGTGGGACATCCCGACCGCTACGGGAAATTCGATCTCCTTGCGGCGATACCGTTCCACGACTTGTTGTCGAATGATGGCCGCAGCGTCCTCATAGGACTGACCCACAAACGCCGTGAACGGAATCTCGACGAGGTACTGTTGCTTCACCCAGTTCGACAGCGATTGCGGACCCCATTCGGGCTGCAAGAAAGTTGTGACGGGAGAGAAGTCGAACCGACCGATGGCTTCCAGTGCTCGCTGGTACAGGTACGACTGCATGTCGTCCAAACCGACCTTTTTGAGTTCGCGATCATTGGTATTCAGGCCATAGCGTCGGTTGGCCCAGAGTGCCATCGCCTGCCAGTTTCGCAACCGGTCGTCTTCGACTTCGCTCGGCAGGTTCTCCGCGATCTTTTCTTTGATCTGCGCGTCGGCATCACGATCAGCCTGATCTTTGAGGTACTCGATCAAGTCGTGCGGTTCGTAGTCCTTGATGAACCGCAGTTCGAGTTCCAGTTCGCAGCGAAGCCTGGCCCATTCGATGACGGTCTCCCACCGATAGGTCGGCTTCAGGAAATGCTCCGTCCAGTGGGCGAGCTGTTTGTCGATCTCAGCCATGATCAACTTGCGACAGTCGGCCCCTTCGAGAATCGCCTGTCGGTACGAATAGACTCGTTTACGCTGCTCGTCCATGACCTCGTCGTATTCGAGCAGGTTCTTGCGCTGTTCAAAGTGTCGCTCCTCGACCTTCTTTTGCGAGCCTTCGATCTGCCGCGTGACCATCTTGCTTTCGATTCGCTCTCCCGGCTGCATCCCGAGTGCGGCGAGCCAATTCTTGACCCACTCACCGCCGAACTTCCGCATCAAGTCGTCTTCGAGCGACAGGAAGAAGCGGCTCGAACCGTTGTCTCCCTGGCGACCGGCGCGGCCACGCAACTGAAGGTCGATGCGCCGCGATTCATGCCGCTCGGTGCCGATGACGTGGAGGCCACCGACCTCGGCCACCTTTTTGCCTTCGTCGGCCATTCCTTCCCGAACCGCGATCTGGCGAGTTCGTTCTTCCCAGACGGCCTTCGAGACATTGAGCCGCGACGGGTACTTCAGGTTTCCGTCCTCATCGACCTCTTGCTTGAGTTCATCCCACGCGAGGTATTCGGGGTTGCCGCCGAGAATGATGTCCGTGCCGCGTCCGGCCATGTTGGTGGCGATCGTCACGGCGTTCATGCGACCCGCCTGAGCGATGATTTCCGCTTCACGTTCGTGATACTTCGCGTTCAGCACGTTGTGCTTCACGCCGTTGCGAGTCAGTTTGCCACTCAGCTTTTCCGAGTTCTCGATCGACACGGTGCCGAGCAACACGGGGCGTCCGGTTTCGTGAACTTCCTTGATCTCTTCGACGACGGCGTCCCATTTTTCGGGTTCCGTGCGATAGATCGCGTCCGGGAAGTTGATTCGCTTGAGTGGCCGGTTGGTCGGCACCGTCACCACGTCGAGCTTGTAAATCTTCAGGAACTCGGACGACTCGGTCATCGCGGTTCCGGTCATGCCCGACAGCTTCCGGTACAGCTTGAAGAAGTTTTGCAGCGTGACCGTGGCCAGCGTCTGCGTCTCTTCTTTGACCTTCACCCGCTCTTTCGCTTCGACCGCTTGATGCAAGCCGTCGCTCCACTGGCGTCCCTCCATCATGCGGCCGGTGTGGTCGTCGATGATGATGACTTCATCGTCGCGCACGATGTAACTGACATCGTTTTTGTAGAGATGATGCGCCTTGAGGGCGTTGTCGATCAGATGCGGCCACTCCATGTTGCCCGCCGTGTA
The DNA here is from genome assembly GCA_945862235.1 of Schlesneria paludicola DSM 18645. Taxonomy (GTDB): domain Bacteria; phylum Planctomycetota; class Planctomycetia; order Planctomycetales; family Planctomycetaceae; genus Schlesneria; species Schlesneria paludicola_A. Next base: position 31,847 of record CAMAYU010000017.1, read on the forward strand.
GAAGCTCTCCACTCCGGCAAGTTCTTCCGCGTAGCGCACGCCCAACTCGGTGAGATGGCACGAGTGTTCCTTTTCCTTCAGCTCGAAGTGCAGGTCGCGTTTAAGCTGTCTCGCCAGTTTGTCGGCCACCGGATACTTCGACACGTCGTCGTGGGCGCGCCCAGAAATGATGAGCGGCGTGCGGGCCTCGTCGATCAGGATGTTGTCGATCTCATCAATGATCGCGTAGTTGAGCCGTCCCTGAACCTGCTCGTACTTGAACGACTTCATGTTGTCGCGCAGGTAATCGAAGCCGAACTCGTTGTTCGTTCCGTAGGTGATGTCGCAGCCGTAGGCGATTTGTTTTTCGTCATGACCGGTGTTGGACTGAATTGCACCGATGGTCAGGCCGAGCCCCATGTGCAGCGGTCCCATCCATTCCATGTCGCGCTGAGCCAGGTAGTCGTTGACCGTGATGACGTGAACGGAACCGACCACCGCATTCAAAAATGCGGGGAGTGACGCGACCAGCGTCTTGCCTTCCCCGGTGACCATCTCGGCGATCATCCCCTGATGCAGGATGTAGCCGCCCACCATCTGCACGTCGTAGTGACGCATCTTCAAATAACGTTTGCCCGCTTCACGCACGGCAGCGAAAGCATCGGGGACGAGATCATCCAACGTCTGTCCATCTGCCAGTCGCCGTCTCAGACGAGAAGCGGTCTCGCGCAATTCGCCATCGGAGAGGAGTTCCAACTGCGGCTCAAGCTGGTTGATCCGATCCAAAATCGAACCGGGGAGGATGATGGCCTGCCCTTGCTTGTTCCGCGTGTAACCGATGGCCTTCACTCGACGTTCGTTCGACGAACCGAACATGCCGGTGATGAGTCGCTCGGCACCTCCGAGAACCACGTTGACCGCATCACCCATCTTGTCGAGGAATTCCATGATTCATCCGTTGAAATGACGCGGGGACGCGTCGAGCCAGCTCCGTTGTTTCTCGCTCGTCACCAGTACGAAAAACAGCCTGCCGAACCGACAGGCTTGAGGCCGCGAGGCACTCGCAAAACCTGTCAGACTGAGCGGCGGAAACCCGCGTTTTCACACTGAAAAAATGACGTAACCCACTGAGGCGGCGAAGTCTATTGGCGTGCCGAAAGCCGGTCAATGGCGGGTCTTCGATCCGTTGCCGCCCGCTTCGAGTCCATTCAGGCAACCCGCGTGCCGCTCGCGATGTCCGTCGACGTAGTTACAATCCGCGCGGCCGTGGATGAGACCTTTGGTAAGGTAAGCCTCTGGCTTGCCCGTCGGCGATTTGCCCTCGAAAAGCATGGGCAAGCCAGAGGCTTACCCTACGAAAGTAGCCGGCCGCATATGCCTCACTCATGGCTGCGTGAGGCATACAAACCGAATATTCAATTGCCCCACTTCACCTCGCGCCGTGGAGACCCGCCGCATGTCCGTCCTCGAAGACTCCAAGTACCAATCGGGCGATCCCGTTCGCCCCGAAGACTGCCCGTCCAATTTCATCATCAGCCCGGATACGCGTCGCGAGGATCGCATCCCGCCGGGACAATCTCGCACACGCAAGTGGCCTGTACTCGACGCCTTCGGCCCGCCGTTGGTCGATCTGGCTGACTGGCAACTCCGCGTGTTCGGCTTGGTGGAGCGCCCCTTGACGCTGACTCGCGCCGACTTCAATGCGCTGCCGCGTGTGAAGGTTTTCTCCGACTTTCATTGTGTGACGAAGTGGTCTCGCTTGGGCAATGTTTGGGAGGGCGTGGCGACGCGCGCGTTGCTGGACCGCGCAGGCGTGAAGCCCGAAGCTCGATTCGTGGTCTGCCACGGATACGACAACGGCTGGACAACTAATCTGCCGCTGAATGACTTCCTCCAACCCGACTGTCTGTTGGCCGACCTTCACGACAACGAGCCGATCTCAGTGGAACACGGCGGACCCGTGCGCGGACTCGTCCCGCAGCTTTATGCGTGGAAGAGTGCGAAGTGGATTTCGGCCATCGAACTCATTGACGAAGACCGAGCCGGCTATTGGGAAGAGGGGGGCTATCACATGCACGGCGACCCGTGGACGGAAGAACGGTTTCGCTCGGACCAAGTCCCACCGGGGTATTCCGACGACGGCAACCCATAGCAGAGAGTCCGCTCCCTGTTGAGTAACGTTTTTTCCGCCGCTCGCCTAACATCCCGCCCCATGCCGCCTCTCCGAATTGCCGCCGATACCATTCCCGCGTTGATCGTCGGAGTGCTCTTGCTTGGGTTTGCTCTCGTCTCGGCGTGGCTACAAATCCAGAGTCGCCGTGGGTTGTCGGAGTTGCTAGAAGACGACCCGCTCGCGAAGACGTTTGCTGACCGACAAGTTCGTCGCCGTTTGCAGGTCAGCGGGATGCTCGGGATCGTCGGCATCATGATCCCACTCGGCGACCAGCTCGAACAATTCTTTCGCGGTCGACCGGGTTTGTTCTTCGTTTACTGGATCGTGGTGTTGATCCTCGTCGCGTGGTCGGTCCTGATGGCCCTTGGCGATTGGCTCTCCGCGTCAGCCTATTCCAGCCTCGCCAACATCCAGCTCCGACTGCAACGCAAGCAGTTGGAAGACGCCGTTCGCCGCTATCAAGCTAGCCAGAATGGCCATGCTGGAGAGGACCACTTGGAATAGATCCGGCCGGTTTGAGTTACCAAGCCCACGCGGTTAGGCGACCGGCAAGAAATGATTTACCCGAATACACCCACCCGAAGTGTGAACGAGGTCGTCGATCGACTTCGCCCTCGTTCACACTTCGGGTGGGTGTGGGTCAGACAAGTCTTGCCGGTCGCCTTAAACGACGGAGCACGGATTCAGCCACCGGCGAACCTTTTTCAAACACCGTCTGTCCTGTTCCCTCTGACCACGCCACACCTGTCCCCCTGACTCCTGTCCACTGCTCCACTATGAACACAACTCAACTTCGCAAACTCGGTGTCCCAGATGAATGTCTGGCGAGCGTCATCGAGGGAATCCAACTCGCCGCCAAGCAGGGCGACTTGCGTGGGAACGAGGTCAAGCAATTGATCGCGCAGATTCTCACCGAGCCGTCCGCTCACGAGGCCGATCCGTACTTCGGCCGCTTCGCACGGGAGTTGATCGAGGCAAACAACTTCGTTCCGCCCGAGCCGATCACGTACCGGACCTGGGGCGACGACATCGACGACGCCTGTCATGGCCAGATGCGACATGCCTGCGCGCTCCCGATGGCTGTCGGCGCGGCGCTTATGCCCGACGCGCATCTCGGGTACGGACTACCCATCGGCGGAGTGCTGGCTCTGGACAACGCCGTCGTGCCGTATGCCGTCGGCGTCGATATTGCCTGTCGCATGAAGTTGTCGGTCCTCGATCTGCCGACGAGTCAACTCACCGAGAACGTCGCTCGGCTCCGGCAGGCGATTGAGAACGGAACTCGTTTCGGTGTCGGCTCCGTCCACGAGAAGCCACAGGAACACCCCGTCATGGATCAGGACTGGTCCGTCTGCCGCGTCACGCGCGAGAACCGCGACAAGGCGTGGCGGCAGCTTGGTACGTCCGGCTCGGGAAATCACTTCGTTGAGTTCGGTCTCTTCACGCTCGAACAACGCGACGACGAATTAAATCTCGACGCGGGCGAGTACGTCGCGCTGCTCAGTCACAGCGGCAGTCGCGGCACGGGAGCCGCCGTCTGCGACACCTACAGCAACATCGCTCGCAACCTGCTGCCGAAGCGGTACGCCGATGTCGGCCGTCTCGCGTGGCTGAGTCTCGACGATCAGCCCGGTCAGGAATACTGGGCGGCCATGAACCTGATGGGCGACTACGCGGCGGCTAATCACAACGTCATTCATCGACTGGTAACAAAGCTGCTCGGTGCGCGAGTCATCGCGGGAGTCGAGAACCATCACAACTTCGCGTGGAAGGAAACGCACGGCGGTCGTGACGTGATCGTGCATCGCAAAGGTGCGACTCCCGCCGGAGCGGGCGTACTCGGCGTGATCCCCGGCTCGATGGCTGATCCCGCGTTCGTCGTGCGCGGCAAAGGAAACGCCGACAGCCTGATGTCGGCCGCACATGGAGCCGGGCGCCGGATGAGTCGCACGGCGGCGAAGGAGAAGTACAACTTCCGCACCGTACAGAAAGACCTCGCGAGGCGCGATGTCCACGTGATCTCAGCCGGGGCCGATGAAGTCCCTTACGTCTACAAGAACATCCTAGAAGTGATGGCCGCCCAGCAAGACCTCGTCGAAGTCGTCGCTCGGTTCGATCCGCGCATCGTCAAGATGAGCGCCGATGGACGGGCTGAGGATTAAGTAGCAGCAAGCAGTAGCGAGGAGGCCGCGGAGCATGGCTCAACTCGCGGTGATCTCTGATCGCAGACGCCTATTCTTATCCCTCACGCGGCACAAAGTGAGCGGGTGAGGGTGAGGGGACTCCTGCCTGGCCCCACCCTACACCAGCACCTCGCGCAGCACCTTGCCGCTGACATCGGTCAGGCGGTAATCGCGGCCTTGGTGCTTGTATGTCAGCCGCTCGTGGTCGATCCCCAGTCGTTCTAAGATCGTGGCTTGCACGTCATGCACATCGACCGGGTTCTCGGCGACATTGTAGCCGAAGTCGTCGGTGGAGCCGTAAGTCGTCCCGCCCTTCACGCCCGCTCCGGCCATCCACATCGTGAAGCAGCGCGGGTGATGGTCGCGTCCGTAGTTCGTCAGAGACAGATTCCCCTGCGAGTAGTTCGTCCGTCCGAACTCGCCCCCCCACACGACCAGCGTGTCGTCGAGCATCCCGCGTTGCTTGAGATCGGTGATGAGGCCGTACCCCGCGCGATCGACATCGGCACACTGTCGCTTGATCGAGCTGGGCAAGCTGCCGTGATGGTCCCAGCCGGGATGGTAGAGCTGGATGAATCGCACGTTCCGCTCGGCCAGTCGCCGCGCGAGCAGGCAGTTGGCGGCGAACGTTCCCGGCGTCTTGGCCTCGTCGCCATAGAGTTCGAGCGTCGCGGCGGTCTCCTGTGAGAAGTCCATTACCTCGGGAACGCTGGTCTGCATCCGATACGCCATCTCGTACTGAGCCACCCGCGCGGTGATCTCGGGATCGCCGACATCCTCGAACTGTGCGGCATTCAATTCGGCGAGACGGTCGAGCATTCGGCGACGACTCGTCCCGCTGATGCCGTCGGGGTTTTGCAGGTATAGAACGGGATCGCCTCCGCTGCGGAACTGCACTCCCTGATGCACGCTCGGCAAAAAGCCGTTTCCCCACAGCCGCGAATAGAGCGGCTGGTCAATGCGGTCCTTCGAGATCAGCACGACAAACCCCGGCAGGTTCTCGTTCGCGCTGCCGAGACCATACGTCAGCCACGCTCCCATGCTGGGACGCCCCGCGAGGTGATGCCCCGATTGAATGAAGGTGATCGCCGGATCGTGGTTGATGTGTTCGGTGTGGAGTGACTTCAGGAAGCAGAGTTCATCCGCCATCTCGCCCGTCCACGGGAGCAGTTCGCTGAGCCACGCCCCCGACTTCCCATGCTGAGCGAACTTGAAGGCCGATCCCGCCAGCGGCAGCGACGATTGAAAGCCCGACATGCCGGTCAGTCGCTGACCCTTGCGTACGCTGTCGGGCAGCTCTTGCCCGTGCATCGTGTTGAGCAGCGGCTTGTAGTCGAACAAGTCCAACTGCGACGGCCCGCCACTCATGACGAGCGAAATGACGCGCTTGGCCTTCGGCGCAAAATGCGGTTGGTCGAGCACGCCTCGAATCAGTTTCGATTGCTCGGCGGCAGATGCATCGCGTTGAAGAAGACTCGTGAGCGCGATGCCACCCAACCCGAGACCGCTGCGTTGAAGGAAGTCACGTCGAGAAACTTGGGCGTGAAGATTCATGATGTCTCTGCTTCGTGAAAAAGAAGTCTGGTGGAAGCCGGGATCGTTACATCTCATCGCGTATGAACCGCTTCGTCATGGTTGAGGATCGCCAGCGCGACGACCGTGCGGGCGGCGAGGTCTGTTGGATTGAGTCCCGTGTCGGGCTTGGACTCGCCGACGGTGAGTAGCTTCTGAACAGCGGCTTCATCGGCGGCGAAGAGGCTGCGTTGTTCGGTCAGCATTTGGGCGAGGATCGCCAACTCGCGCGGTGTTGCTGGACGAGTCGTGATGAGTCGGAAGGCCCACGCGAGTTGTTGTTCGTTGGTCTCGCCACCTTCCTTCAGCATTCGTTGTGCGATGAACCGTGCGGCTTCGACGATTTGCGGGTCGTTCAGCAGGGTGAGAGCTTGCAGCGGTGTACTGGTGCTTTGGCGACGGACGGTGCAGTAGCTGCGGTCGGCCGCGTCGAAGGTCATCAGTGACGGAGGCGGGACCGTCCGCTTCCAGAACGTGTACAGGCTCCGTCGGTAGAGATCGGCTCCGTGGCTTTGATCGTAGTTCGGCTTGCCCATCGCGATGTCCCACAGACCGGCCGGTTGGTACGGCTTCACGCTCGGCCCACCGAGCTTCTCGACCAACAGCCCACTCGTCGCGAGGGATTGGTCGCGCAGCATCTCGGCGGTGAGTCGCTTCACCGGCGCGCGGCCAAGCCAGCGGTTTTCGGGATCGGCACTCACCGTCGAACTCCGTTGTCGGTAGGTCGCCGACATCGCGATCCGTTTCATCATTCCCTTTGTGTTCCAGCCGCTGGCGATGAAATCGCGGGCGAGCCAATCGAGCAATTCGGGATGAGTTGGCAGCGCTCCTTGCGAACCAAAGTTGTCGCTGCTCTCAACCAACCCGCGCCCGAACAGCGTCTGCCAGAACCTGTTCACGGTGACGCGGGCCATTAGTGGATGCTCGGGATCGGTCAGCCACTGAGCGAGGCCGAGTCGATTGCGCGGCGCGTTCGCGGGGAACGGCGGCAGGACGCGGGGCGTATCGGCTGTCACGGGTTGAGCTGGCTGGTCGTAGTTGCCGCGTTTCAAGATGAACGCCGGTTTGGGAGCAGCCATCTCGCGCATCGCCATGATCTCGGGGATCGGGTTGATGAGCTGGCGCTGCTCATCGCGCGCGGCGATTAGTTCGGCGAGTCCCTGTTGATACGGCGCATGCGCGGTGACCAAAAAAGTCTCGAACAGCTCGGGAGCCTTTGCGGACCAAGCGGCTTTCAAATCGTCGCGGCCAGCAATGTGACCGACTTCTAACTGAGATAACTCGCGTCCGTAGATCGCGAAGTCATCGACTCGCCCTGCCTTGAACCCGGCATCTCGAAAACGGACGCCGATCTGCAAATCAGGCTCGCCCCCTTCATAAGTGATGTCCTTCCACAGCCCATCGCGGATGACATCGACTTCCATCGGACGGCCATTCAAATAGAGATGAACTCCTCCCGCGCGGCTCGACCCGTCGTAGGTGACCGCCACGTGAGACCACTCATTCACAGCGACAGGTGACTTCGAGCGGACCTTGATCGAATTGCCTGGCCACATGTGATGCAGTCCGAACGCGACGTGTCCCTCTTCGAGCAGCAGTTCGTAACCGCGACTCCCCGCATCGGCCGGGGCGCGCGAGTGATGGACCACGACCGCACGCGGTGTGAGAACTGTCGGTCTCACGGCGATCGCGATCGTGAACGAACTCGCACGAGAGAAGTGGCCGACGCCGGGAAACGTGATCCCGTTGTCGCCGCTCAGTTCGGCGGCTTGCCCCGCGCGGCCTTCGCTCAACTTCACGCCGTCCGCAGACTTGCCCGACTTGGTGGCGTCGATGCTGTTGGTGAACTGGTTCTGAGTCAGCTCATCGAACGAGAACGCCGCGAGCGGAGTCGGCATGACGGGCGACTCGGACTTGGAACTCAACCAGCTTGTGAACGCTGCTTTCGCTGAGTCACGGATCGCCGCGAGAGCCTGCTCTTTGTCAGTGATCTTCTGTTCGAGTGCGGTCAACTTGGCGTCCTGTTCCTCGCTGGAGAGCAGCACCGTCGGGACCGGCGTCGAGGCCGTGAAGTACGTCGTCTGGCCGAACTCGTCGATGTTCTGGAAGAACGAGAAGAGCGAATAGAAATCTCGCTGCGTCAGCGGGTCGTACTTGTGGTCGTGGCAGCGTGTGCATTCAAACGTCAGCCCGAGAAATGCGGTCCCAAACGTATCGACGCGATCGACGACATACGCAACGCGGAACTCTTCCTCGACAACGCCACCCTCTTCGTTTTGCGAGTGAAGCCGGTTGAACGCCGTGGCGACGCGTTGCGGCTTCGTCGCGTTGGGAAGTAGGTCGCCCGCGAGTTGCCACGTCGCAAATTGATCGAACGGCAGGTTGTCGTTGAAGGCGGAGATCACCCAATCGCGGTAAGGCCACGTCGGGCGGAAGCGGTCCATCTGATAGCCGTGCGTATCGGCATAGCGAGCGAGATCGAGCCACTCGGTCGCCATCCGCTCACCGTAGCGAGGCGACTTCAGCAACCGGTCGATCACTCGCTCATACGCCTCCGCCGACGAGTCTTTTACGAATGCCTCGACCTCACCCGGCGTTGGCGGCAGTCCGGTGAGATCGAACGTGACGCGACGAATCAACCGCTCCTTAGTTGCTTCCGGCACGAGCGACTTTAAGCCGTGTTCTTCAATCGCACGCAGTACGAACCGATCAATGCCGTTGACGACACGCAGTTCGTTCTCGGGACTGACGCGCGGTGGCTCGACGCGCTGCATCGGCGTGAAGGACCAGTGGCCTTCGTACTTGCCTCCTTGCTGGACCCACTGTTCGAGCAGTGTCTTCTCAGCGGCGGTCAATTGCTTCGGATGCTTCGCGGGAGGCATCGCGTCGTCGGGATCGGCCGAACGAATCCGTCGGACGAGTTCACTCTTCGCGACATCACCCGGCACGATGGCGGCATGTCCCTCATGAACGGCCCGCGAACCTTCAGCCGTGTCGAGTCGCAGATCCGCTTGTCGCGTCTTCTCGTCCGGCCCGTGACAGGCCCAACACTTGTCCGCCAAGATCGGACGAACATCGCGGTTGAAACGAATCTCACGCGAAGCCACCGCCGGGGCAGGGGAGTCCGCCGCGAAGGCACTCGGGTGGAACGCGATGGTCACGAGCAGGAGACCCGCTAGGCAGATACTCCTCATGTGATGATCAAAGAAATGTTCGTGGTGAGCCGGGCGGCGAAAGCCCCCGGACTTTCCTCCGCTGAGAGTCCGGGGGCTTACGCCGCCCGGCTCACCAGCACTCCAATTGAGAATCGTCGTATTGAGGGCCACACGCGGTACGACCGTGAAGTTGGAAGAGGCTCGCGGGAGAGTAAGCAGGGTGCGTGAACTCACGATCAGAGGCTCCAGAAGGATCGGTCGATTGATACAGGCCAAACATGAGTACAAACGGAATTCGCCACGAGGCAACGAGAACAGAGATGATTCAGTCCATTGAGATCACGTAGGGTCAACTTGATTTGCAACGTGCTCCCAAGCCGTTAACACGAGGCCATGCATGCCGAGCGATGGCAGTCTCATGACGCCGGGGAAATGGGAACTGAGGACCGGGCCGCCGCCGCCCGTCAGGACGAGCCACGGGGAACGAGTGGCATCGAACGCTTCGACCGCATGGTTTTGGTGACGGCAGAGTTGGTGAACCAGTTCGCGAATCGCTCCGACTTGTCCCCAGAGCAGTCCGTTGCGGATCGCCTCGCGCGTGTTACGACCGGGGGCGATTGGCTCGTCGCCGCCGAGTTCATGAACGGGCAACAGCGGCAGCAATGCGGTGTAGTGATGCAGTGCTTTCGCAGACATCTCTAGCCCCGGCAGAATGGCTCCGCCGCAGAAAACACCGTTGGCCGAGATGAAGTTCACGGTCGTGGCCGTTCCCGAATCGATGACGATCGCGGCGCGACCAGCCGGCCGTAGAGCGTTGGCCGCGACGGCACTGAGTAACCGGTCGAGTCCGACCTTCTCCGGAAAATCGACATCCACTTCGACCGGGATCATCGAGCAATCTCGCACGAGAAACGGTGCGGGCCAGCCCTGCGTCTGCCACCCTTCAAGCAGGCGTTGGACCGCGCGCGGGTTCGTTCCCGAGATCGCGGCCCGACGCCCGGTCTGTTCGGTCCAAGCAGACAGCATGTCCCACCGGATCGCGTCCTCGACGGGCATGGCTTCAAATTGTTGGCACTCGGGCCAAGCCCGCTTGGACAGGGACGACGGCCCCGGCTCAAACAGCCCGAACTTCATGCGGCTGTTCCCGGCGTCGATGGCGAGGATTGAGGACGGTGAGAAAGATTTGTTCATCGTGATGGGCTTGAGGCAGAGAGTTGTGGCTGAGACCAGCGGCAGGTAATAACGTAACCGTAGGAAGGGCACTCCTGCCCGTCCAGTCTTCAATACCAATGCGGGATGGGCCAGTGCGTTCGTCCTCCAGTGCGACCATGAAGGGACATTGATGAACCTTGCCGATTTGACTTGGCTTGATGTTGAGAACCTGTCGCGAGACATCCCCGTCGTCGTCCCCGTGGCGGCGTTGGAGCAACATGGGCAACACATGCCGCTCTTCACTGACAGCCTGCTGCTCGGCGAAGTCGTGCGGCGTGTGAGTGCCGCGATGAAGGACCATGTGCTGTTCACGCCGTTGATGTGGCTCGGGAACTCGCACCATCACATGGACTTTCCCGGCACACTGTCGGCCAGCCCGCGTGTCTATCTCGACCTGCTCAACGATCTGACCGAGAACCTCATCGCGCACGGGTTCCGTCGGATCGTCTTCTTGAACGGTCACGGCGGCAACTCGACACCCGGCAAGCAGGCGGTGTTTGAAGTTCGTCAGCGACACCGCTCCCGCCACGATTTGCTGCTGTTGTTCGCCACTTACTGGGACAGCGCGAAGCCCAACGAAGGCCGCTCCGATTTCGTGCAGTCGCAGATGGGACATGCCTGCGAGTGGGAGACCTCGATGATCCTGAAGCTCGCGCCGCATCTAGTGAAAGACATCTCCAAACTGGAGACCGTCCCGTTCGGCTTCGCGTTTGAACCGGCCTATCGCGGCTGGACCACCAAGGACCGCACGGTCCCCGGCTACATCGGCTCGCCTCAAGCCGCAACTGCCGAGAAGGGCGAACATCTGTTCCAAGCATTTTCAAATGGCGTGTGCCAGTTCCTCGACCAAGTCATCGCGTGGGATGGGAAGAGTTGGGAGATGCCGTGACGCCCGAGAGCGTCTCGCGCGGCCACCCCTCACACGGCATAAAGTGAGAGATTTCCGAGCGGGGCAGCGTCAGTCCCCCGGTTCTTCTCAAGTGGGCTTACGCCCAAGAACCGGGAGGCTGATGCCGCCCCGTTCGGATGTTTCATCACGGGCCGCTCGCGGTAGAAACGACGTAATGAACTCACTTCACCAAGGCTCAACACGATGAATTCTGCTTCGAAACGCGGTTCGGTCTGGGTCTGGTGGATTTGTGGCCTGCTGCTGCTGGCCAGCACGATCAACTACATGGATCGGCAGACGCTCTCGAACACGTCGAAGCGGATCACGGATGAATTCAAACTCTCCGACGAACAGTACGGCAACTTGGAGCTGGCGTTCGGGCTGGCGTTTGCCTGCGGGGCGACCGTGTTCGGAATCATCGCCGACAAGACCAGCGTGAGATGGCTCTACCCGATCGTCTTGTTGCTCTGGTCGACGATGGGGTTTCTGACCGGCTTCGTTGAAACTTACGCGGGGCTGTTGCTCTGTCGCCTATTCCTTGGACTGTTTGAGGCGGGACATTGGCCCTGCGCGTTGAAGACGACTCAGCGACTGCTCCCTCCTGACAAACGGACGCTCGGTAACAGCGTGCTTCAGAGCGGTACGGCCATTGGCGCGATCATCACGCCGTTGATCATGAAGATGATGCTGACGGACCAGCCCGGCAGTTGGCGGCCCGTGTTTCAAGTTCTCGGCGCGATCGGCGTCGTATGGGTGGTACTGTGGCTCGTGTCCGTCCGCCAGCAAGACCTCAGTCACATCGAACCAACCGCCGAGAAGGCATCGTCCTCGCAGCCGACCGGCGAACACGATGCATCGCTGTTCGACGCCGTCTTCAGCCGCAAGTTTCTCGTGCTGTTGATCGTCGTGATCTCGATCAACGCCTGCTGGCATCTGTTTCGAGTCTGGCTCCCCAAGTTCCTGCAACAGGGGCGAGGCTACACTGAGACCGCGATGCTCAACTTCAACTTCTGGTTCAACGTGATGACTGATGTCGGCTGTCTGTCAGCGGGCGCTCTCACGGCGACGCTGGCTTATCGCGGCTGGTCGGTTCACGGCTCGCGCTGCTTGGTGTTTGGCCTCTGTGCGGGACTGGTCTCGTGCGGCGGACTGATCCCGTGGCTACCGCAAGGCCCGGCGTTACTCGCGGTGCTGTTGCTCGTCGGCGCGGGGGCACTCGGGCTGTTCCCCTGCTACTACTCGTTGAGCCAAGAGCTGACGAAGACTCACCAAGGCAAAGTCTCCGGCTTGTTGGGGACGTTCGCGTGGCTGACCTCATCGCCGCTTCACCCATTGTTCGGGCGCTGGATCGATCAGACCAAATCGTTTGATCTGGGGATGGCAATGGCGAGTCTGACACCGTTAGTCGGGTTCGCGGCGCTCTGCCTGTTGTGGCCACGCGATGCGAGTCGCGTGGAGAGGCTGTGAGTTTTTCGTGGAACAGGCGGTTCGGCTGTTTGTTTTCTTGGAGAAAAAGGCAGGCGAGCCGCCCACCCTACGCCAGTCTCACAAGCCCGGCGTGAAAGTCGAGACTTGTCGATTCCAGTTTCAATGGCGATGACGAAGAACGACGATGCTGTCCCCGCTGCCACTCTCCGTTCGTCTGGAGATTTCCGACAAATGTGGAGGCTCCGAGACGGGGTATCTGGTCGGTGCGATTTGCTCCGTGCCGACTTCTCGCCAAGTCAATGAGCCTAACAGACAAGTCCGCCCCACCCCTGATCCGCTCAACCCGCACGACAAGCATGATCGCTTCCGGTTGTGCATGTCCCGAAATCTGCCTGTGTCGCCCTAGACGACTTCACCACAACAGCTTGACAAAGCGGCAGTTGTCGATATGTTGACCTCCGTTGTCGCTCTGATTTCGGGTCAGACTGAACGCGACAAACCCGCCTGACATTGCTCACCGAAACTTGCCTGACTCCCGGTTGGGCCACCTGCCTTGAATGGAACTCAGCAACCCAACGACGATGACAAGGAAAGTCATGTCACTCGGTTGTTGCTCCCCGTGAATCTCAAACCTGTTCGCTGTCCCCCACGGCATGAGGAACTGACCATGCACGATCGAGCGTTTCGTAGTTTTCCACTGTCGGTAAGCCTCCTCTCGTTGGCCATGCTGGCCGGTGGAGCGAGCCAACTTCTTGCGGCTCCTCCCAAGGGACTCGGTGACCCCGGTCAACTGACGCAGCTTCGGTTGGAGCCGAATGCTGACGGGAAGGGCGTCTTGCTGCGAAGCCGTGATGGACGGCAGCAACTCTTCGCGACGGGGATTTACTCCAGCGGTCAGCTTCGCGATCACTCGCGCTCCGTGCAGTACACGTCCGAGCCAGCCGGGGTCGTCCAGATTGATGCGACCGGCTACATGGTGCCGCTCAAGGATGGCAAGGCCGTCGTGAAGGCGGTCGGCTCGAACAACATCGCGGCCGAAGTCGCGGTCGAAGTGACCGGCGTCGCGAATGACATCCCGATCAACTTCCCGAACCAGATTGTGCCGATCTTCACGAAGCTCAGTTGCAACAGCGGCGGCTGTCACGGGAAGGCGAGCGGACAGAACGGCTTCAAGCTGGGGCTGCTCGGTTTCTTCCCCGAAGACGATCACGAGTTCCTCGTGAAGGAAGGCCGCGGCCGCCGCATCTTCCCAACGTCGCCAGGGCAAAGTTTGCTGCTCACCAAGCCGATCGGAAAGTCGCCTCACGGCGGCGGCAAGCGGATGGAGGCCGATGGTTACGAGTACCGGCTCATTTCGCGCTGGATCGAGCAGGGGATGCCCTACGGCTCCGACAAGGACCCCGTCGTCGCGAGCATCAAGTGCCTGCCCGAAGGTCGCTTGATGGATCGCGGAGCCGATCAACAGATCACAGTTCAGGCGACGTACAGCGATGGCTCGACCGAAGACGTGACTCGCATGGCACTCTTTGAAGCGAACGATCCCGAGATGGCCGAAGCCAGTGCGACGGGCCTCGTCAAAACGTTGGACCTTGCCGGTGAAGTCGCGATCATGGCGCGATACCAAGGTCAGGTTGCCGTCTTCCGCTCGACGATCCCGCTCGGAGCCGAGATCGCTGCGAAGCCTGCCATCAAGAGCTTCATCGACGAAGCGGTCGTAGGCAAACTCGACGTGCTCGGGATCCCGGCGTCACCACTCTGCGACGATGGCACGTTTCTTCGCCGAGTCTTCATCGACTTGACCGGCACACTTCCCACCGAAGCCGAAGCCGCCGAGTTCCTCGCCAGCGCCGATGCCGCCAAGCGAGCGAACGTCATCAACAAGCTTGTCGATTCGCCCGCTTATGCCGACTACTTCGCGAACAAGTGGAACCTGGTCCTTCGCAACAAGAAGCGAGCCAACGATCAGACCGCTCCGACCTACGGCTTCCACAAATGGATTTGGTCGAGCCTCTACGAGAACAAGCCTTACGATCAGTTCGTGCGTGAGATTCTGACCGCCTCGGGCAACGCGGATGACAATCCGCCAGTCGCTTGGTATCGCGAAGTCGATCAACCGAACGAACAAGTCGAGGACGTGTCGCAACTGTTCCTCGGACTGCGCATCCAATGTGCCCGCTGCCACCATCATCCGTTCGAGAAATGGAGCCAAGACGACTACTACGGCATGGCTGCGTTCTTCAGCCGCGTCGGTCGCAAGAACATCATCGGTGGCAACAATGCGATGCGCGACAAACGCATCTTCAACATCGACAATCAGGGACCAGCCCTCGCTCGCAACGAACGATCCGGCAAAATGCTGCCTCCGACCGGACTCGGCAGCAAACCGTACACGGTCACGCCCGACGATGACGCTCGCGTTCTCTTGGCCGACTGGATGTCGGACCCTCAGAATCCATTCTTCGCCAAGGCCGTCGTCAATCGCTACTGGAAGCACTTCTTCAGCCGGGGCATCGTCGAACCCGAAGACGACATGCGCGAGACGAATCCTCCCGCGAACCCGGATCTACTGAATAAGCTCGCACAGGACTTCATTGCGTCCAAGTTCGACCTCAAGCATCTCGTGCGCACGATCTGCAACTCGTCCACGTACCAGCTCAGTTCCCTGCCGAACGAATACAACTTGAAGGACAAGCAAAACTTCTCGCGCTACTACCCGAAGCGGCTCACGGCAGAAGTCCTCTATGACGCCTTCCATCAAGTGACGGCGACCGGTCAAGCGTTCGGGGGGATGCCTGCCGGAACCCGCTCGATGCAGTTGCCCGATCCCGGTGCTGCTCAGAACGTCTACTTCCTCAAGGTCTTCGGCCAGCCCCAAGGCGACACCGCCTGCGAATGCGAACGCTCACAAGAAGCGAACCTCGCTCAGAGCCTGCATCTTCTGAACAGCAGTGAAGTCCAAAACAAGATCGCCGACGGCAATGGTCGCTCGGGCAAGTTTGCCAACGAGAAGGACCGCCCGACAGACGCCAAGATCAAGGAACTCTATCGCTGGGTCTACAGCCGCGAGCCCGACGCCGAAGAAATGAAGATCGCCCTCGCCCACGTCGAAAAACACACTGCCAACCCCAAGGTGGCCTACGAAGACATCATCTGGGCACTGATCAACTCGAAAGAGTTCTTGTTCAACCACTGACAGTGCGGTTCTTGGCCGGCCTTGATGTCAGCCGGAGCTTGGCCGTACCTACAGCCAGGCTCCTTTCGTCCCACTCGAATTCAGTGATAGCAACTTGACTGCCGTCGCTTCAAAGGATTCATCATGCGAAAGATCGCTCCTTTCGAGAACTATTCGGTTTCACTCTGCAGGGTTGTCGTCTTTGGGCTGTTACTTGCCCTCTCATCACGTGCGTCTGCCCAGCTGCCAAACACCCGACTCTTCGCGGTGTTCCCGCCAGGGGGGCAGGCCGGGACTGCGGCGGACCTGACGATTACGAGTGGCCTTGAATTGGAAGAGGTCAACCGGTTGCTGTTCAACCATCCGGGGATCGTAGCCGCACAGAAGATGCAGGATGTGGGAGGCAAGCCGACGCCGGTAGTCAATCAGTTTGCGATCACGGTTGCGGGGGATGTCCCTCCGGGGAACTATGAAGTCCGCGCGGTCGGTTTCTTCGGGATCAGTAACCCGCGCACGTTTGTCATCGGGGCGAAGAAGGAGTTGAACGAGACTGAGCCGAACAACACGCGCGAGACTGCGCCCGTGATCGAACTCAATCAGACCGTGAACGGGCGCGTGAACGGGGCGACTGACATCGACTGGTTCAAGTTCGCGGGCAAAGCGGGACAGCGAGTCCTCGGCGATTGCGCAGCTCGGCGGTTGGACTCGAAGCTCGATGCGAACCTCGAACTGTACGACGCGACCGGCAAGCGACTCGCAGCGGCGCGGAATACGCTCGTCAGCAAAGACGCGTTGCTCGACGTGACGCTGCCCGCCGATGGCGACTACTTCGTCAAGCTGCATGACTTCGTCTACAGCGGCGGCGAGGACTATGTCTACCGGCTCACGATGACGACGGGACCGCACATCGACTTCATCATGCCTCCCGCCGGCACGCCCGGCTCGAGCGCACAGTACACGGTCTATGGCCGCAACCTGCCGGGAGGTCAGCCGTCCGATATCGTGTCGCGTGGGCGGCCGCTCCAAAAACTCGTCGTCAACATTCCGCTGCCCGCTCAGGCCGACACGCTCGATCCGAAAGCGGTGCTCGATCCGTTCTCGGCCGGAATGGATGCCGTTCCGTTTTCGATCCCCTCCCCGGTCGGGCCGTCCAACGCGGTGATGGTCTATCTCAGCGGAGCTGCACCAGTTGTCGAAGTCGAACCGAACAACATCGCCGCCCAGTCTCAGAAGATCGCCGTGCCGGGTGAGATCGCCGGGCAATTCCAATCGCGCGGTGATGTCGATGCTTACACGTTCGAGGCCAAGGCCAAAGACGCATATTGGATCGAGGTCATCGCGCATCGAGCCGGTTCCGCTGCGGACCCGGTCGTGGTGCTGGACCAAGTGAAAGTGAACGACAAGGGTGAAGAGACGCTAACTCGGATGAGTGCCCTCGACGACGATCCCGCGAATCCGCTGGTCAACTTGTTCGACACCGTCAACGACGATACCGCCGTGAAATTCATTGCCCCTACTGACGGCGTCTTCCGCGTCACCCTGCGAGATCGTTACGGCAGCACGCGCGGTGACGCGAGCCTTCAGTACCGGCTCATCATCCGTAAAGAGACGCCCGATTTTCGAGTCGCCGCGATTGCGTCGGCCCTTACCGCACCAGGCCAACGCCAGGCGGCTCCTTCGGGCATCACACTCCGTCGTGGAGACAACTTCCCCATCAACGTCGTCGCCTTCCGACGCGACGGCTTCACCGGACCGATCACGATCAGTGCCGAGGGGCTTCCGCCCGGAGTCACCTGCCGCGACATCAGCATTGGCACCACGCCATCGAGCGGTGTACTCGTCTTCACGTCCGCCGAAGACGCTCCTGTATTTGCCGGAACGATCAAGCTCGTGACCAAGGCTCGCATCGACGATCCCGCCGCGGCGGAAGCGCTGACGGCTGCTCAAGCGGCGGCAAAGGCGGCGGTTGATGTCCTCGCCGCAGCCGACAAGGCCGTCGCGAAACCGGCCGATGATCTCGCGAAGGGGAACGAAGCACTGAACGCCGCCAAGACGGAACTCGCCGCGAAGACCGATGACGAAGGTCTCAAGAAGAAGGTCGCCGATGCTGAGGCTAAAGTCGTCGCACTGACCGCCGCTCATAAAGCGGTTGCTGACGCGAAGGCAGCTGCGGACGTGAAGGTCAACGAAACGAAGGCGGCTGTCGCTCAGGCCGAGGCCGTGAAGAATGCCGCCGCCAAAGAGGTGACTCACCCGGCTCGCTACGGCACCGTCATCTGGAACGCCGCTGCCGCGAACCAACAGGCCGATTCGCGAGTCGCTCAAGCGATCGAACTCTCCGTGATCGAAGAGCCGTCGCCGTTCCAACTCGTCACCGATGTTCATCGAGTCGAAGCCAATCACAACCGGCAGATTCTCGTCTCGGTCAAACTCGCGCGCCGAAACGGATTCGACCAACCGGTCACGGTGACGACGGTCGGTCAGCCACAAAACGCCCAAGTCGAAAACAAGCCGATCCCCAAGGAGAAGGCCGACGAAATCTATCGCATTTTCATTCCACCGAACGCGCCGGTCGGAACCTACGTCACGTACCTGACCGGCCAGGCTCAAGTCTCGTACCGCAAGAACGTGCCAAAGGCTGACCGCGCGAAGGCGGAGTTCACCGCTGCCGAGATGGCTGCCGCCGCTGCTGCCGAAGCATTGAAGACCGCGACCGCTACGAAGGACGCAGCCTTAAAGAAAGCGACCGACGATGCCGCCAACTTCAAAAAGTTGACCGATGCCAAAGCCGCCGCCGACAAGGCGCTGGTCGATGCTCAAACCGCCGAGAAGGCTGCTGCCGAGGCTCTGAAGAACGCTGGCGACAACGCGGAGATCAAGGCGGCCGCCGAGAAGAAATTGACCGAAGTTCAAGCCGTCGTGAAGACCGCGACCGACGGTCAAGCCACCGCCGAGAAGGCTCGTGTTGACGGCGAAGTCCTCTCGAAGCAAGCCGACGAAGCGAAGGTCAAAGCCGAAGCCGATCTCAAACGGAGCGACGACAAAAACAAAGCGGCCATCGCCGAGAAGACCGCCACTGATGCCAAGTTCAAAGCCGCCGATGCCTATGCCAAAGCGGCCAACATCCCGTTTAACCCGACCACCACGCCAATCATCATCACGGTGAAGGCGGCTCCCTACACCGTCACCGCCGCTCCAGCCGATGGTGGCAACATCAAGCAAGGTGCGAAGGTCGAAGTGAAGTGTGAAGTCAAACGCCAGAACGGCTTCGTCGGCCCCGTGACCCTCACCCTGCCGCTGCCGCCGAACGTGACAGGTATCAAAGCCGAAGTGGTCACTATCCCCGCGGAACAATCCGCCGCATCAATCTTCATCGAAGCCGCCGCCGATGCCCCCGAGGCACAACTCGCCAACATGGTCATCCGCGCCGTCGCCCAATGGGAAGGCGACGCGGCCGTCGATCAACCGGTCATGTTGAAGGTCATCAAGTAAATGTGAAGTGTGGCAATTGCGCGCTTCTTTCATTTTCCGAAGGCAAGTAGTCAGAAACTAAAGCGGCGATGAATTGCCGTACTCCAAAGGTGCAACATGCGAATTGTCATCTCGCTCTCTATCGTGGCGTTACTTGCGAGTGGTCTAACGTCTCAAGCACAAGAAGCGGCCAAGAAGGCGGGGCGGATTGAACCCGTTGCGGCCACTCTGGGGAGGCCCGTCGAGTTCGAGAAGGACATTCAGCCGATTCTCGATGAGAAGTGTGTGGCCTGTCACAACGTGGCAATTGCCGAGAGCAAGCTGGTCCTCGAAGACGTGCCTTCCATTTTAAAGGGGGGCAAGCGAGGGACGGCTCTGGTAGCGAAGGATCCCGATAAGAGTTTGATCTACAACGTCGCGGCTCGCGCGCTGGATCCCGTGATGCCGCCGTTGCCGAACAAGGTGTCGGCCGCTGCATTCACTCCGCAGGAACTCGGGCTGCTCCGCAAATGGATTGAAGAGGGAGCAGTGCAGGGGATGGGAAGCGGAATGACGGTCGTCCCGTGGCAGGCAGTCCCTTCGACGATGAACTCAATCTATAGCGCATCGCTCTCGACATGGGGCCGCTGGGCCGCAGCGGGTCGAGCTAACCAGATTGATCTCTACGATGTCGCTACCGGTGACTATGTGGCTCGGCTGCAAGACCCGGCGCTCGCCACGATTAAGCTCGGCGACAAACCGTTCTATCCAAACGGAGCCGCTCATCGTGACTTCGTTCACGCCCTCGCATTCAATCCACAAGAGAACCTGCTGGCGTCGGCTGGCTATCGCGAAGTAAAGCTGTGGCAACGAGCCTCCAACGTCTCGCGCGGCGTCTTCGCACAGGATCAGACTGTCACGGCGATGGCCGTCTCGGCGGACGGCAAGTGGCTGGCGATCGGTCGCGCGGACAACTCAATCGCGCTGCAAAGCCTCACCGATCCGAATGCCAAGAAGCTGTTGCCAGGTCACGCGGGACCGGTCGCGGGACTCGTGTTCTCGGCCGACTCGACCAAGCTGTTCAGTGGCTCGAAGGACAAGACGATCAAGTTGTGGAACGTCGCCGACGGTGCTGCAGCCGGTTCGCTCGAGACGCCTCAGGAAGTGACTAGCCTCGCGCTGAATCTCGATGGGACGCGCATCTTCTCTGGTCAGGCGGGGGACAATTTCATTCGCGGTTGGGCCGTGCCGTTTGAAGCACCGAAGCCTGCCGAGGGAGATAAGCCCGCTGAACCGGTGAAGCCGGTGATTGAGATGAAGGGGCACGGCGCACCCGCCACTTCACTGGCGCTGTTGCTTCCCGCCGGGACGCGGCTCATCTCGGCCAGTGCCGACGCCACGTGGCGTATCTGGGAAATTTCCACCGGTGCCCAAGTGGGTGCTCAGAATCATGGTGCTCCGATCACGGGGCTGGCTGTGAAACCGGATGGACTGTTCGTTGTCACGGCGGGTGGCCCGAATGCCCGTCTCTGGAAGATCGACACCAATCCCGTTGTCGAAATGAAAGGGAACATTGCCTCGCAGCGGAACGTTCTCAAGCTGACCGACGATGACGCCGTCGCGAAGTCGCGTGTGGCATTGGCCGACGCGGGCTTCAAAGCAGCCGAGAAGAATTTCAAAGAACGCGAAGAGGCGACTAAGAAAGCGATCGAGCAAAAGACCGCGATGGAGAAGGCTCTGAACGAAGCCAAGCCCAAGCAGGAGGCGGCTCAAACTGCAGTCAACGCGGCTAAGGCAGAACTCGATGCCAAGCCGGACGATGAAGCTCTGAAAAAGAAGAAGGCCGACGCTGACGCGGCCTTGGCGAAAGAGGTCGAAGCAGTGAAGAAGGCTCAGGAGGCGTTCGATGCTTCGGCCAAGACAGTCGTACAATCCGAGAAGGGCCAAGCCTCCGCGCTCGAACAGCAGACGGCGGCGAAGACCGTGTTCGATGCCGAGACTGCCGCAGGTAAGCAGGTCGAGACTGCCTTTACACAAGCGAAAACCGAGCTGCCGACAACCGACAAGCCGGTGAAGTCGGTCGCGTTCGTGGATGGCGGCAAACTGATCGCGACCGCCGGTGATGATGGCACAATTCGCTTGTGGAGCGGCACAACAGGCAAGCCGTTGGAGGAGATTGTCGGACACAAGGCCCCCGTTGGAATGTTGGTCTCCGGCCCGAACCGGTTGCTCATCGGAGCAAGCGACGACAAGGCCGTGATGGCGTGGGATCCCAATCCGCAATGGAGCCTCATCGCCACGCTCGGACCCCCACCCGAGAACATGCTCGATCTGGCGAAGTCGGCGTTCATCAATCGCGTCGTGTCGCTCGCCTTCAGCCCCGACGGAAAAATACTCGCGACCGGCGGCGGCGAACCGTCTCGCAGCGGTGAACTGATCCTGTGGAACGTCGAAACCAAGGCGATCACTCGGCAGTTTGTGGACGCTCACAGCGACACGGTCTTCGGAATCGACTTCTCGCGCGACGGCAAGCAACTCGTCTCGGGAGCGGCCGACAAATTCGTGAAACAGTTCGATGTCGAGACCGGCAAGCTGATCCGCTCGTTCGAGGGGCACACGCATCACGTCCTCGACGTGAGTTTCAAGTCGGACAGCAGCCGCATCGCGAGTGCCGGTGCCGACAACGCCATCAAAGTCTGGAATGTCGAGACGGGCGAACAGCATCGCACGATTCAGAACTACACCAAGCAAGTCACGTCGATCCAGTACATCGGAGCCAGCGACAACCTGATCAGTTGTGGCGGCGACAAGACGGTCAAGATGCACCGCTCCAACGACGGCGGCAACACCCGCAACTTCGCTGGCCCGACCGACTTCGTTTACGTGACCGCCTGCACCCGCGACGAAGCCATTGTCATCGCGGGGGGCGAGGACGGAATCCTCCGCGTCTGGAACGGCACCAACGCGCAAGAACTCTTCAAATTTGAACCACCCAAGCCACCGGCGGACAACGCTCAGGCAAAGGTGAACTAACTCACTGGTTCGAGGCACGTCTAACGCGAGTCACACCCCGGCTGCTCCCCAGCAGTCGGGGTGTTTGCGTAGGTACTGATCGAATGGGGATGGCAACTTTTCGTAGTGCAGTTGATGCGCGAATTGACGAGCTCCGTTTGAGGATTGCCCCAAAGTAGCCCTCATCGCTCCGCGTGATGAGCCTTTCGCAAGTGGACGGCTGATCCCCAAAGACTCATCACACGGAGCGATGATGGCTACTTTAGTGAGGCCGTCTGTCGTGAGTTTCTGATTGGCACCGAGTCGCGATGAAAGCGATTCGTCAGAAAGTTTCGTCACCGAAAAGAATGTCACACGAATTCACTTGTTCGTTCGTGCTTGGTCTGTTGTCGCAGTAGGAAACCGCATCATGGCCACAGCAGATTCTGAAATTGCCGCGCTCATTCCGCTCGCTCGTGAGGGGAACGACGGCGCGCCGGGACGATTGCTCGACCTGCACCGAGACTTCCTGCGGTGAATTGCGGCTCAACAGCTCCCTCCCAAGTTGCAGGGACGAATCGACGATTCGGATGTCATTCAGCAGACGTGCCTGTCGGTCCACAAGCAGTTCACCGGGTTTGGAGGGAGTGACCCGGCTGAGTTTGTCGCGTGGCTGAGGCTGATTCATGAGCGCAACATTCAGAATGCCGTTCGAGACCACATGGCCGTTCAAAAGCGATCGGTCGATCGCTTCGTGGCAGTCAAGCAGGACGACCTCGTCGGCCACGAAACGACTCCCAGCCAGATCGTTGTGCGCGAGGAACAGTCGGCTCAATTGCTGAACGCGTTGTCGTCTCTGCCCGAGGAAGAGCAAGACGTTTTCCGCCTACGGTACTACGAGAATTACTCGGTCCAACAGATCGCGGAGGCCCTCGGTCTGACTCCGGACGCCGTCGCTTGGCGGATGAAAAAGGGGATGAAGGCGATGAAGAAACATCTCGGAGATGGGGCCGGTTTTACGAGGGCTGTCGCACTCGACTCAGGGCAGGGTTGACGTGACCGACAGATGTCGGCTCCGCCATCAAAGTAGCGTGGGACAAGCTCGCTTCGAGCGCCCGCCCACCAGAATGTGCAGACGTTTTACATGGTGGGCGGGCGTTCGAAGCGAGCTTGCCCCACCCTACGCCGTTTGTTGTCGGTCACGTCAGGGTTGGCTCTTTCCCGAATAATTTTCGGATCGAGGATTTTTCCACACGGATCGTCTCTTGAATGGAGCTTGGTTCTGTGGCCAAGCTCCATTTCTCGTTTTGACGGAGCCGGACGATGCGAACCTTCATCCTCGCGATTCTTGGACTGACTCTTTCGACACACCTGCTGAGGGATGCCGCGATTCGCCCGACTCAGGCTGCCGATCCCCAACCAACGGTGGCCTCTCAATGGGCTGCTCAGCCGAAGAAGGTGAAGCCACCGCTGCTCACTTGGCAGGAGAAGCGGTGGCTTCTTCCGCTTGAAAAGCGGCTGCTCACTCCGTTCAACAGCAAGGCGAATCCGGGAGACCGAGACACATACTTCGTCCTGATGTTTCGCGACGTGGCCGGAGTGCCAACACACAGTCGCACCCGCAGCAGCAGTTCCATCACGGAGTCGCTGGCGACGGAAGTGGCTAAGTGGGACGGAGCCATCATCATTCATGGACGCAAGGAAGCGGCGTTGACTGTCGCCCGCTTCCTGACCAAAGACAATGCCGCCGCTCGGTCACTCAAAGTTCCGGGCCAACACGCGGAGCAAAAGTCACAACTCGCGTCGAACAAGGTCTGGGACTATCGCGCCTTCGCCACGGAGGAACTCGCTCAACTTTATCTCATCTCTTCCTGCCCCCCGGTGCGAAGACGGCCTCGAGCAACAAGTGACTTGCAGCTCCTCGTGGCCCAATACACGATGGCAGATGAATTCAAGGGGCGGCCTGCGAAAGGAACGCATCGTCGCTTAGCCGCGTGGGCAACGCCCCACGATTACGGTCGTGTGACTGTCACCGTGTTGCTTCCTTTTTCGTTGCCGGTCGAGGTGCTGACGTAGACCTTGAAGCTGGCGACGTTGCCGGGGTCGGACAGGCCCGCCGGGGTGACGAATTCGCGCGGGGCGGCCGGATCGACGTTGCCGAGGACCGATTCGTTGTCGGTCGAGTAATCCGGCCCCGCGCAGAAGCGGACTTGATATTCGGACAGGTTCGCGTCGGTGCTTTCCGTCCATGTCAGCTTGGCCGCTTGCAGGGCGAGATCCCAAGTCGCGGTGGCCGTCACGCCGACGGGCGTCGAACCGGCTTCGGGAGTCAATCGCGGCAAACTCTCGACGAGCGCATGATTCTTCGCGAAGGCCGTCGGCAACGTCTGACGGTATTTTCGCAGCATCTCATAGATCACGTCCTGAATGTCGTTGCGTGCCTCGCGTGTGACGCTCAGCACCGCCGCCGCCGTGTTGTACGCGGTGTACGCCGTCTTGAGGGCCGCGATGTCGGTCGTGAACGTCGCCTGTGTGAAGCCGCCGAGCAGCGTGACATCGGCCACGGTGGCGTCGGCGTTGATGAGTTGCCAGACACTGTTGGCTGCATCGAGTGGCGTGGCGAAGTTCGACTGTCCCTCGCCGATGCCGGGGACGAGCGGCAACGCCCGCGCCCACTTCGAGTTCTCGTGCAGCGCCCGCACCTTCTCATTGAACTGGTTGATCCGCAGCAGCAGCGCCCCCTTGCGAATCTCGATGTCGCCACGATCCACCTCCAGCGCGGTCAACTTTGACTGCACCTCCACCACCTGCACTCCGAGTGCGTCGCGCTGAGTTTGCAGTTCCGCCCGCGTCACCCCGCCGGGCAGCGTCAGTTCGTTCCCCGCGCCCAGCGTGGTGTCCGCCGACAGCCAGTGCGAGAGAAACTCATCGGTCGTGGACAGATAAGAAGCCGGTCCGGTGATCGCCATACAAGAACCCTCTCTTTCAGTGACAGCAACGTAGGGTGCGTGGAGTCTTCGAAACGCACCATCACGGGAACAGTGGAACAGTGGAACAGTGGAACAGTGGAACAGTGGAACAGTGGAACAGTGGAACAGTGATTCTCTAGCAGGTGCGTTCCGAAGACTCCACGCACCCTACGATGACTCGCGCGACGAAGAGTGAGAGGTTTCTGAGCGGGGCGGCGTCAGCCCCCTGACT
>CAMAYU010000018.1 GCA_945862235.1 Schlesneria paludicola DSM 18645
GCTTCGTCGCGAGCCAGTTGCGCTTCGGCCTGGTCTCGCTGGACCTCAAACGCGCGCGGATCAATCTCAGCCAGCAAGTCTCCCTCGTTCACCATCTGTCCTTCAACGAACGCGATCTTGATCAACTCGCCCTCGACGCGACTTCTCACCGTCACCGTCTTAAAGGGAGTCGCCGTGCCGAGACCATTCAAATAGAGGTGCAGATCACGCGGTCGCACCGCTGCCGTGACAACGGGAACGACGCGCGCGACGGGCCTTGTCGGCGCGGGAGCTTTGAACGCCAGATAAGGCTCAACCGTCGGCCACCACAGCGTCCGGTAGTACCAACCCGCCGTTACGAGGGCACCGAACAACAGCCATCCGAACACGGACCAGATCGCACCCGATCGCACTTCGCCGCGAACCTCGGCCTGCGCCACCGGCACTGGACCGGGGCTGATCTTTTGGGGAACAGTGGGACTGGAAGAACTCATCGGAAGGAAAGCTCAAGGTGGGAGAGTCGGCAAGATTGAACGAACTGCGGGTCTCAGTTTGTCGTTCGCGACACCCGCTCGCAACGTGGCCGAGTCGCGACTGAGGAGAAATTCAGTTCACCTTGCCGATGCTGATGGCGGCAGGCAGACTGTGTTACAGCTATCGCACGCTTTCGCTCTGTCCATTGAGCGGCCTCACCGGGCTTGCCCCGGTGGGGCGGGTTTTCAACAGACTGTTAGGAACCATTTTCGATGAACTCAAACAGACTTTGTAAGCCGGGCGAGCATGAAGTTTCGCGCCGACATTGGCTGGGGGCGACGGCTACCGGAGCGGCGGCTCTCAGTGGACTGAGCGTCGGAGGATTGGGGGGACTCGTCAGCGAAGCGGGCGCGGCGGAGTTGGCCTCGAAGGACAAGCAGGTTCTCTTTATTTGGATCGACGGCGGGATGAGTCAGTTCGAGAGTTGGGATCCCAAGCCGGGGACGCAATTCGGCGGACCGTTTCGTTCAATCCAGACCGCTGTCCCCGGAGTGCAGATTAGCGAGCTGATGCCGCGCAGCGCGCAGGTCATGCAACACTTGGCTGTCGTGCGCAACCTGTGTACTCAGGACAACTCGCATTCGGCCGGCGTGCCGCGCATTCAGCGAGGCGATCCGAAAGATCGTGGCGTCGTCTATCCGTACTTCGGTTCGGCGGTCTCGAAGCTGATGGGCTCGGGGAAGAGCGGCCTGCCGCCTTATGTGTCGATCAAACCGGGCAGCGGCGGCTTCGTCTATCAGGACGCCGGGTTCCTCGGACCTCAGTTCGGGGCGCTGGCGTTTGGAGACGGCAAGCCTCCCGACAACCTGCTGCGTCACGAGTCGATCAGCGCGGCCGACGATCTCGCCCGCAACGCGCTGCGGACCAGTCTGAACCGGCGTTACACCGAGCGTCGTCGAACTGAGAATGTGAACGCTCACGCCGCCGTGTTCGACATGGCCGCGACGTTGATGAAGCGACAAGACCTGTTCGACACGACGAAGCTCTCAGCCACCGACATCACTCGTTACGGCACGCACGACTTCGGCCAGCACCTGTTGCTCGCGAGGAACATGCTGGAAGCGGGCGTGCGCTTCGTGAAGGTGACGAGCTACGGTTGGGACACGCACGGCGACAACTTCCTCGGGCATCAAAGCCTGATGCCGCGCTTCGATCAGGCGTTCGCGTCGATCATCGAAGACCTGCACGAACGCGGAATGCTGAACAACGTCCTCGTGATCGCGATGTCCGAGTTCGGTCGCACGCCACGCATCAACGGCCACATCGGTCGAGACCACTGGCCGGAATCGTGGTCGCTCGCGCTGGCCGGCTGCGGCTTGAAAAGCGGACTCGCGGTCGGTCAGACCAACGCTCTCGGCACAGCGGTGGAAGGAGACGCCAGCGACATCGGTCACATGTTCCACACGTGGTTCGCGGCGCTGGGTCTCGACGCGAAGAAGCTCGAATACGACAACCACGGCCAGCCGCTCCCCATCGCGCACGACGGCTGCTCGGCGGTGAAGGAGTTGCTGGCGTAGAATGATCTGGCGTGATGGAGCGAGACTGAAAGAAACTCAATGAGAATGACGAGGCAACCATGTTGAGTGTGGTCGTAGAATTGGATCGGATTTTGAAGTCATCGGACCCAGCGACGGCCGAGCGTTTGGAAAGCAAGGTTTGGGAACTTCTCGAAAACATCGCAAGGCCCGCTGCCACCGTGCGAGGCAAGGGCCGACCACCGGGGTATTTTGAACGCACGTTTGGAGCATTCCGAGACGAGCCGTTCGAACGTCCCGAACAGCTTCCCTTTGAGAAGCGGGAGGAATGGTGATGACGTGGTTACTCGATACCAACGTCTGGATTCAGTACCTCAAGGGGCGCGACGCCGTTCTCGGAGCGAGAATTGATTGCACCGACGCAACCGATCTGTGCGTTTGTTCCGTCGTTAAAGCGGAGTTGTTGCGAGGAGCCCTTGGTTACGCAAAGTCGATGGAAAGAACGAAACGTATCCATGAGACACTCGATCCATACGACTCGCTCCCCTTCGACGATGTCGCCGCCGAGTACTACGCGCGCATCCGACATACTCTCGAACTGCAAGGCCAAGTCATCGGGCCGAATGATCTGTTGATCGCGGCCATCTGTCTGGCCAATGGTTGCACGCTCGTCACATCAAACACCGACGAGTTTTCGCGCGTGCCCGGATTGAAGTGCGGGGATTGGAGCCAGCCATGACAGAGCCGACCGCTGCCGCAATTCCATCAGATCACCTCGCGGTCGAGACGAACTCAGCGCCGCCTCAACCTCGACGACGACGGTGGATCGCGCGTCGAGTCTTGCTGTTCACCTGTCTGCTGGTGGGAGCGGCGCTGTACTGGTTTCGTGAGCCGCTGCTCTTCGGCTTCGTGATTCCGGAGTTTGAAACGGGAGGCACGATCTCGGTGATCGTGGACGATGAGGCGGGTGATCGCGTCGAAGGGGCACAGCTCACTCAGCATGGGTTGCGATCGGTGTTGGACCCCGGAACTGGCTACGGCTGGGGAACGAAGGAGCATGGAGAACACGTCACTGTTTCCACGGACAAGCTGGGCCGGGCTGAGATCACGTACCCGAGGTGGGTCTCCCGCCAACAGGCTTCGCTGACGAGTGCGGTCTCCGTCGTGGCCGAACACCCCGACTACTGCGTCCCGTGGAATGTCGATTGTCCGGTCCCGCAAAAGGGCGTCGTAGCTCGGACGCCACACATCACACTGAAGCGTGGCGGTCGCTTACGAATCAAAGCCGTGCGCGAGGGCGAGACGATTCCACTGACCGACTTTCAGGCGCTGATCTCGGGCCAGTGGTTTCCCGGTCGATGGGCGACGGAAGGTGACGCGCGGCTCTCGCCCGTGATCGATCCCGGCCCGAGCGTCTTCCGGATCGTCGATCGCACCGATCCCGAGCGACTTCAGTTCAGCCAAGCCATCACGTTCACTTCGACCGCCGGTCAGACGACCGACTTCGACGTGCCGCTTACTCCAAGCATGACCGTGCGCGGCCAGCTTGATCCATCGATCCCGCGACCGGTCAAGAACGGCTTCGTGGTCGTCACGATTCACGACGAACCGATCACTGTCGCGGGGACAAACGTTGAGTCTGTGCAGTGGCAGACGTGGACAAAGGTCTCAGAGAACGGCGACTTTGAGTTCGCCTCACTGCCGCCATCGAGCGAAGTCCGACTGCTCGCGTGGTGCGACGGTTCTGTTTCCAAGTTGCCCGACGCTTCGACCGTACCGGCCTCCTCGAAGCAGTTCGTCCGCGCGCGGATCTCGGCACCGCAGTTCTTCACGGTAACTCTCGATGCCCAGTACGAGATCGCGATGGAACCGAGCGCGCAGTGCGAAGTCACCGTCGTCACATCGAGTGGCAAGCCGGTGGAAGGGGTTGAAGTCCACTTCTCTCCCAACGTGATCTACGGTCGAGGCAGCACGATGTTCGGCTGGGCGGGACGCAGCGAACTGCCGCTTAAGACAAACGGCCAATCCGTCGGCGACATTCTTCGGCAATCGAGGAACCAGTGGGATGAGACCAAACACGACCCCAACTTCTTGCGAGGCAGTTTCGGGGGCGTGACCGACGCGAACGGCAAAGTGGTCGTCACCGGTCTCCCCGGTCGAGGCCGCTCAAGCATCGAGGTCTATCACGATCAATGGACTGTGAAAGGGAGCCTGACTCCGCCGTTTCGATCTGATGTCGCCGTCGATCTTCAGCCCGGCCAAGCGGCCACGGCCAAGATCGTCGTCGTCCCGAAGCCAACAATCACCGACAAGCTCATCAACCCACCGCCGCCACCTCGCGGACCATCCATTCTCAGCGAGGCCATCCAAATCATCCGCACCACCTTGGGACTTTGATTGCTGGCGTGAAGCAACCGAACCCCACCGGGCTTGGGGACTGTCGGTTAAACGATCGAATCGCGATTAAACCGACAACAGTCCCCCGGGTCGCTGGTATCAAGAGGAGACAGCCATGAACGACGACATCGCGTCGCTGCAGACGCGCTTCACGCCGAAAGAGGGGAAGCCGGTGAAGCTCGACCGGCAGTTGAGTGCCGCGCGGTTTACAGCGTGCGGGAAGTACCTGTTGGCAGCGGGACACGATGGTCTCGTGCGGCGGTTGGATGCGAGTGGCGATGAGCTGCTGGAATTGAAGCCGCTCGCCGGACATGGCGGTTGGGTGCAACGTGTCGTCCCACTACCCACCGGTGACGTGGCGTGTTCGGCCGATTCGTGGGGACAGTTGCGATGCATGTCGTTCGTCGATGAAGCGGCCGCTCCGCGCTGGGCCAACGTCGCGGCTCATGCCGGTTGGATTCTCGATCTCGCGCTGAGTCCCAATGGAAAGCTCATCGCAACGTGTGGCGTCGATCGCGCGGTGCGAGTCTGGTCCGTGGCCGACGGCTCGAAGCTGCACGAGTTTCTCGCCCCCGAGTGGGAAGCGTTGTCGGTCACGTTCACGCCGGATGATGCCTCAGTTCTTGCGGGCGATCTGTCGGGCAAGGTCCGTCAGTGGGAATTGGCTTCGGGCAAGATCACGCGCGAGTTCGATGCCTCCGTCCTGCACAAGCGAGATCGTTTGCAAGACGTGGGTGGCGCGAGGCGACTGCTGTTCAGTCCCGATGGCACGCAACTGCTCTGTGGGGGGACGAAACCCAAAGGAGGCGGCTTCGTACAGGGATCGGCCACGTTGCTCGTGTTCGAGGCCGTGACCGGGCAGCTTTCCAAAACGATCGACTTTGGTGGCGATGAGACCGGCTATGTGACCGACCTCGCGTGGCATCCGGCCGGCTTTTTGATGCTGACCACCAGCGGTCAGCCGGGTAACGGCAAGCTGGTCTTTCGCCGACTCACCGACGACGCGGCGTTCTTCGAGACGACGAAGCTCCCAAACTGTCACTCGGTTGCATTGCATCCGTCGCTCCAGAAACTGGCCGTCATCGCGACCAATGCGGGAAGCAGCGGCAACGGCCGGAACCTCGCCAAAGACGGCACGTATCCCGGCAACTACACGCCGATCCATGTGTGGACGTTGCCC
This sequence comes from Schlesneria paludicola DSM 18645, assembly GCA_945862235.1. Classification (GTDB taxonomy): domain Bacteria; phylum Planctomycetota; class Planctomycetia; order Planctomycetales; family Planctomycetaceae; genus Schlesneria; species Schlesneria paludicola_A. The sequence continues at coordinate 5,566 of CAMAYU010000018.1, forward strand.
AGTCCGGAGGCTGCAACTCCAATGTGACTCTTGGTCGTTAGCCCGATTTGCGGCTTTCCGAGCGGGGCGGCGTCAGCCCCCTGGTTCCGAGTTGATCGAAGCGGGGACTGACGCCCAAGAACACTCACTTTGAGCGGCACGGCGCTAGCCGCCGGTAAACGGAGTTGTGTTTCCAAGCAAAGAACCGGCGGCTAGCGCCGTGCCGCTCACGGAGTGAATGACTAAATGAGTGCCATTGGGCCTTACGGCACCCGGCTCACCAAAAATGGACTGACAAATCACGACCGTTAGTCATGCACCGATCCAACACGCGGCGACAAACATTGAGACTCACATGCACGGATTGACTCGTTGGTTGGCCATTGGCCTGCTGGCACTAGTCACATCAACTTGGAAGCTGTGGACGCCGCAAGCGGTCTTTCCGCAGGTGCCGCTCATTCGTGCCGCGTGCGATTGGCCGGGGTGGCTCGATTGGGGATGCCTCGCGGTGTTGGTGGCGTCGGCGCTGACGATGCTGTTCGTCGCGCGACGTGGTTGGCTCGGACGCGGCTCATGTTTGGGATTGGCGGTCTCATTGAGCGGCTTCTTTGTCCTCGACCAGCACCGTCTGCAACCGTGGGCGTGGCAGTTCTTTTTGCTGGCGGTGTTGCTGTCACTCGCGGACGACGACACCGCGCGACGCGGCTGGCGGTGGCTGGTGATCGGCATCTACTTCTGGTCGGCCGTGTCGAAGCTCGACTACACGTTCTGCCACGAACAGGGACCGGCATTGTTGGAAGGTTTGCGGCGGGCGATGGGTTTACGAGGACTGCCGAACGCGTGGACGGAGGCCCTCGATATCGTCGGTTCACTCGGCATCGCATTGAGTGAGCTAGGAGTGGCGGTACTGTTGGCGTGGCCTCGCACGCGGTGGCTCGGTCTCTGGGCGGCAACGACCATGCACGTCGCGTTGCTCGCGGCGCTGGGGCCGCTCGGACTGAATCACTCGCTCGGCGTGCTGCTCTGGAATGTCTTCTTCCTCGTGCAGAACTGGCTGCTGTTCCGAGCGACCGCCGGTGAACGACCTGTCGTGGGCGAGACCTTCCCCGCTCAAATGAGACAGTGGTGGCGAGACCTCGCGACGTGGCCCGCCTCGCGAACGAACCGCCTCGCGCTGGGGACGATCCTCGCCGCGATGACGTGGCCGGTGCTGGAGCCGCTCGGCTACTGCGACCACTGGCTGGCTTGGGCGGTGTATTCGGCGCGGGCTGAGACGGTGTACATCAACGACCACTTCATCGATCGGGCAAGGCTTCCGTACTACAGATCCACCGCTTTGATGGAACCAGGGTTGGCGGACTGGTCTTTGAACATGCTCGGCGTGCCAATCTATCCCAATGAACGGTTTCAACTCGGAGTGGCCTCGGCCCTGTTCCGTACGGGGCGGGTCGAGGCTGCCACCGTTAACGTCTTGACCACCACAAGTCGCATGACGAAGGGACGACGTTTGCGAGAGGTTTTGCCGAAGGAGCTGGTCACCGAACTCGACCGCCATTGGATCAATGCTCATCCGCGAATGACGACGTATCGAGCGACAACGCCGTAGGGTGCGTGGAGCCTTCAGAACGCACCGTCACAGGAACGTCCGGCCTCAATCCGGTGTGTTCCGAAGACTCCACACACCCTACTTGGCTTTGGTGTCCTTGCTCACGCGGCGGGTTGGTGTGGCGCTCACTTGCCGCGCAGCCGCTCGCTCATCCGTTCGATGATCTCCGGTGACGGCAGCTTCTCGGTCTGCATGACGAGGAACACGAAGTTGTCGGCTAGGACTTCATCCGGGTGGATGATGTACTTCGTGTTCTGACCGATCTGGTCGGCGAAGGATTTTGATTGGGCGGGGTCGATCAAAACGGGTTCGCCCTCTTTGAGGAGCGGTCTCCAACGACCGTCGTGTTCTTCCAGCTTCATCAACCGGAACGTGAGGTACTGGAACAGTGGCGGCTTCTTGACGGCGTCGTAGGTCGCGGACGACGAGTACAGGATCGGAGCGGCCCAACATGCCTCACCGTCGTCGGTCAGTTCGATCCGGCAGTCGATCAGCGGCGCGTCGGGATTGGTCAGTTTGAGATCGGCCATTGCTGGCGGTAGGGCCATCGGGTCGCAAACGTGGAAGCCGATGATGCGGTACAGATCGCGACGCAGCTCCGGAGCATTGCGGCTGAGAACGTGAAACAACTCGTGCAACAGCAGGCGGTCGAGTGCGTCGGGCTTCAGTTTTTGGATTCGCGGCTTCGGCAACATGATCGCCGTCCCGCGCGTGTAGGCGGCGTTGGCTTCTTCTTTGCCCGACACCTGAACCAGCAGCACGGTCTTGGGGAGCGGTATCCGAAATGATTCGAGTTTGGGTCGCAGCCTCTCGATCGACTGAGTGATGAGCGTGCGCGTCGTCGCTTCGACAGGATCGTTTCCCGTCGCGGCGTCATCCCACGCGACGACTTCGCGGGCGAGGAACTCGAGCAACGCGGCCTCCGTCGCCTCGCCGTCGGCTTGCAAACGGACCTGTCTGTCGAAGCGACTGAGTGCGCCGATAAAGGTGTCTCGCGTGGAGACCAATGTTCGGCCCGTTTCGAGACTCGCGAACTCAAGCTGCGTGTCGGCCGTCAGCGGCTCATCGGCCAAGAGCTCCGTGTTGATGACAATCAAAGCCACAGTCATGACCAAAGTGCGGAGCGCCAAGGTGCGGAGCATGGTGAACCTCATCGTGAAGGGTGAAGCGAAGGAAAAGGATGACTCGCTCACGCTTCGGGTTGGTGTGGCGTTCACGCGTGACGAAAGGCTTCGATCAGATGCGGCAGATCATTGACGATGAGTTGCGGTGGCAGGGCGGCTTGCTCGAACTCGGCGCGCGTGGTGATGCCGGTCAGGATGCCGGCTGTTTGCAGGCCGAGCGGGATCGCGCCCGAGATGTCGGTGTCGTAGCGATCACCGACCATCAGGGTCTCGGCGGGAGTGATTCCGAGTCGAGCCATGGCCTGCTCGTACATCCCCGCGTTCGGCTTGCCGATGACGAGCGGTTGTTGACCGGTCGCTGTAGCAAGCAGCGCGAGAATGCTCCCTGCGCCAGGGAGCGGCCCGCGTTCGCTCGGGTACGTCACGTCGGCGTTCGTGCCGATGAAGCGTGCTCCACGACGAATGGCCAGCGTGACGTTCGCGAGGCTTTCGTAAGTCAGTTCAAAATTGATCCCGGCGACGGCGTAGACCGCTTCGTCCGGGTTCGTCGTCAGGGGGAAACCTGCGTTGGTGAGAGCCGTCGTCAGTCCCGCTTGCCCCATCACAATGACCGGCCCGCGCGGCCAGCCGTGATGCTCCACTTGCCCCGCAAGCCAACACGCGGTCGCTTCCGCACTGCCGAGCACCTGTTGTGGCCGCACGCGGATGTGCATCTTGGCCAGCTTTTCGACGAACTGCTCGGGAGTCTTGCTGGCGTTGTTGGTGACGAACAGGAACGAGCGGCCGGTCTCGGCAAGATAGTCGAGCGCGTCCTGCACGCCGGGCAGCGGCGTGTCACCGACATAGATCACGCCATCCATATCAAAGAGAACGCCTCGGACAGTACGCAGGCTGGCGGCAGGACGATTCACGAACGAGGCTCCAGATGGAAGACGGGTTTAACCACGGATGTCACCGAGGGACACGGATAAAACAGGAACTGGCGGGCAGATCAACCACTCGCCCCACTCAGTCTTCAAGATCGAAGATTCGCGAAGAGTGAGGCAAGCAGTGGGAGGCCCTGCACCATCGGGCGCAGTCGTTTCTTGGTGGACTCCCCCGAAAATGCCGTCAGACAAGGGTTTCTGAAAAGGTAGCCCTGTCGCTCCGCGACAGGAAGCGCGATCAACAGGAGACATCGAACCGTCGAGTCACCTTGAATACGGCAACGCTACCCGCGCGATCCCGCTTCCTGTCGCGGAGCGACAGGGCTACCACCAAGGAACGACTGCGCGCTGTGCCAGCTTGTCTCTGATTCCTATCCGTGCCCATCCGTGTGATCCGTGGTCAGAACTCTTCACCTTACTTCGTCTCACCCATCATGCGGGCGACGTGGGGTTCGATGGCGTCGGCCCAAGTTTGGTACGAGGCGGGGTTAAGGTGCAGCAGGTCGGGCATGACTTCTTTGCTCAAGTTGCCCTTGTCGTCGAGGAACTTGGGGCCGATGTCGAGGTACTCGATGTTCTTGCCGTCGGCCAGTTTCTCCACGATCTTGTTGGCTCCCTCATTGACCATGCGATTCTTGTTGGTGCCATCAGCACCGCGTGGGAAGACCGCCAGAATCAGCACCTTCGTTTCGGGAAGCTTGTCGCGCAGTTTGGTGACGATGGCCGTGATTCCGTCGGCGATCTGCTCGGACGTGTTCTGTCCCGAGTTGTTCGTGCCGATCATGAGGACCGCCAGCTTCGGCTTGATCCCGTCGATGTTGCCGTTGTCGAGTCGCCACAGAACGTGCTGCGTCCGATCACCGCCGATGCCGAGATTGACCGCGTTCCGCTTGCCGTACTTCTCGGACCATGCGGCCTTACCCGCCCCTTCCCAACCCTGCGTGATCGAATCGCCGATGAACAGCAGGTCCACGTTCCCCTGCTTGATGCGGGCGTTGAACGAGTCGTGCCGCTTCATCCAGTTGGCATCGCGCGGCACCGGCTTGATGGCATCGTTCTCTTGTGCGAACGCCGATGCAGTGAAACCCAAGACGAGAGCAAACACGGGCAGAGACTTCAGTCGCATGATGCAATTCTCCAAGCAATCAATTTCGTTTGAGCCATTTTCGCCGCACGCACGGCAAGCGGGGCGAGGTTCTACCACAGGCGGGTTCGCTCGACACCCAAGGGAGGAGTGGCTCATCGCTCTTGGAGTGCAGTCGTTCCTTGGTGGTGGCCCTGTCACTCCGCGACAGGACTACCGACGGTCGGCGTCAGCCACTTGCCGCGTAGCGCGAGATCAGCGGCGAGGCGGGCTTCGTCGTTCGGCTCCAGCAGGACGCGCGCTTGTTCGATGAGGAAGTCGCCTCGACGTGTTTGAGGGATGTTCCCGCGTTCAGCCAGTGACAGCGGTTCGTCCACAAACATCCGACGGACGTGGCGCGAGGGGGCATGAAAACAAATGGGGGCCGGTTCTCGTTTCGCTCCCGCGCGGCCGAACGGTGGCCGCGACTTCTGTTCGAGGAACAGCATTCGATCCGAATCGCGGACGGCCGCGAGAAACAAGTCGATGTCCAGCGGATCGGCCACGTCGAACGGTTTCGTGTCGTCGGGTTGCAGCCCCAATTCACCTGGCAACAACCGCCAGACAAAGGCTCGAATGCGCCGTTGCCAGCGGTGAGCGATCTTCGTCATGCGCGGCTCGCTCGTCATCCGGGTCGTCACGTACGAGAAGCCCGACGACAACAGATTGACCACTTCGGCCGTGACCTCATCGTCGCAGTAGCCGCAGTGGCGGATCAGCCACTCGACGAGTTGCGGCTCGCGCGCGTGAACGTCCGCGAGCCAGATCGGTGCCGCGACGAAGCCAATCGTGGGGGGTGGCGGCGTCCGTGGGAACCCGAACGCAGTCATGAGTGGCACGATCAACGCGGGATCATCGGCGAGACAGAGCCTTCGCAAAACGTCGCGATCGACCGGGTCGCCTCGTCGCAACAGTGCGATCGCCTCGACGGGTTGACGCAGCGACACCACCGTCGCCGCCGCGAGTCGCACTTCAGCGGAAGGTGACTCCATTAACGAGACGACTCGCGCGAGGATCGCGTCCGACACCGCCAGCGTCTCGTGAGCCAGTCCCTTCAAGACCACCGCTGTCACCGCGTAACGTTCGATGGAAGCGGGATCGGACTGCAACCACGGCTCGACCAGCGCAGTGAGTTGTGGCTCAGACAATTCGGCCATGCGCCGCCAAGCCAGATCCTGTAGGGGTTGGCAACCACAGCTCAGAGCCTGAACGATGTTCGTCCCATCAATCCGTGCGGCCAGTCCCGCCAACAACGACGGACGAGGCTTCTCTGCAAAGTGCCAATCCGCGAAGGAAGAGTAGAACGATGTCACAAACAATCCTTGTGTCTGGTGGCAACGATGCCAGTGGCTTGAGTACGGCTCGGAACACATGCTTCTGAGCGGGATGGCGTCAGCCCCGGTCCCAAAACAGTGTCGTCTTTCGCCGAGCGAAAGAGCGTTCTTTCGAGATTTTTTTTGGGGGGGGGGATTGCAGATTCCAGTCGGAGGTATGAAGTCCTCGGTTTTCATCCCGAAGGGATGAAGAATCGGGCCGACTTCTGTTTTACCCCAAGCTGCAATCCCCCCCCAAAAAAACCGATGAACCGAAAAAAGCAGGATCCTCGACACGACGGGCACAGTCGATACGATCCGCGCGCACCACCACCGTCCGCGTCCCTGCGCACGCAGTTCCATCCTGAAACATAACTCAGCCTGACAACTGAGGCGGACGAGAATCGCCCCGCCCGGAAACCTCTCACTTCGTGCCGCCTGAGGTATAAGTGACCACGAGTCACCGCTGATTGTGTCCGGCGTAACAATTCCCAAGAGGCAGTCGTTCATGCGAAACGTCCTTCGTGCCGCATTGGTGTTGAGTTTGTGGTGTGTCGCTATGGGAAGTTCCTCCCGCGCGGTCGCTCAAGAAATCCAGCAACCCGAAAGCTACATCCGGCTCCACTACACCAAGCACGAGTACCTGGTGCCGATGCGCGACGGCGTGAAGCTGATGACCTCGGTCTTCGTCCCGAATGACTCGACGAAAACGTACCCGATGCTGATGAAGCGGACGCCGTACAACGTCGGCCCGTATGGCGAGGACAAGTACCCGACGAAGCTTGGTCCCAGCGAACTGTTCCTCAAGGCGGGGTACATCTTCGTCAATCAAGACGTGCGCGGACGGTTCGCGTCCGAAGGCGAGTTCCAGCAGGTCACGCCTCATCGGACGATCAAGACCAAGCCGACCGACGTGGACGAAAGCACGGACACGTTCGACACGATCGACTGGCTGCTGAAAAACGTGCCGCAGCACAACGGGCGAGTCGGCATGTACGGCATCTCGTACCCCGGCTTCTACGCGGCGGCCGGGATGATCGACGCTCATCCCGCGCTCAAAGCGGTCTCACCGCAGGCTCCGGTCGGCGACTGGTACTTCGACGACTTCCTGCATCACGGCTCGTTCTTCCTCGCGCATGCCTTCAAATGGCTGACCGGCAACGCGACCGAACGTCCCAAGCCGACGACCGAACCGACGAAGCCGTATGCCTATCCCACGCCCGATGGCTACAAGATGTTTTTAGAGGCTGGCTCGGTCGAGAACATCGACAAGCTCTACTTGAAGGGAACGATCCCGTTCTGGCAGGAGATGATGCTGCACCCGAACCGCGACGAGTTCTGGCAGCAGCGTGCTTTGATCCCGCATCTGAAGAACGTTGCACCGGCCGTGATGACCGTCACCGGTTGGTACGACGCCGAAGACCTGTACGGTTCGTTCAAGACGTATCACTCGATCGAACAACAGAACCCCTCGGTCAAGAACGTGCTGGTCGTCGGCCCGTGGCATCACGGCGGCTGGGCTTCGGTGGACGGAGACAAGCTGGGCAACGTCTCGTTCGGCTCGAAGACCGCCGCGTTCTATCGGGCCGAGATTGAACTGCCGTTCTTCGAGAAGTACCTCAAGGACAAGGATGTCCCCGCGCCCGCCGAAGCGATCGTGTTCGAGACCGGTTCCAACGCCTGGCGGACCTTCGACCACTGGCCACCGAAGAAGACTGAGACCAAGCACCTCTTCCTGCACGAAGGAGGCCAATTGAAGTGGACGGCTCCTGAAAGTAGCCCTCACGCTCCACGTGAGGAAAGCCGTTTGAAGAAAGACGCCACTACTCCACAAACCACGCCGGTTCCGAAACCAGCGATTCCTCACGCGGAACCTGAGGGCGACTTTGACGAGTTCGTCAGCGATCCGAACAAACCGGTCCCGTACTGCGAGATCATCACGCCCAAGATGACGATCGAGTACATGGTCGATGACCAACGCTTCGCCTCGCGCCGGCCCGACGTGCTGACGTATCAGACCGAAGCCTTCACGGAAGAGACCGTGTTGGCTGGACCGCTCGAAGCCAACCTGTGGGTCTCAACCACGGGCACTGACGCGGACTGGATCGTGAAGCTGATCGATGTCCGCCCCGATGCTCCCGAAACGACGCCGCTCGCCGGATATCAAATGCTGATCCGCAGCGAGGTCTTTCGCGGCCGCTTCCGCAACGACTACGCCAAGCCCGAACCGTTCACTCCCGGTGAACCGACGCGCGTCCGCTTCGAGTTGCTCGACGTGCTGCACCGCTTTCAAAAGGGACATCGCCTGATGGTCCAGATTCAAAGCACTTGGTTCCCGCTCGTCGATCGCAACCCGCAGACGTTCGTCCCGAACATCTACTTTGCCAAGACCGATGACTTCCACAAGGCGACTCATCGAGTCTTCCGGTCCTCGGCCCATCCCACCAGTTTGAAGATCGGGGTACTCCCCGCGAAGTAGAGATCCAAGACACCAACCCGAAGCGTAAGCGAGGCGTTCTGGCGATACGGCCGGTCTCGCTCGCACACTGCGGTTGACGCCGCATCAGGACATCCGAAAGAATCGTTCCGCGTCGGTCGATGAACTGACTTGGACCGACGAAATGATGCCTGTTGACGAGACATCAAGGAGACTGAGATGCAGCGCGATCCGATCCACCGCTCACCGTTCCTGCCGCGCCGCAACCTGTTGTTGCAGGCGGGAGCGTTGGGGGTTGCGGGCTTGAACTTGCCGACGTTGTTGAGCGCGGCGAGCGGTACGTCCGGCGAGACGCCAACGGCACAACGAGGATTTGGCCGCGCGAAGCAGTGCATCCTGCTGTTCATGTGGGGCGGGCCGAGTCAGCTCGACACGTTCGATCCGAAACCGCTCGCTCCCGATACGATTCGCGGGCCGTTCAAGCCGATCGCAACCAACGTCCCCGGCATCGAGTTATCCGAGTTGTTCCCGAGTCTCGCGCGACAGGCCGACAAGCTGGCGGTGCTGCGGTCACTCAATCACGACGATCCTGCTCACCTTTCGAGTGGGCACACGATCCTCACCGGACACCTTCCGCCGGTGAACTTCAGCGACAACGAACCACCGAGCGAACGCGACACGCCGCACATTGGCAGCGTCATGTCGAAGCTCAGGCCGTCTCACTCCGCAATACCGTCGTTCGTCACGATGCCGTGGCTGGCGTTTCACCCGGCCGCTCCAGGAGGCATGGCACCCGGGCAGCACGGCGGTTGGCTCGGACGGCAATACGATCCGTTCCTTGCGATGGGCGATCCGAATGCCGCCGGTTGGAAGGTCCCCGCGCTGGCACTCATCGACGGCCAATCGCCCGACCGGTTGCAACATCGCCGCGAGCTATTGCAGTCGCTCGACCATCAACGCCGCGCGAGCGAACAGCTCGGTGCGCTAAGCCAACTCGACTCATTGCAGCAACGCGCGTTCGGGCTGCTCACGTCGGCCACCGTGCGCGGCGCGTTCGATCTCGGACAAGAGACACCCGAGACGCGAGACCGTTACGGCCGGAACATTCACGGACAGTGCGTCCTGCTGGCGCGTCGGCTGATCGAGCACGACGTGCCCCTCGTCTCAGTCAACTGGCACAACGACGGCCACAACTTTTGGGACACGCACGGCAACAACTTCAACCGCCTGAAGAACGACCTCTGCCCACCTGCCGATCGCGCGCTGACGGCCCTGTTGGAAGACCTGACTCGCACCGGACGCCTCGATGAAACCCTGATCGTCTGGGTCGGTGAGTTCGGGCGTGCCCCGGTCATCAACGGTTCCACCGGCCGCGATCATCACCCGCGCTGTTACAGCGGCCTCATGGCGGGAGGCGGCATTCGTGGTGGACAGGTCTTTGGTGCCAGCGACCACCACGCCGCCTATCCCGCCGACAAACCGACCTCCCCGCACGACCTCGTCGCCACGATGTACCACGCGCTGGGAGTCCCTCACGACGCCGTGCTGCACGACTCCCTCAACCGCCCCCACCGCATCCACGCCGGTCGAGCGATCGAAGACGTGTTCTGAGTGACAGCCGAGGTCACGCGGCGTGGATGATATGTATCGTGGTCGCTGGGGCGGGAACGGTTTCTTCGTGGCGGCGCAACGGATCGATGTGCATGGTCACCGCTTCTTTGATGAGAATCCGAACTTCATCCACCGAGTCGCCACTCGTCACACAACCGGGCAGATCAGGCACGTGGGCCGAGAATGAGCCGTCATCTAACTTTTCGATCACCACGACGTAATCCATCGAAGACCTCATTTCATGCCAGCTTGTTTGAAGATGCTGTACAGTCTTCCTAGCGGAATTGCGTTACCAAGCTTTCCCCCGCCGGGCACTGTCACGGTCCCGTCGATTGTCCTTCTCTTTGCCTCAGGTGCCCCATGCGACGCGCACGTCTGTCAGAAACAATCGTGTTGAGGCTGACCGAACCGAGTCCAACTGCTGATCGTACCGACATCAGCATGAACGGTGTTCGCGGTACGTGGGGCAACCGTCGTGCGGCCACGATGATCGAGACGTTGGTTGTGATCGCGATCATCGGGGTTCTGCTGGCACTCCTTTCGCCCGCGATCTTGAGTTCGCGACAGCGGGCGTTGACCATGCAGTGTAAGGGCAATCTGCATCAGTTCGGCATCGCCTCACATCATGGCCGTCCAATTGTGATGCCACTGGACGCCAACTGTGCCACCCTCTTTTCCACGTACCGCTGCCCCTCTGACAGCGGCAGTGCGTTGATCGCAGTGAGTGACAATCCTGAACTTCAGGCGCGAACAAATTATGCCGGTGTTACAGGAGACGGACGACTGCCGGGAATGGGCTCACACGACAGTGTGACGGACGGCTTGAGCAACACATTGGAGCTGGGCGAACAGGATTCTCAACCCGTAGATCCCTTGAAGTCTTGGTGTGGTTATCCGACTGCCAGTTGTGAGCGTCCTCCCAATGCTCGGCGACCTGACGGGACCAAGTTTACCGATGGATTTCGTAGTGTTCATCCGGAGAACGGCGTGAACTTTCTGCTCGCCGACGGAGCCGTGAGATTCATTTCGAATGGCATCGACCTCACCCTGTACCATGCCTTATCAACCGGTCAGGGTGGCGAGAGCACGGGCGGATTCTAGGCCCAGTCGATAGAGTCTCCTCGACGTTCAAAAGGCTCGTACAACGAAGGATCAACAGGACAATGGGATTGAAGATGATGGGATTGAATCAGGCGGAATTGGAGCTATTGGATCATCAGGCGGAAGCCGATCGCGATCGTGACTATGTGCATCGGACCACATTGAGTTTCGACTTTGACGACGCGCGGTGCGATCACCGGTTTGAGTCGCATCTGCCGGTGATTGCCCGGCTGTGCGAGCAGCTTGCCGGGACGGAGGCTCCGTTGAAGTTGGACCTGACCACGCGGTCTGCTCCGCAGCGGACGATGTGGGCGATTGTCGATGACGCCGGTCGTGGTCTGATCATGCACCATGACAGTCAAGTGCAGCCGAAGACGCGCGATCACGATGAATTCGTCGATCTCTTTTGGTCGAGCGTCGGGCTGCCGCAGGCGTTCGCGATCTGCAATCTGTTTGGCCGATACCTGTTCGATGGCAGCTACGATGTGAATCTGACTCCGATGGTCGATATCCAATCGAACTTGCCCGAGGAACAACACGCTGCCGCCGTGCGAGACTTTGAAGCGGCGATGCTGGCACTCGGCTATCCACGAATGCAGCCGAAGCCGCCTCGTGAACGACGGGTCAAAGGGAATGCGTGAGGTCTGCGAGAGGGTCGTTCAAAAAGAAGCAGAAGCAAGAACCCCTCACCCCCGGCCCCTCTCCCCGCAAGGCCGGGGCGAGGGGTGAGATTCCTCAGTTCCCCTTTGCGGATTCGTGCAACTTCAAGGCTTCTTCGACGAGGCCGAGCGTTTCATCCAGTTCGGGGCGGAACAGATCGCCGATCAAGAGATCGGTGATGTCTCCTTTGCGATGCGGATGAGCCGCGACGAACCGGCCGAAGTTGAACCCCGAGTAGTACGCGCAGACGAGTGACCTCATGCGGTCCATTCCGCGCACGTAATCGGCTTCCCATGTACCGAGCTGCGCCGCAGAAGTGTCTCCCTTGGCGAGCCCCTCGCAGACGGCATCGGCGGCCAGCTCACCCGACTTCAGCGCGAGCAGCACGCCCGACGAATAGAGCGGGTCGAGGAACCCAAACGCATCGCCCACCAGCACCCAGCCGTTGCCTGCCGCTCGCGTGGATCGGTACGAGTACTCCTTCGCAGCGCGGTAGATGTCAGCTCGCTTGCCGATCTCGATCCGCTGTTTGACCGCCGGGCACTTGGCGGCTTCTTCGTGATAGAGCTTCTCGAAATCCTTCGTGTCGCGATTCTTGAAGAGGTACTCATACCCCGCCACGACACCTACGCTGACGATGTTGTCGTGGAGCGGGATGTACCAGAACCAACCGGTCTTATCTTGGTTCTGCAAGACGATGGTCGCTCCCTCGTCTTTGGCCGTGTCACGATAGGCTCCCTCCCAGTAAGTCCAGACGGCGGCCTTCTTCAGCACGGGATCCCACTCGCGCAACCCGAGCTTGCCCATGATCAGCGAACTCTGCCCGCTGGCATCGACGATCACATCGGCTCGCTCGATCCATTCTCGGCTGCCGTCTTCGTTCTGCACGCGCACGCCGACCGCGCGATCACCCTCGAACAGCACTTCCAACACGCGAACACCCTGCTGCACATCGACGCCATGTTCAGCTGCGTTCTCGATCATCTTCTGATCGAACTCACTCCGGCGAACCTGCCATGTCTGCGAACACTCGTGCGGCCGGTTGTCCCAAAAGTAGAACGGCTCGGAGAGACGACCGCTCGCGCCAACGAACTGCACGCTGTACTTCTGGATAAAGTGGCTCCCCTTCATCTTGTCGAGCATGTTCAGCCGCTTCAACGTCCAATAGGTCTGCGGGATGAGCGACTCACCGATGTGGAAGCGCGGAAATTTCTCACGCTCGAATAACCGGACGCGATACCCCTTTTGAGCGATCAACGTGGCGGCCGTCGATCCGGAAGGACCGCCACCAATGACGATCACTTGGGGTTGAGCGGACTGAACCATGAGCGTGTCTCCTATGATGTTGCCAAGGGTTTGGGAGTGATTGCGGTTTGAACAAGGATCAGTCGCGAGGCGGTTTGTGCCAGCGTCCGCCCGGTTCTTCGTGAGGGTCGCGGGCCGCTTGCAAGAGTTCGATCAACTGTTTCAGTTCGCGAGCTGCCAGATGTCCGAGTTGCCGTTTGTGGCCCTCGCGCACCAGACCGGACAATTCTTCCAGCAAACTGAGTCCCACGGGTGAAATGCCGACTTCGACGACACGGCGGTTCTCGGGTTTCCGCTCGCGATGAACCAGCTTTCGCTCCTCGAGTCGATCGAGCATCCGAGTCATGTCGGGCGCACGCGAAATCAATTTCGTACCAAGTGCCAACGTCGGCAGCGTGCCGGGCTGAGCCGCCTCCAGCAGTCTCAGGGCGTTGTATTGCTGAGCCGACAGATCGAAGCGAACGAACAATTCGTCCTCGACAACCTTGAGCCGATCGTACGTTCGCCAGAGGTTGAGATACGCCTCTTGAAAGAGCGAATCGAATCGCGGCTTCCGAACAGTGCGTGTTGAGGCTGTTGTCATAGCGCAGGACTCTATCGGCACCTCACACGAGCGTCAACACAATAGTTGTTGCAACGTGTATCGTCCGGACGGCTTTCGAGCCTTCAACGAGAACCGTGCGCGCCAGCACTTCGCGGTCCGTGTCGCCGTGATGTCCGCAGTGATTCACGTCCTGGGCGTGAGCCACGCCCCATCCGCCGCTTGACCGCGTTGTTGCTCGGGGGATACACACCTTGAATCACCCGACCGATCAGACACACTGCTTGAGGACCGCCCGATGAGTGCCGAAGCCCGCGTTGCCGAGTTGAATCTCGAATTCCCAACCGCTCCGAAACCGGGCGGCGTCTATCACCCCGTCGTGATCGTGGGCGACCTGGCTCATGTCTCGGGCCACGGGCCGATGCGCACGGACGGCACGATGATTACCGGCAAAGTGGGAGCCACGATGAATGAAGCCGATGCGTATCTGGCCGCGCGTCAGGTCGGACTGACCATGCTGGCGACACTGCGTCGGGAACTCGGCAGCCTCGACCGGATTGAACGTCTCGTGAAGACGCTCGGCATGGTCAACGCCACGCCCGAGTTTGGCCAACACCCACAAGTCATCAACGGCTTCAGCAACTTGATGGTCGAAATCTGGGGTGAGGTAAATGGCAAGGGAGCACGCAGCGCCGTCGGCATGGGTTCGCTTCCCAGCAACATCGCAGTCGAAGTCGAGGCGGTGTTCCAATTAAAGCCGCAGTGAGCGTCTTCTGACGCCTGCTCAACACACGGCTTGATGACGCGACGGAGCCCCGCAACACAATTTTCGGATGCAGGGTGATCGCCTTGTTGAAACGGGGTGATGGAGTGCCACGGTCACGGAGCTTCGACGTGGCCGTGTGAATGAGAAACCACCTTCAGCTCCTCAACACGGCCACGTCGAAGCTCCGTGACCGTGGCACTCCAACAGGAAACAGGCGTTTGCTCTGCTTCGGATGCGGTCGGCCGTTCCAACACACGGCAGCTGGGCATCGTAATAGTCGCCGTGTCGGAAGGGGGTTGCCTGGCCTCGTATAACTGAGGCGATTGGCGTTCGGGGATTGCGTGAGAAAGAGCAAAGGAGAATTGTGATGGCAATGAATGGTCATTGGCGGCAGAACGTGTTGGTGATTTTGGCGGGGAGCGCGCTGGTCGTCAGTGCGGTCAGTTGGTCTCAACGACATGAAGCAGTCGCCGTTCCACCGCTGCCCAATGCGCAGGACTTGTCTGTCGCGTTTCGTTCGGCAGCGGCGGAGGCATTGCCGAGCATCGTCTCCATCCAGACGACAATCAAACCCAAGTCGGTTCCGGGGCGAGGCCAGGCGATCCTCGACGACGAGATTCCCGCTCCGTTACGTCAGTTCTTTCAGAACGACCCGCGCATGGAAGAGCTGTTCAAAAACAAGGGGCGTCCTCGCACGGTCCCGCAGCAGCACGGCATGGGTTCTGGGTTCATCATTGATGCGTCGGGAGTCATTCTCACGAACAACCACGTCGTGAAAGGGGCCGATGAAGTCAAAGTGACGCTGAACGATGGGCGCGAGTTCATCGCCAAGGACGTGAAGACCGATCCGCGCACCGACGTGGCCATCGTGCGAATCGACGCCAGCGACTTGAAGGCGATCAAACTGGGAGACAGCCACGCGATGCAGGTCGGCGATTGGGTGCTGGCGATCGGCAGTCCGTTCGGATTGGACATGTCGGTCACGGCGGGAATCATCAGCGCGAAGGGTCGCAACAACAAGATCACGGATCGCGCCGACTTCCTCCAAACGGACGCGGCCATCAATCCCGGTAACAGCGGTGGGCCGCTGATCAATCTGCGGGGCGAAGTCATCGGGATCAACACGGCCATCGCGACGGAAAGCGGCGGCTACGACGGCATCGGCTTCGCCATTCCGACGCACATCGCGGGTTGGGTCAGCCAGCAGTTGATGACGGCGGGCGAGGTCAAGCGCGGCTATATCGGCACGCAGATTCAACCGGTCGATGCGAACATCGCCAAGCAGTTCAGCGTCAAGGTGCGCGAAGGGGCGTTGGTACGGTTGGTCATGCCGAATTCACCTGCTGAAAAAGCGGGTGTCGAACCGGGCGATGTGATTCTCAGACTGAACGGCCAAGGAATCACCGATCCCGCCAGTTTGCAGGGGGTCGTCGAGCAACTGAGTGTCGGCAAGAGTTACCCGTTGGAGATCATTCGCGACGGCAAGCGACAGACGCTGACCACAACCATCGAAGCGATGCCGAAGAGTTTCGCCGTGGCCGAGAGTGGTGAAGAGACCGACGCGCCGAGTGACTCGAAGTTCGACAAGCTCGGACTGGATGTCCGCACGCTGACGAAGGATCTCGCCAAGCAACTCGGCACGACGGCGACGGCCGGTGTGGTGATCGCTGGCGTCGATGAGAGAGGCGTGGCGGCGCTGTCCGGTTTGAAGAGCGGCGACCTCATCGAGAAAGTCGGCGCGCAGGCGATCACGACGGCCGAGGAATATGAGAAAGCAATGGCTCAGTCCTCGAAGGCCGACGGGTTGGTACTGCACATTCGCTCGACGAACGGCAAGAAGTTTTTCGTCGTGCTGAAGGTCGAGTGAGTCTTGGCCGGGGCCATCACGTTTTTGTATCGGGCAACGAGGCATCCGCAGGATGCCGCCCACCGTCTCAAGTCCGGCTTCAGGAAAAGCCGGACTTCGAGATCTCTCATTCGGCTGCGTACAGCCAAACCTCGACTTCCGCTCCCGGCGGATAGCCCTCACTGTCGGCGGGGATGACGACGAAGCCGTCGGCGCGCGTCGCGGAACTCAGCACAGACGCGCCGCTGATGGCCAGTGGTTCCGCTGCGTTTCCTCGAACCAGCACGCGCGCGTAGTCCACGCGACCGACGGTCGAAACAAGTTTGCGGGAGAGCGGCACGCGGACACGACGATACGGCCAATCTTGAGAACGACCGCCCAACGCGCGGATGGCTCGCCCGGCGAAGAAGTCGTACGCGCACAGACACGACACCGGGTTGCCCGGCAGCAGGAAGACCATGCGTCCATCGAGGCGGCCCATGCCGGTCGGGCTGCTCGGACGCATCGCGATGCCATGCACTGCCAGTTCTCCTTCATCGGCGAGCAGCCTCGGCACATAATCTTCCTGCCCCACACTCGAACCGCCAGAGACGAGAATGACCTCGGCCGGTGCGTGCAGCGCGGCGCGAATCGCTGACGGGTTATCGAGCAGGATGTCGGACAAGATCGGCTCGCCGCCGTCGCGCGCGACCAGTGCGGCGAGCATCGGGCCATTGGCATCGGCAATGCGATGCCCAACGGGCGGAGTCCCCGCGGGAAGGAGTTCATTCCCTGTGATGAGGATGCACACGCGAGGTCGTCGGATCACGGGGACGCGACCGCAACCGATCGACGACAAGACGCCAACGTCTTGCGGGCGCAGTCGTCTTCCTGCTGGTTGCACGATGTCGCCGAGCCGAATGTCCTCGCCCACTTGCCCGACATGCTTGCCCGGCGAGACCGCGCTTTGCACGAGGACGCTCTCACCGTCGAGCTCAGTCTCTTCGACAGGCACCACGGCGTCTGCTCCGGTAGGCAGCGGCGCACCGGTCATGATCCGGACGGCTTCGTGGGGTCCGACCGCAATCGGGAAGGGGACGCCGGGGAGACACGTTCCGAGGATGCGAAGTCCGATCGGGTTGTACGCGGTCGCTCCGTGAGTCTCCTCGGCGCGAACGGCGAAACCGTCCATCATCGACCGCGCAAAGCTCGGGACATTCACCAGACTGGTCACATCCCGCGCGAGGACTCGCCCACTCGCTGCAAACAAATCGACCTCATCCGTGGCGAGGCGTTGAATGTCCGGCAGCACCGAGTCAATCCAGGCGATGGCCGCTTCGACCGTGGTTCGCGACGCAAACCCTTTCATGCGGACATCGGCGTTCGGGTGTTCGGGCATCGCAAACCTGTAGAGGGGCCAAGCAAGGTGTAATCGGCTGCTATTCCGCCGTCACGAACTTCAACGTGAACGCGGCTTCGGGTCTCACCGAGTCTGGTGGGAGCGAACCGATCTCGGTCATCTGTGACGCGAGCGACTGCCAGCGCTCGGCCGTCATGCTGCCGAGGCGTTCTTCGGCAAAGTCTTTTGGCAGACAGAGCGGCTTCAAAACACCGACACCAAACGTCAGCACGTCGAGGCCCATCTGAGTGTTCTGTTCGTGGATGTGCTTGTTCGTTTCATCGGGTTCCGCGAGATACTTCTTCCAACCGCGAATCGACGCTCGCGTCATCTTCGCGACCAGTTCGGGCTGCTGCTCAATCAACTCACCCCGCGTGATGAGCAGGCTCGTGTACGTGTTGAAGCCCAGCTCGGACAGCATCAGGCAGACGGGATCGCCCCCTTGTTGCTCGGCGACGAATGGCTCACTGAAGTTGTACGCCTGCTGCCCATACTTCGGTTCGAGTAGGAACTGCGCGACGTTGCCGGGGTACGACGTGATTTGTACGTCGGCCAAATTGACGTGCTTCATCAGGAATTGAGCGAACGGTTGGCCGGTGTTCATCGCCAGCGTGAACGGTTTCCGTCCGGAGAGGTCTTTCAGCGACGCGATCCCTTCGCTCTTGTGGACCATGATGCAGCGCGGGCTGTCCTGAATCGGAGCCATCACGGCGACCACGTCCGCCTGTTGGACTCGGCCCAGCAACAGCTTGTCGGCGTTATCGACTCCAAACGCGACCGTTCCCGATGCGACATCGGCAATGACCGGCACCTTCGGCCCGCCACCGCGAATCGTCACGTTCAAGCCTTCCTCGGCGAAGTAGCCATGCACGAGTGCCGCATAGAACCCGCCATGCTCGGCTTCCGGGAACCAGTTCAGTGCGAGCGTGACATCGATGGGCGTCTGGGCGGGCACGGTGCCGCCGATATTCGGTGCAGCAGTCGTTGGCGTGGGAGGTGCCGACTGCGTCTGGCAACCAGCGATGAGCGCGAGCAACAAAATAGGGATCACTCGCCAGAGAGTGCAAAGTGAGCAGTGCCAAGTGAAAAGTGAAAAGTGAAAGACTGACGATCGCGCACCTCTTCTACTTTGTACTTGGCACTTGGCACTGCTCACTTTGCACTCTCCTCAACAAATAGGAAACACGCCCATCCTCGCTCACGCATCGGGTTAGTGTTTTCTTCACGCCCGATGCTCGACCGGCCCATCGTACCAGCGGCGCAGGATCGTCGCACTCGCCAGGTTCACGAGGGCGAAGATTGCGATGCCGAACAGCGTGGAAGTGAGTACGGCGGCGAACAGGCGGTCGATCTGAAGCTGATCGTTGGTCGAGTTAATGAGATACCCGAGGCCGAAACGCTTCGAGCCATAACCGACGAAAAACTCACCCACGATGGCCCCGACGACCGCAAGGCCACTCGCCGTTCGAGCACCCGCGCAGATCGCGGGGACCGCGCTCGGGAACCGCAGCTTCGTCAACATCTGCCAGCGCGAAGCATTGTTGAGACGGAACAGGTCCAGCAAGTTCGGGTCGATCTGAAGCAGTCCCTGCGTCGCGTTCGAGAGGATCGGAAACAGGCTGAGGATCGCGGCAACCAGCACCACGCTATGAAAGCCATTGCCGCACCAACGAACGATGAGCGGCGCGATGGCGACGATGGGTACCGTCTGCAAAAAGATGAAGTACGGGTAGCCGCTGCTTCTCAGAATTCGCGACTGCGAGAACGCGAAGGCGATCACAGTGCCGATCAGCAGACTCGCGCCAAATCCCAGCAACGCGGCGGTGCCGGTGTAGAGGACCGCGCTTCCCAGCAGAGCCGCATCGCGCACGAGCGCCGTTCCCACCGCAACCGGTGACGGCAGCAAGTACGGCTTGACGTGGTACGCGACGACAAACCACTGCCAGATTGCCGCCACGAGCGCGAACAATGCCAGCGGCGGCAGCACCGTTTGAATCAACCCAGTCAGGACGCGCTTCATCGGTTCCCCTCGCCTGCACCCGAGGTCAACGTGCGCCACGCAGACGGCCAGTCGCTGGTCACGGTAATCGGTTCCTGTGTCGTCGGATGAGCAAACATCAGAGAGGCCGCGTGCAGTGCGATGAAGCCTTCGACGCGAGACTTCGCGCCGTACTTGCCATCACCCACGATCGGCCAGCCACGCGCCGAGAGTTGCACACGAATCTGATGGCTGCGGCCGGTCTGTGGCAGAATCCTCACCAACGTGAAGCGGCCCACTTTTTGAACTCGTTCGTAAGACAAGACGCAGTCCTGACCGTCCTCTTCGTCATCGACAACCGAGACCACGTTGCGCGCCCGATCTTTGTTGAGCCGGTCATGCAAGACGCCTGCGTCCGGTGAGACGGTTCCTTCGACCAGCGCGAGATACGTTTTCTCGACACTGCGGACGCGGAACTGTTCGGAAAGTCGCGACGCACCCTTGCTCGTGCGTGCGAACAGCACCACGCCCGAGACCGGCCGGTCCAACCGATGGACCACGCCGACGAAGACGTTCCCCGGCTTGTTGTACTTCCACGCGAGATAGTCCTTCGCCGCATCGACCAGCGTCGGCTGGCCCGAATGATCGCCCATCGTCAGCAATCCGGCGGGCTTCTCAACGGCGAGACAATGGTTGTCCTCATAAAGGATGCGCAGCGGCGATGTCACGAAGTCGTTCTCTCACAAAAGCCTGATGAATCCGATGATCGCGACTCGCACGGGGAGGACTATCCTGCCACCCTGCGGCTGGTATGCTCGCCGCCCGAGTCGATCCTAGCAGCCTGTTGAACATCGTAGAGTAGGCGGCTCGCCTGCTCGTATTTCGAGTTGGAAAACACCGGCGAGCCGCCTGTGCTACGGGTTCTTCCACAGGTGACCGGTGTTTCTGAAGGCCAATCTATCACGAAGGAGTTTGCGATGCGCATCATCCAATCCGCACTGATCGCCACGATCATTTTTGTTACGTCAGTCGCGCGAGCCGACATTGAATCGGGGCCGAACGTGGGGACGGCGGTGACGGCGTTGAAGGTCTTCGCGGCGACGGGCGATCACGCGGGGAAGGTACTCGACTTCGCGGCCGATCGCGGCGCAAAGCCGACCGTGTACGTGTTCATCCCATATGACCGGTTCGACCGGCCCTTGGCTCGATTGCTGAAGACACTCGAAAAGTCGGTGATCGAGGCGGGGAATGAAGCGACCGTCGTGACGGTGTTCCTCGCCGATGACGAAGCGGCCGCGAAGGACCGCCTGCCGAAAGTTCAGATGTCGTTGCAGTTCACCTCCAACCCGCTCGCCATCTTTCCGAGCATGAAGCAAGGGCCGGAAGGCTGGCAGGTGAACACCGATGCGCAGTTGACGGCCCTCGTCGTGAAAGAGGGCAAAGTCGCCGCGAAGTTCGGCTACAGATCGGCCAACGAAACCGTCGCACCGGAGATCGTCGAAGCACTCAAAAAAACGATTGGAAAGTAGTAGTTATTCCGTTGCCGTGGGGGACACTCGTGAGCAAGGAACGGTGGGCAGATTGGCTTGGATGCCGCGTCCACCTCTTCTCTCAGTTCGCCTTCTCTGTGCTTCGGTGACTCTGTGGTAAACCTTCTTCGATGACGTTCCCGGAAGCGGATTTAACCACTGAGGCGCAGAGGCACAGAGAAGGCAAGCAGAGGTCTGTTCCTCAGGAGGGGCACAAGCTCAAGAACCAAATCTCAAGAAGTCGTCACCGTCCATGAGTGTTGATTGGTTCTTGAGACTTGGTATTCAGGACCGGCGCATCAATTCCTGTCGGAATTGTGGTAAGCCGGGTGCCGTAAGGCCCCGGACTCTTCGTCGAAGAATCCGGGGCCTTACGGCACCCGGCTTACCAAGGTCAAAAAAACAACCTCGACCGTTGTTGATGTGCCAACCCTTGGTTCTTAACCAACATGTTGCTTGAGCAGCTTCATGAACTCGCGGAACAGCGGCGTGTTGTCATGCCACGTTCGGCCGCTGATCAAGTTGCCATCCACGACAACGGGTTGATCGACGTAGTGACCACCAAACGAGGTGATGTCGAGGGCACACTTGGCGACCGTTGTCAGAGTCCGTCCCGTCAAACAACCGGCGGCAGCGGCGATCTCGACCCCGTGGCAGACCGTGGCCACCGGTTTGCCCGCGTCGAAGAAGTGCTTCGTCAGGGCGAGCAAGTCTCGGTCGTAACGGAGGTACTCGGGAGCGCGGCCTCCCGAGAGAAACAGCCCGACGTACTCGTCGGGATTCACGTCTCGAAACGCGATCTTGGCCTGGACGTGATAGGCCGGTTGCTCGCGCGTGATGTCCCACGGGATGCTGTCGTTGGGCGGAACTTCGTGCATCACGCCGTGGTACTTGCGAGCCTCCGGCCCGGCCACGACGACTTCAAAACCGTCCTCGGGAAGCCGAAAGAACGGATAGAGCGTGTCCATGACTTCGGTCGCATCACCGATCGGCATCAAGACTTTATGGGACATGGTTCGGGCCTTGTTTGAATGTGAAACGGACGTTGTGGCGGCGGAGGATACATTTGGATTGAAGGAGCGGCTACCGGGCAATCGAAGTCCGGCTAACAAAGCGAATGTCAACTTCTTCCCCCGTGTCCTCCCGTGCTCCCCGTGGTTCTTTCAGAGAGCAACCACGGGGAGCACGGGAGGACACGGGGGAAGATTGCCGTTCCTCTCAAATTTAAAGTCCGGTGGGTCGAGTCGAATTGAAAAGGAGGAAACCCGTGGCCTTACGGTAGACGGCTCGCCTCGCCCCCCCGCTCATGACCGTGCGAGGTCTAAGCCGGTCTTGATTCGTGGGGCGTTGCCGTTTGAGATTGCCGGAGTGAACCCTCTGCGACTATCTTCCCCGCCCTTACGAGCCGGAAATTTTTGAGTGTTGGCTCGTTCGCCAAGGAGTAGGCGATGATGCGAACTGTGCTGACAGGGATGTTGGCGGTGTTGGTGTGTGGCTGTCTCAGTCGCAGCGGCACCGATTTGTTGCAGGCCCGGATTCGGGATCAGGAAGTTCACCTTGCTGATGCCGAGCGGCAGGTCGCAACGACTCAGACTGAACTCGCCAAGGCGCGGCGCGAGGCCGACGGGCTGCGAACCGAACTGGCCAAACGAGGCAGTGGCGGTACGACGGCCGAACAGACCGAAGCGTTGGTGCGCGTGACCAAGCTTCAGATTCATTCGCTGTTGTCTGGCGGCATCAACAAGGATGAGCAACCGGGCGACGATGCGTTTGTGGCGCAGTTAGCTCCCGTCGATGTGGACGGTGAAGTAGTGAAGCTGCCCGGCCAGATCGAACTCACGCTGCTCGACCCCGCCGTGACGGAAGGCCAGCGCGAAGTGGGTCGCTGGAACTTCACGGCCGAGGAATGCCGTCAACATTGGACGCGCGGCCTGACCGGCGCGGGCTATCAGTTCACAGTGCCGCTCGCCGCATCGCCGACTCACGACAGTTTGGTCTTGCACGCGAAGCTCACGACGGTGGATGGCCGTTCGTTTGACGCGAGCCAGATCGTGCGCGTTTCCCCCGGGACGACGATCACCGCCAGCAGCCGTCGCGAGGTACTCGGCCGCTCGGTTCTGGACCGTTCTTTACTTGACCGACCAGCACTCGACACCGTGCCGCGCGAATTGGATGACATTAACGACCCACCTCCCGCGCCACTGAAGGATCAGCCCGAGGAACTCCCCGCGTGGGCAGATCCAGCCGCGACACCCGCACGGCCTGCTGGAACAACACCACCCGCTGCACCGACAAAGGCGGGGGCGAAAACTCCGGCAGAACTTCCCGCGCCAGGCCTGTTCCCTCCTGCACCGAAGAAGCGCGAGTTGCCACCGCTGCGCGACTCAACCAACTGGACCGAAGGAACTATCCCGCAGTTGCGCTGAGGGTGCTGCCCGACTTGCTCCTCACGCGGCACTACGCGAGGTTTTTAGGCGAGCTGTGTGCCGTAAGTCCACGGGTTTCTGGCGAAGAATTTAGTACCCGGAGCTTCACGACGTGCGGCTCGTCAGTCGCTCATGCATCGCCGCAACTGCGATCAGCCGAACTTCAGGTGTGGAACGACATCGGTCGCTGCGGTATGAAGTGAGCCGATCTCTCAGCCATCTCTCACCGCGAGGAGCCTCACTCATGTTGAGCTTCATACCACCGCACGTTTCCTTCGACCGTCGGGCGTTTCTGTTGGCGGGCGGGTTGAGTTGCTTCGGAGCGGACATCGCCGGTTCCGCGATGGCCTGTGCGGCGGAACGAGCCGCGCGCGGTGAAGGTGTTGCCGCAGCGGGCGAGATCGGTTCGGGGCGACGCAAGATCGCGAAGTCGGCGATCATGATCTGGCTGTCGGGGGGCGCATCCCACATCGACACGTGGGATATGAAACCGAACGCACCGCTCGAATATCGCGGCGAGTTTCATCCGGTCGCCACGTCGGCTCCGGGGATCGAATTGTGCGAGCATCTGCCGCATCTGGCCAAGCAGGCGCATCATCTCGCAGTCGTTCGTTCGCTCGGCGACTTCCATCGCGGCACGGGCGATCATCACGCGGGCTACTACACCAATTTGACGGGCCACTCGCCCGACCCGACGTTTCACCGATTGCTCAACGCGCGCACGCCCTATCCGACCGACTGGCCTTCGATGGCGTCGGTCGTCGCGATGAAACGGCCGCCGCATCCGAGCCTCCCCAACGCGATCACCCTGCCGCAAAAGGAAGGTGCTCCCGAGTACACGCGACCCGGTCAATTCGCCGCACGGCTGGGGATCGAGTACGACCCGCTGTTCGTTGATGGTTCGCGAGCCAAGCCGCTCGACTTCACCGTTCCCGCGTTGACCTTGCAGGGAAAGATCACGCGCGAACAAGTCGCCTCGCGGCGCGAGCTGCTCGCCACACTCGACCGCGCTCAGCAATCGGCCGAGCAATCTCCCGCGCTCTCCGATTATCAGAAGCATCAACTCAAAGCCTTTTCATTGCTGACATCGAGCGAAGCGAAGTCGGCTTTCGACATCGGGTCCGAACCGGAATCAGTGCGACAGAAGTACGGCAGCAGTATCACAGGGACTTCGATGCTCATGGCGCGGCGACTCGTCGAAGCGGGCGTCCCGTTCGTCACCGTCTTTTGGAAAGAGAACAAGGAACTCGACAAGCTCTGCAAGAGCGGCGGCGGCTGGGACACGCACGGCAACAATTTCCACTGCCTCAAGGAGCGACTGCTGCCTGAGTTCGATCAGCCGTTCGCCGCACTGCTCGATGACCTGCACCAACGGGGCCTGCTCGACGAGACGCTCGTGATCGTGTCGAGCGAGATGGGACGCCGTCCGAAAATCGGCGACCCTCGCTCGGGAGGGGTCTCGGGGGCGGGCCGCGATCATTGGACGCACGGCATGTCTACACTGTTGGCGGGAGGCGGCATCCAAGGTGGTCAGGTTTATGGCTCGACGGACAAGCTGGCCGAGTATCCGAAGGACAACCCAGTCGGAGCCGAACACATCGCCCGCACGGTCTTCCATTCGCTCGGCATCGACGACCTGATGGCCAAGGACCGCGAAGGCCGCCCGTTCCATCTCATGGACGAAGGTCGCGTGCTGACGGAACTGTTCTGAAAACCGCCCCGTAGGACGGGCACTCTTGCCCGTTTTGCTTTGGTGTTCACGAGCAGACGGGCAAGAGTGCCCGTCCTACGATTTCGATCCGTGATCGAACGGTCCTCATCGTTGGCAGCGCGGGCAGTAGAACGTGGACCGCTGAGTTTGCACGACGCGCACGACGGTGGCTCGATTGCAGGTCGGACACGTTTCGTCCGCTCGCATGTAGACGCGGTGCTCGTTCTGGTAGCGACCGCTTTGGTTGAGGGCGTTGCGATACGTGCCATCTCCCAACGTCGAGCCTTCGTAAGTGATCGCCAGTTCGAGAACGGATTGCACGGCGGCGGCGAGTCGCTTCACTTCGGGCAGTCGCAACGAATCGGCGGCGCGATGCGGGTCGATCCTCGCGACGTGCAGAATCTCGCTCGCATAGAGATTGCCGATCCCCGCGACGAGACGTTGGTCGAGCAGCGCGACCTTGATCGCGCGGCGGGTTGCGGCGAGTCGCTCACGCAGC
The DNA here is from genome assembly GCA_945862235.1 of Schlesneria paludicola DSM 18645. Taxonomy (GTDB): domain Bacteria; phylum Planctomycetota; class Planctomycetia; order Planctomycetales; family Planctomycetaceae; genus Schlesneria; species Schlesneria paludicola_A. Next base: position 31,425 of record CAMAYU010000018.1, read on the forward strand.
TCGGTCATTGAAATCGCCAACGCATCCGGGCCGAGTTTGTTCGGACCGAGATCACGCTCCAATTCGCCGGGTCCAAACAGACGAACGGTTCCCAAACCGCGACGGTCCCAGAACCAGATCGAGTTGAAGTCACGATGGCCCTCGAATTGCCATTCGAGTCTCAGGTGTTCGACATCCGGCGGATCGGCCAGCAGCATCAGTCCCGTCATCCGCGGTTCGATCACGAGACTCGATCCGACCACTAAATCGAGCACAACCCGCTTCCCCAGCCGTCGCGCCGCCGTGACAACTTGCCCTTCGATGCGACTCGCCATCCGAGCGAACGTCGGCGTGATACCGATCGGTCGGCAATGTGTTTTGCAACGTTTGACCTTGAGAATGCGTCGGCCTTCGACGAACGGCCGAATGCCGCGGACCATCGTTTCGACCTCGGGTAACTCTGGCAAAGGAAAGCTCCGTAGGCCGGACCCCTTGGTTCGGCTGTATCTGACGGCCGGTTGATAAACGTAGAGTAGGAGGCTGGCCTGCTCGCATTTCTAAAGGCAAAATACAAGCGGGCCGCCTGTGCTACGGCTTGTTCAATAGGTTTCTGACGGCCGGACCAAGGGGGCCGGCCTACGTTGAGTTGCAGCCATCGCCACCCCTTCGACTTTACGGATCGGGTTCCCCTTGCTCGGGCTGACGCGCGAACCTGACGGCAGCATTCTAGCGGCTGGCGCGATGAGTGGGATGATGGACCGCGAGGAGTCACGCGAGCAGCGGAAATTGCAGAATCTCCTTGACCCTAGGAGGTCACCGGACGATCTTACTCCCCGAGATGCCGTCTTCCGCACGGTTCGTTCGACATTCCGCCGTCTCAGTTGGGAAGCGACCTCCCGACCCATCGCGGCCAGTTCACATCGGGTGTCATCATGCTGCGTTCCCGTTCTGTATTCGCTCAATTGGTGGCAGGTCTGGGGTGTGTCCTCGCCCTGTCGGTCTCAGTGAGAGCCGCCGAGGCTCAACCCAAGCTCGACCGGGCACAGCAGGTGGCAGCTCACCTCGCTGCGGGTGAGTTCGGTCCGGCCCTCAATCTGGCCAAGACCGCAGCCAGCCCGGCCGAACAAGCGGGGCTGCTGAACAACGTCGCGGCGGCTCAACAGAGTGCCGGTGAAACGACGGCAGCATCGGGAACGATGCAACAGGCCAGTCGAGCCAATGGTCGCCGAGCCGGTGGGCAAGGTGCTGGCGGAGGCAGTCAAGCGGGAAGCGGTGGCTTCGGCGGCGGTGGCTCGCTGGCCGACTTCACCACGCTGATGACGCTCATCATGGAGAACACCTCGGGCAAGTGGGAGGCCGAGGATGGCGAAGGTGGCACGATGTCACCGTTCCCCACCGGCGTGCGCGTCGCGCCAGGTGGACTGCTGCAAAAGCTCACGCAAGAAGAACAAACCGGCGTGCTGGCTTCGCTGGGGACGACCGCTCGCAAGGCGGACCTCAACGCGGACGTGGCTCAACGCTCGGACCTGCGGATGGTCTCGCTGACTCGTTTGGAGAAGGCGGTCGCTCAGCGATTGGCTGACGGCGAGCCGGTTCCCGAAACGATGGCTCAACTCGCCGGGTTGTCTCAAATCAAGTACGTCTTCGTGTACCCGGAAGCCAACGAGATCGTGCTGGCGGGGCCGGCCGAAGGCTGGCAATACAACGCTCAAGGACAGCCGGTCGCCGTCAGCAATGGCCGGCCGACGCTGCAACTCGATGACCTCGTCACCGTGCTGCGGACGTTTGCCAAAGGCAACGCCGACTTCGGTTGCTCGATCAACACGCGCGATGCGGGAGTCCGGGCGCTGACCGACTATGTGCAGAAGTCGCAGTCCAAGGGAGCGATCAGTTCGGTGGCCGTCAAAGGCTGGGTGAATGCCCTCCAACACAAGCTCGGTCGCCAAGACATCGAAGTCTGGGGCGTTCCCGGTGACAGCCGCGTCGCCCGCGTGATCGTGGAAGCGGACTATCGGATGAAGTTGATCGGGATCGACAAGCTCGATGCGGGCAAGGATGTTCCGAGCTACTTCGACCTGCTGCCGGTCGCTCAGCAGAAGAACGTCCAGACGATGGACGCGTTGCGATGGTGGCTCACGATGAAGTACGACGGCGTGCAACACAGTGCCGACAAGAGTGCCTTCGAGATCGCAGGGTCTTCCGTTCTCTGTCAGTCCGAAAATCAACTGCTGACGGCCGATGGCAAGCATGTGCCGACCGGGAAGTCGGAAGCGACCAACCGCATGTTCGCGCAGAACTTCACCGCGAACTACGACAAGCTGGCTGCTCGCGACACGGTGTTCGCGGATACCCAGAACGTCTTCGATCTCGCGCTGGTCTCGGCTCTGATCCAACACGAAAACCTGAACGACAAGGCTCACTGGGACATGGGTGCGTTCGCTCCGAACGGCGCTTATTCACCAGCCCGCTACGCTGTTCCGAAAGAATGTGAATCGGTCGTCAACCATCGCGTCTACAACGGCAAGGACATCGTGGTCCAGATCGCCGGGGGCGTGAAGGGGGACGTGATGTCCGTCGTGAAGGACAAGGCTCTGAACACCGAATCGCCTCGCTTGGGCAATGTGGCTCAATCCGCCAAAGCGGGCGATCTCCCCGCCGGTCGTTGGTGGTGGGATGCCGCTCGGTAGGCACCGCTCGCTGACGGAATTTGCTTCAAATAGGACGGGGCCGACTTCACAGTCGGCCCCGTTTTTTATTTGTGGCCGAACGAAATCGAGCGACCTCGACAGCGACGCAGCCCGGCGCGAGAATCGCGTTAGAATCGGCGCATCAATCACTGCCGCAATTTGGTGAGCCGGGTGCCGTAAGGCCCCGGACTTTACGTCGAGGAAATCCGGGGGCTTACGGCCAATGGCACTCACTTTGAGCGGCAAGGCGCTAGCCGCCAGTAAACGGAGTTGTGTTTCCAAGCAAAGAACCGGCGGCTAGCGCCGTACCGCTCACGGAATGAATGACAAAGTGGGTGCCATTGGGCTTACGGCACCGGGCTCACCAAAGCCAAATAGAAAACCCCGACGGTGATTGATGCGCCGATCCTAAGCAGTGTTGACGACGACCGCACGAAATATGGAACAGCCCCGCTCTCATGTCTGACTCCGCGCCCCTGCCTGATGCGAACATGACCTCGGTGATTCCCGAGGCTCCCAGCGAGACTGCGTTCCCCTCGCAAATCGATTCGACACCGACCACAGAAGACCATTCAACCGACAACCTGCCGCCGCGTGAGAAGGTGAAGTTGTTTCCCACGACGCCGGGCATCTATCTGATGAAGGACTCCGTCGGCCGCGTGATCTACGTCGGCAAGGCAGTCAACCTGCGCAGCCGCGCGTCGAGCTACTTCACAAAGATCGCTGCCGAGGACTCGCGCACCGCCAACCTCGTCCCCGAGATCTGCGACATCGATTTCATTCCGTCCGAGAGTGAGGTCGATGCACTGCTGCTCGAAGCGCGACTGATCAAGGACATCCAGCCGCGTTTCAACACGGCGCTCAAGGACGACAAGACGTTTCCGTACTTGGAAATCTTCGTGCGTGAAGAGTTCCCACGCGTCGAGTTCACGCGCAAGCCGCAGCCACGCGGGACGAGGCTGTACGGCCCGTTTCTCAATTCGCGGCAACTGCGCGGCGCGATCGTTGTCCTCCAGCAGGTCTTTCGATTTCGCACTTGCTCGCTCAAGATCAAAGAGGCGGATGAACGCTGGCGCTGGTTCCGGCCGTGTCTGCTCGCGAGCCTCAATCAATGCACGGCTCCATGCAATCTGAGGATCTCGCGCGAAGAATATCGCCACGACATCCGTCGGCTGCGGCTGTTCCTCGAAGGAAAACGGAAGCGGCTCTTCCGCGAACTGCGTGAGGAAATGTTGGCCGCATCGAAAGAGTTGAAGTTTGAAAAGGCCGCCCGGCTGCGCGATCAAATCAAGAACTTGGAGGGACTGAACTTTTGCGGAAACCTCAAGGACCACGCACAGCCCGAGGCATTTCAGATCGATCCACGCAAGGGACTGCTCGGCCTGAAAAAGGTCTTCAACCTGACGAAGCTGCCACGTCGGATCGAAGGGATGGACATCGCCCACTTGCAGGGGGGTGAGACCGTCGCGAGCTGCGTGCAGTTCATTGACGGACTGCCGTTCAAGCACGGCTACAAGCGGTTCCAAATCAAGACGGTCGAGGGCGTCGATGACTTCGCCTCGATGCGTGAAGTTGTCAGCCGCCACTTCCGCCGACTGCAACAAGAAGGGGAAGCCTTCCCGGACATCCTGCTGATCGACGGTGGCAAAGGGCAACTCGGCGCGGCGATGGCGGCGCTCGAAAGCATTGGCGTCACGGCCCCGTTCGTCTGCTCGCTGGCCAAGCGCGAGGAAGAAATCTACCTGCCGGGCGAGTCCGACCCGAAGGTCCTGAGCAAGCACTCCTTCGCACTGCGCCTGTTGCAATACGTGCGAGACGAATCCCACCGCTTTGCTCAGCACTACCACCACCTGCTCAGAAAGAAATCAACGCTGACGTAACCAGTACACGTTGAGAACAGACGAACTGGAGTCGTAGTCCGGCCCCCTTGGTCCCGACGAAGCGGTGATTACTAGCCCGGCGAGTTGCTCGCATTTGTGGTGCCTCGCCCGGACCAAAGGGGCCGGACTACGGCTGCGACTTTTGACGAAACATCATGCTTGCCTTCTGTCTCGCTCGCTGCCCACACTTGCTGCCGCTGTCTGTGATCGAACCGCACTCGGGAGTCCCCCCATGTCTCAACCGCGCGACGACATCATTCTCTGGGGACAGAACGCTCCGTTGCGGCGATTCTTGATCGTGTCGAACCTGATGCTGTGTTGGATCGGGTGCGATCTGACGCTGCAAACATTGTCGAACGTGAACATGGTGGGGCACGACTTCTGGATCGTCGCACACCAAGTCACCGGCATTCCGTGGCAGCGGATGCTGTTGGACGATTGGCCGATCGACATGTGGCGGTTGCATCTGTACACGGCCTATTCGTTGCCGGCGATTGGCCTGTTGATGCTCGTGCTGCTCGACCGGTTGGTCAGTCAGGGAGAGACACGTCTGCCGAAGCTGGTCACCTGGTGCGGGGCGGCATTCATCGTGGGCGGCGCGCTCTGTGACATTTCCGTCACTGTGGCGTGCAGCCCCGATCTGGCGATGGAAGGGAACCCGTATGTTCGCGTCCTGATCGACTCGCAACATCCGCTCGCGTTCGTTTACGCGCATGCGCTTATCACGCAGTCGCTGTACATCACGCTGTTCTGCGGGCTGTGGCTCGGCTTTCTGCGGCACCGGCAGACGATCGCCGACACTATTTCAGCGTCGGCTCCGGTCGGCTGGTTCGGCTTTTTGAAGGCGGCGACTGGCGGTGCTCATCTCACCACGCGGCAATGGCTCGTGCCGTTGAGAATGTCCGACGTTCCGCTGCTGTATCACTACGTGTGGCTGGTCGCAATTCCGGTCGTGTTTGGGATCAGCCTGTTCCGGTGGTATGCGGCGTTGGAATGGTTGGGCTTCGTGGAGCCCGCGTTCTCGACGCGGTTCCTCGTCGTGGTGCATGGCGTCTTCAGCACGCTGGTCCTGTACTTCCTCACGATGTGGCGACTGTCTCGCCCACTGCCACAGGTGTGAGCCGCTCGGAAGCGAACCAGCCGACGCGGTACTACGCTCACGCAAACTGGTCACCGAGGACAACGCGGCGACCTCGCAGGAAATCGGCGGTTGTCATGGGACGTTTGCCGTCGGGTTGGAGCGAGATGATTTTGAGGTGGCCTTCGCCGCACGAGACCACGAGTTGATGATCTGCGACGCTGGTGACCGCGCCCGGCGCGGCCGCTTCGTGTGAGTCGGGGGCGACCGTTTCGACGGCGAGGATCAGCAATCGTAGCGGCGGTTTGTCGAGCTGATGCAGTTCGGTGAACGAACCGGGCCAAGGCTGCATGCCTCGCACATGGCGGGCGATCTGTTCGGCGGATTGCATCCAAGTGATACGACCGTCGGGCTTGGAAAGCTTGCGGACGCGAGTCACCAGCGCCGGGTCTTGCAGCTCGCGTGAGACTGTTCCCGCCATGATCTCGTCGATCACGCGCAACGTCAGCGGGACCGCGAGCGCCGCCAGTCGCTGTTCGAGTTGTCCGGTCGTTTCACTCAGGTCGATCGGCGTGCTGACCCGGCCGAGCATCGGACCCGCGTCCATCTTCGGTTCGATCTCAATGATCGTCACGCCGGTCTCGGCATCGCCGTTCAAGATCGCAGCGTGAATGGGTGTCGCGCCGCGGTACTTTGGCAACAGCGACGCATGGATATTGATCGTGCCGCGCGGCGGAACGGCGAGTACAGCGGGAGAGAGCATCTGACCGTACGCTGCCACGACGAAGAGGTCCGCGTTCAGAGCCTGCAAGTCGGCGACGGCCTCATCGGTTTTGATCGAGTCGGGTTGGAGAACGGTCACGCCTCGCTCGACGGCGGCGAGCTTGAGCGGGTTGACGTGCTGATGATGCCCGCGTCCCGTGCGATCTGGCTGAGTCACCAAGCCGACAATCTGATGCGGCGATTCCAGCAACGCGAGAAACGATGGCAGGGCCAGATTGCCGGTCCCCATAAAAACGATGCGAAGACTCACGACGGCAGGTTCCTTGATGTAGGACGAGTGTTCTCGACGCGCCGAATAAATTGGCTGCGGGGCGGCGTCAGTAGCCTGTTGATGAACCTTCGAGTAGGCGGCTCGCCTGCTCACATTTCCAGCTGGAGAACACGGGCGAGCCGCCTGTGCTACGGTTTTTCAACAGGCTGGTATCGCCACCTCGCTCGCCGGTTTATCGGGAGCGTCCATCCGGTCCACCATTCAATCCCGTTACTCCGCAGGCGGGCGTTCTTGCTGGAGGTGGAATTTTTTCACGATGTTGCGGCGGAGAATGGGACCGAACCAGCGGGCGTAGCGCGACATCCATGCGATCAGTTTGCCGTGCAGCGGGAAGATGATGACCTCCTGATTGCGGCGCACGCCACGCAACATCAGTTTGGCGGCTCGCTCGGGTGAGATGGCCATTCGCGCACCAACCGCCGTCGTTTCTCGAAAGGGAGCCTTGCCGATTCCGACTCCGTTGTCGAACAGATGCGTGGCGATGAAACCGGGGCACGCGACGCTGATTTTGACGCCGTACCACTCTGCCTCGGATCGCATCGACATGCTCATCCCGACGACCGCATGTTTGGTCATCGCGTAGGAAGACGACAACGGCAATGGCGCAACACCCGCGATCGACGCCGTGTTGATGATGTGGCCGAACTTCTGTTTCGCCATGACTCGGTATGCGGCCATCGTCCCCCAGATGCAGCCTTCCACGTTCACCGCCAAGATGCTGCGCCACTGTTCGGGCGTCATCTCGATCGTGTCGCCCGCGATGGCGAACCCGGCGTTGTTGAACATGAAGTCGAGGTGCCCGTGTCGAGCGGCAACCTCTTCGACGACGCGGTCGCATTCGGGCTGCTGCGTGACATCGAGCCGCACGGCCTCGGCCTGCCCCCCGGCAGCGATCAGTGCGGCAACGGTCTCGTGAGCGGCCGCTTCGTTGAGATCGGCCACCACCACGAACACTCCGTCGCGCACCAATTCCTGGCACAGGGCGCGACCCAACCCCGAGGCACCGCCCGTCACAATGGCCACTCGCCGATCCGTCATCGCTTCAAAACCTTTCTCGGTTGGTTACTGCAGTTCATTTAACCGCGTGGGCAACGCCCCGCGGTCGATGCACAGGAGAGTCTGTTTCACCGCTTGACGCGCGGGGCGTTGCCGACGCGGTTAAACGATTCATCACAAGGATTACTGCGATCAGAACGGCAGCAGCTGGCCAATTCCTTCCGCGCGGGCACGTTCAAACACGCGCACGGCCACGGCGAGGTCTTCCAGTCCGATGCCGACCGACTTGAACAGGGTGATGTCTTCCGGGTGTGCCCGGCCGGTCTCGCGACCCTGCACCACGTCGGACAGTTCGTGAACGCGGGACCAGTCGAGGCTGCCATCTTCGATCGCGGGAACGAAGTCGCCAGCCTCCAACTTGCAGGCGTCGAGGCTGTCGCACGCAATGTGATCGGCGCGACGGATCGTGGTGACATCGATCTCGGCCTTCGTCAGATAGTTGCTCCCGATGACGTTCAGGTGAGTCCCCTCGGCGAGCGAATGTCCGTCGAAGAGTGGCACGCGGCTGGTGGTGGCGCAGACCACGATGTCTTTTTCAGCGGCAGCCTCTTCGGGCGAATGAACGGCGACGACGGGAACATTGCAAAACTCGGTCATCTCAGCGGCGAAGGCGCGACGACGGGCATCGTCTCTTCCGTACACTTCGATCCGTTCAATCCGTCTCACGCTGCACACCGCTTTGAGCTGTGCCTTGGCTTGGAACCCGGTGCCAAAGCAACCGACGATTTTCGCGTCCGGTCGAGCCATAAACTTAGTGGCAACACCCGACGCGGCTCCCGTTCGCATCTGGCCGAGCAAGTTGGCTTCGATCAATGCGACGGGTTGACCAGTCTTGGCGTCAAACAGTCCGAACTGGAATCTCGCCCCTTTAGGAGTGGTCACGTAAGACTTGTAGCCCACGTAACCGAGCGGTTCGGAACCGGCCGACAGCACATGCAGCGTCGCACCATGTCCGCCGGCAACACGGCGACGCGGCTGATGTTCGGCCCGTTCATCGCCCCATTGACGAAAGGCATCTTCCACGGACTCGATCGCCCCATTGATGTCGAGCAACCAGGCCACATCTTCTTCAGTGAGATAAAGCGCGGACATGGGAAGGACCTCCATAGAAAGGGGTAGTTCATCACCACATCAGATCGGCACGTTGTTGGTTCAGCCGGTCGTTCTGACGCGACGGCATCCTACCGTGCGAACGATCAGTCGCACTCTCGCGTACACGATTTTCTCACGGCCACGCCGAAGTCCGCCTAACAAAGCTAAGCCGGACTTCGGCAACTCGACTTCCACCACGAACAACCTGCCCTACTTGCCGGTCAGGATTCGGCGACGATCTTGGCGATGTCGTTGAAGTCGTTCTTGAGGGACCGGTACAGCTTGCCATACATCGGGTACGACTTGGTGTAGATCCGCTTGGCTTCGGCTTGCGGGTCCGTGCTGCTCGTCACCTTGATCAGTGCAGAGCAAGCTTCAACCACGCCTTTGAAGCGTCCGGTCCCCGCTGCGGCGAGCAGAGCCGCGCCGAACGCGGGGCCTTCCTCGGCGTTGATCATGCTCACACGACGGCCATACACGTCGGCCTGCATCTGACGCCAGAAGTCGCTGCGTGCTCCGCCGCCCGAGAGACGGATCTCGCGGATCGGGATGCGCATTTCGTTGATGACTTCGAGGCAGTCACGCATCGCATACGTCGCCCCTTCCATGATCGAACGAATGATGGCCGACCGGCCGTGGCGCAGGCTCAGACCGATGAAACAGCCGCGTGCGTTGGGGTCCGCATGGGGCGTGCGCTCACCGGTGAGATACGGCAGGAAGAAGAGACCTTCACAGCCGGGGGGAGCCTCGGCCGCTTGCTCGGTGATGATGTTGTAGGGGTCCGTCTTGATCTTCTTGGCGGCAGCGACTTCGGTCTCAGCCAATTGATTGCGATACCACTGCAAGCCGCCTCCTGCGGAGAGGACGCAGCCCATGATGTGCCACTTGCCGCGCACAGCATGACAGAACGTGTGAACGCGCCCGGTCGGGTCGATCTGCACATCGTCGCTGTGAGCGAAGACAACTCCGCTGGTCCCGAGGGTCGCCGAGATGATGCCTCGTTTGACGATGCCGTTCCCGACGGCACCGGCAGCTTGGTCACCGGCTCCCGCAACGACGGGAACACCCTTTTTGAGACCGAGCAGTTTCGCCGCCGCTTCCGTCAGCGTGCCAGTCACATCTTCGGACTCGAAAACTTTAGGGAGCAACGTCGATTTGATTTCGAGCTTCTCGAGCAGTGGCTTGCTCCACTGACGGTTCCGCACATCGAGCAGCAGCGTTCCCGAAGCATCGCTGACATCGGTCGCAAACTCACCGGTCAGCTTGAGTCGCACGAAGTCTTTCGGCAGCAGAATCTGCGTCGTCTTGGCGTAGCTCTTTGGTTCGTTCTTTTGCAGCCAGAGAATCTTTGGCGCGGTGAACCCCGTGAGAGCGGGATTGGCGACCATCTCGATCAGTTTTGGGCGGCCACCGACGCGCGTTTCGATCTCGGCACATTCATCGGCGGTGCGCTGGTCATTCCACAGGATCGCGTGACGGATGACGTTTTGCTGCTTGTCGAGAAACACGCTGCCGTGCATCTGACCGCTGAGTCCAATCCCGGCCACTTCGTCTGGCTTGATCTTGCCGGTCTTGAGAACCTTCTTGACCGTCTCGATGGTCGCGTCCCACCAATCGTCGGGATTTTGCTCGGACCAACCGGGTCGTGGCGACATCAGGGGGTATTCGGCGGTGGCCGAGGCGAGGATGGTTCCGTCCTCACGCATGGCTATGGTTTTGGTCCCACTCGTGCCGATATCGATCCCCAAAAATACAGCCATCGTGAGTGGTCCCTGGTGCAGGCGAGAGGAGTAGCGGAGTCAGCCGCGCAAGGCTCTATCGAACTCGCAGCAATGCGAGAGCGATCAGTCAAGTGCGGCGGCAGTCTATCAATCAAGAGGCTCATTCGCCACGAACTCCCGTCGAACGGCAGCTTCAGCCTCAAGCCGCGTCGAGTGCGCGCAGCGTCAAAGATCACGCCGCGCAATAGACCAGACCGGTCTTGCTGAGCGACCCGACCGCGCCTATAAACCCGCCCGCTTGGCCGGGTGTCTGTATTACTGACGGAGGTGCCAAAACTTTTCGGACGGCTTGGAACGATTCAACGGTGCATGCTAGACATGACCGGTTCTCGCCTTCCTACGCGACTCCACCGTCGCGATCGACCCCGACTGAGCCACCCCGAGGCCGCGGTTTTCTGCTCGTCAGAGATCGCGGTCTCGGTCATTAGGCGACTGGCATCTGAAAGTAGACCGGTCACTCCGTGACCGGAAGCTTCGAGTGCCGGAGTGACTCGTCTACTTTGGGGTAAGCTATTTCCTGCCGCTCGCTTTACCGTCCCGCAGGACGGGCGCATCACGGCTGCGAGGCGACTCGCTTCACGTCGCTCCGTTTGCGGAACGACTCATACGAGTGAACGGCTGTTCCGGCGAAGTGCTTGGTGCGGCGGCAGGTCGTCTCGGCCGACTTCAGTTGGGTGTGCAGTTCATCGAGCGTGTTGTCGGCGAACGAGATCTTGGACAGCATCACAGTCGTGGCGCTGAAGCCTGCCAGTTCTTGACCGCTGGCCGTGGCGATGTCTCGCGAGCGAAAGCCGCTCCATTCCGGGTCGAGCCTCACGAACCCTTCCGCTTCGTTTCGAGCGAGGGCGATTTGCGAGCGAGGCACTGACGGCGCGGCCGCTCCAAAACGTTCGGCGATCTGCGTGAGATGCTTCTGGACGCGAGCCAAGTCTTCGTCGGTCGGATCGGCGGGAAGCTCCAGTCCGACGTGAACGTGCTGTCCGTCGTCGAGTCGATGCAACCGCAGTCCATCCACGCGACTGAGCGTCGCCAGTTCTTTCCCCCGCGCCGCGGATGATCGCCTCAAACCGCTCCCGCTTTGTCCGCATACGCGAGCAAATCCTGTCCATGAGCGATCAGGCCGTCGGCCCCTTCCGCCGCGTCGAGTTCCTGCCACCAGAACGGGCTACGGGCTGTCGACGCCAAAGGCCAGACCCGATTGAGTCCTCACGCGGGGCGCTGGCATTCGACGTTCAGTTCGAGGAACTCGCGCAGGATCTGTTCGCGCCGCAGCCGGTCTTTCCAACCGAGCAACAAGTACGGCTCGTTGTCGAAGTGAATGCCGTCGAACCGTTGCTCAGCGGGCAACTCGCGGTTGAAGGCGATCACCGCATCGACCACAGCCAGCAGCGGCACGCCATGCTGCGGCTTGAGGGCGAACTCGGGATAGCCATCGAGCGAATGAACTTGGATGCGTGCCTGATGGGCTTCCGCGAGGAACCGCCGCCACGCACCGGCGGTCGGGGAACTCACAGGTGACTCGTTCGACAGCCTGGCTCTTGGCGGACGTTGCCGTGGGAGCCGCCGTGGTGGTTGTCGGACGGGAACCCGCGGGATCGGCATCGGTCGGCTGGAGGGTGATCTCAGCTTCCTGCGGCGAGCCACGAACCACCTTGCAATCGAGCTGCATCCAGAGCTGCTCGATCGACTCATTGCGGCAAAAGGTGAACAACTCTTCGCGACTGGCCGCGTCGTTGAGGACGGCGTTCGATTCCCACAACCACATCGCGCTGGGAGTTGTCGTCGCAGCCGAGACGTCGGTGCTGGCCACGTCACTCTGTGGTGTGGTGATCGTCGCGGTCGCCTTGAAGCTGATGTCGTCGATCCACACGGCGTGCCTACCGGGCGATGTGAAGTCGAGCGTCAGGCCACCCAGATATTGAATATCCAGTCCCTTGAGCGCCGCCAGCGGGATGAGCACTTCCTGCCACTGGTTCGTGACGCCCTTGGGCAGGAACCGACGGATGTCGCCGACGGGCAGTGAGTCATCCTTCTCGATCCACTTGCCATCAGCCAGCTTGACCGTGAATTGCTCGCCGCCCACTTGCCCCTTCACCCAGAACGACAAGTACCCGAACGGCCGCGGGTCGAAGTACCGGCGCTGCGGCGCGCGAAAATTGAAGAACTGGAGCTACACGCCGCAGTAGCCGGCGACTCGGCGATCGGCCTGCACGGAGAGACTGCTACCGCTTTTGCCTCGCCGGACATTGGCGTCCCGCGCGATCACCGCGACCGAGTCACCCGCCTGATACTTCGGGTGAAAGCCGCCGAGCTTGTTCTGTTGCCCCCCCTCAAAATCATCGACCAGCAGCAGCTTCACGGGAGCAGCCGCGTTGAGGGGCGAGGACAAGCAGAGGAACACCAAGCTGAACACAAACGCAACGACGACATGGCGACCCATTCAAAAGTGCATGAAACGAAGACGTTTCCGACAGAAGTCGTAGTCTGGAGCCCTTGGCCCGGACGAGACCTCGCGCAAGAGAGCAAGCGAATACGCTGAAGTTGAATGCCTCATCCGGACCAAGGCGTCCGGACGACAGCCTCCGCTCGCCTTTTGACTTCAATCCTCAACCTCACTGGCGAACCAGCTCGACCGGCTCCGAGTGCGGTGTTTCTGAGGGGAGCTGATCGAAGCTCGAACCGACGGTGAAGCGATTCGCTTCCTCGGCATCGCGCATAGCCAGCACGACCAACTGATAGCGGGTTCCCGGCGGCGTCTTGTCGTTTCCAAAGTGAGACGTGGCCACGAACCGCGTTCCGCGAACGGCACGACACGGCTGCTGCACCCACCACTCGGCACCGGCTGCAACATCGCGCACCACGACGACCGGCCACCCGTGAGGGCTGTCGCATTCCACTTCCTGCACTCGCTCCACCAACTGACCGGGAGGTGCGGCCACGGAGATCGCCGCGCGCGGCTGAAATCCCGCACGCACGGCATAGCCACCGACCAACATCGTCGTCACCAACACCACACACCACACCCACTTCCGGACCAGAAACCGCTTCACGTCGCACACCCTTTCATGAACTTACCTGATGATTGGAGAACCACACTCGGCTCACCCGATTCTCAATTGAGTCAGTCACATTTGACGTTTCCGACAGAAGTTGAAGTCGTCGTCCGGCCCCCTTGGTACGGACGGAGACCTCGTGCAGGAGAGCCACCGAATACGCCGAGATTGCAGACATCGTCCGGACCAAGGGAGACTCAGTTCGACCGATTTCGACTGCTGTTAATCACGTCCGATTGGCCTACTTCCGCAAGACTTCAAACCCAGCGGTCAATCACTCGCGAACGACGTTGACCAACCCCATCACGTCTCGCCCCGCAGGCAATTCGTTGAGGACCGCACCCGTGGCGAAGAGCTTCTCGTCGTCAGCATTGCGGGCGACGATGAGTGCCACTTGGAACGGAGTTCCTGCCGGAGTTCCCGTATTGCCGATGGTGACCGGGCAGCGCAACGTCGTCCCCTCGACCGATTCCGCCGGAGATTGCACGTACCACACGGACTCTTCGCCTAATGTTTTCACCAGAACTACAGGTCGCCCGGTGGAAGATTCGCAAACGATCGTGTCGGAAGCATTCAGTGCTTGCCCGGCGGTCAGCTTCCAAGTCGCCAAACCCTCAACGGGATGGATCGCAGGAGTGACGCTGGAAGTCGGCGTGAGTGTCGTTTCCGATGCCGTGGCCGCCGGACTCTGCGCAACCGTGCGCTGCGACTCAACCTTAGTGACAGACTGCACGGTGGGAACCGGCATTCCGGCGGCATTGCCCGGTGCCGCCGAGGCGAAGCCATCGCCACACAAACCACCCACCAAGAGGGCCGCCACGGCGGTAATGCCATGCGTGGCGAATTTCTGACGAAACACGATCAACTCTCCAATTCAAAGGTTGTCCGCTCGGTGAACTTTCACCCGCAATCACGATCAAGTTCAAACGTTGATCACACCAACGCGACCTGTGATCGTGTTCAGAACGAGTCTCCCGAACGCCGTTTGGCGCGGGGTTCTTGCTCCCGTCGAAACCCCCGACGAACACCGTGCCGAACTCTACACGGCAACGAGCAACCTGCTTGAACGAAACTTTTTCTTGCGGTCCATTTCGAGCTGTCACTCTGAGTGTTGTCCCGGTCACATCCGTTGGAGAATCGATACCGTGCAGGCAAACGTTTTCGGTCACAACTGATCTGAGACGAGGGCCAACTCGCCACCCTGCGGTCGCAACGGTGAGTCGCGTGTTGCGTGACGTGACGACCAGGCAGAATCTCTCCAATGTGCGCGATGTTTCGCCAAGGTCGGGCACTCTGATCGACGCGGGCCATTGGCTCGTGGCACCCCAACCGGCAGCAGACAATGTCCCTGCACTCATCCATACGATCCATCGTCGTGCCGAACTTCGGTCTGTAGAGTTTCGCGGCCCGGTGGAGGCCGCTCGTTGCGAGAGCGATTCCTCCACGAATTCACTCGCCCCCGAAAGGACTGCTTCGATGACGCGATTCGTTCTCCGGTCTCTGTGTCTGCTGAGTCTTCTGGCACTGCCGTGGTCTTCGGCCGCGCGTGCTCAAGACATGGCCCTGTCTACCGTGCTGATCGAGGGCGAGAACTGGCAACTCGTCGCCGAAGGCTACAAGTTTACGGAAGGCCCCGCCGTCGATCGCGATGGAACCGTCTACTTTGTCGATGTGCCTGACAGTCTGATTCTGAAGATCGGCGGCGATGGCAAGCCCGTCGTGTGGGCACGCGACACCGGCAAGGCCAGCGGCCTGATGTTTGGCCCCGAAGGTCGGCTGTACGCCTGTCAGAGCGGAACAAAACAGATCGTCTGGTACGACCGCAACGCGAAGCCAACAGTGCTCGCAACCGACATCGCAGGAAATGACATCACCGTCGATGCGAAGGGCGGCGTGTACGTCACCGACATGGGAGGCAAGCAGGTTTGGTATGTCGCACCCGACGGAAGCAAGCGCGTCGTGGCGAGCGGCTTCATGCCGAACGGTCTCACCCTCTGGCCCGATGGCGGCACGTTGGTCGTGGCCGATTGGGAGCATCCCGCGCTGCAAACTTTCCGCGTGGAGGCGGACGGCGGTTTGAAGTTTCAGGACCGCTACTACGGCCCCGTGCAGATTCCCGCAGGTCAGGACAAACCCGGCTCAGACGGTATGACCGTCGATGACATCGGCCGGCTGTTCGTCGCGACTCACGCCGGGCTACAGATGTTCGATCCGACCGGTCGTCCCTGTGGAGCGATCACCAAACCGCAGACCAAATTCCTGTCGAACGTGAAGTTCGGCGGTCCCGATTTCGACACGGTCTACGTCACCAGCAGCGACCGCATTTACAAACGGAAGCTCAAGACGAAGGGGACGCCGCACTTCCTGAGAGCAGCCGTCGCGGCAACCAAGTAGCAATCAAAGTAGTTATTCCGTTCCCGTGGGGGACACCCGTGAGGGTGGAACGGTGAGCAAGAATGGCCTCGATGCCCCGTCCACCTCTTGAAATGAAACACAGCCGCTCTGTGGTAAACCTCTGTGGTGAACCTTCTTCGACGACGTTCCCGGAAGAGGATTTAACCACCGAGCGGCCATGTTTCGTTTCAAGAAATTTAGGGGAGTTTTCAGTCGCCTTCCTCGCTCCGTGTGATGGGCCTTGGGGATCAGGCGTCCCTTTGCAAAAAGGCTCATCACGCGGAGCGAGGCGGGCGACTTTGGCTGAATCGACGTGTTACGCGGCAACGCGGTTATCGATCTCTATCGGCGGCGGTTGTTTGCCGGACAGCATCCGCTCGACCTGTTCGCTCAAGCGGTCCATCGCCTGTTGGGCGAGAGCGATGTAGTCGCTCAGTTGTTCGCGTGTGAGGTCGCTCGGAATAGCGATCGCTTCACCGGTGATGACGTAGATCGTGCTAAACGGCTTGGGGATGGCGAGGTCGGTCCACTTCCCTTTCGGGCGCCATGCCTTCGTCGCGACGAAGGCTCCCGGTAATAGACTGCGGCCAAGCTGCGAGGCCACAAACACACAGCCCTGCTTGAGCTGTCGTCTCGGTCCGCACGGTCCATCGGGCGTGAAGACGATGTGCTTGCCAGCGGTGTCGTCCAAGAGTTGCCTCAGCGCGTTGGCTCCGCCGCGACGACTCGAACCGCGCACCGTGCTGTAGCCGAGCAACGCCATCGTGTTGGCCAGGTACGAACCGTCTTGATGCTGGCTGACGAGGCAGCAGGCTTGCTTGCGCACACCACGCGGCGCGGCGAATGTGGGGATCAGCAGTTCATCGTGCCAGACGCATAGAACGAAGCGTTCGTGGTCGTCGGGAGTCGGGACGAAATCGAGACGACTTTGCGGGCGATGGCCCACGTAAACCTTGCGGCATGTCGCAAACAACAGCTTCGTCAGACCAACGACACTGGCGGCGGCGACCCACGTCAGCCAGCGGCTCCGAATCTTCATGACACTGCGCTCCCTCGCACGAACCTTGAACGGGGCGGGACTTTAAGAGAAAGCCCTCACGCCGGGAATGGCAGTCACGATCAAACAACACGGCCCGGCTGCGTGGGCAGTCGGGCCGTGTTTGGAATTGAGAGAACGCATGGAGACGAGCCGTCATCCACGATGAGGCATCACAGACCGGGTTCGAGTCGGATCAGACTGCCGTTCGGCTTGTCGCCGGTGTCTTTGCCGCCGCCGAAGACGGTGATGAGCAGGCCGCCGTCTTTGTCGAAAGCGAGTGACGTGGGGCGGTCGAGACCGATGATCTTCTTCGTTTTGACTTCTTCACCTTCGATCGTCAGCTCAAATAAGCCGCCGTTCATTTTGATCTCTTCGGCCCACGCGAAGTCGGTGGCGTAGAGCTTGCCGCTGGGGCTGTATGCGAGACCGGTGATGTCGTTCAGTCCGGTCTTGTAGCTCTTCACGAGCTTGCCTTCCTTGTCGTACATCGTGAGGAGCGCGTCGCCGGGGACGTTCATCTCACCCATCTGGCCGACCACGAGTTGCGACTTGTCAGGGCTGACCGTGATCGCCACGGGAGCATCGACTTGAGTCGCTTCCTTGGTGGCGATCGTCCCGGTCAGTTCGCCCGGCTTGCCGTCGGCGATCTTGGACGAGACGACCCAGCCCTTGGTGTCATCGCCGTTCGACGTGACATAGATCGCGTCGTTCCAAACGACAGCTTGATAGTAGTTGCCTTCGCCCTTGGCTCCTTCTCCGGTCCCCTTGATCGGGCCGAGTGTGAATTCGGCTTCGGCCTCTTTGCGAGGCTTGGCGGGGACCGCATCTTCAATCTTGTAGACCCGTACGACTTCTTCGCCATCGGGGCGACTGCCATCGGGTACGACGAGGCGATCCGTTCCCCACAGTGCGCAACCGAGTGGGCCGACGTTGTACTTCGGTCCCTTGCCGTAGATGTCGGTCGGGAAGCCTTCGACTTCCAAGTAAATCTTCTTCGCTTTGCCAGGCTCAAGCACTAATCGGAAGACACCTTGCCGCGAGGTGATGAACACGTGCCCCGTGGTGGGATGAACGCAAACGCCCGACGGGTTGTCGAGGTGCTGGACCATCTCCGTCTGCTTGGGGCCAGCAGGCTGTTCGGCGGGTTTCTCTTCCGTCTTCTCAGCCGGTTTGTCTGCGGGCTTCTCTTCGGCCTTGGCGGCGGGCTTGTCCGCAGGTTTGTCTTCCTTCTTCTCAGCATCCTGGGCGAAGCCAATCACACCGAGGCTCAGCATCAACGAGGCGGCGGTCAGGCTGAAATACAAACGGCGCATGCTCACTCCAACTTTAGACATGGGATCGGGATCACGGAGGCCACGGTCCACCGCGAACAGCGCAGCTGAGAGACCGTTCGGCTCGCGTGTGCGGGAGACCTCGAAATCGAGATGGCTTCCGTCAGCGCGGCGCGAGTCAGTCTTTGGGCAGACCGGGCGGCGGGATGGTACTGGAGCCTCCGCAGCGATGCAATTTACGCAGGCCACGTTGGCAGATCAGCCACATCGAGTGTTGGCTCAATCACAATCTGAGAGCCACGGACAAAGCGCGGCCCGATCCCACGGAACCGCCATCACGGATTGGGTACTGGAGGGACTGCAGCACCCTGCGCGTTAGCCGCGACCCACGCTTCCAACGCTTGGAGTTGAGCGGCCGTCAGCCGTCCTCCCTTGAGGATCGTGGCGCACAGCGGAGTGATATGGGAACTGGCGGCCTTGGCTCCACCCGCCACAACGGGATTGTTCAACAACCCCGCCTTGATCGCTTTCGTCACGTCCTTCTCGTTGGCATCCACGGACCAGAACGCGAGGTAAGTCTTCCAGAACGCGGACTTCCATTGGGGATCGGCAGGAGCCTGCTGAGCCGCCTTGGCCAGTTGCAGCGCCATCTCACTGACAGCGAACACCACGGACGCGGGATTGGATGCGGGCGGGAGCGGGACACGGCCCAACGCCTTCGCCGCCTCAGTCCGCACCGTCCACGATCGCTTGGGATCGCTGACCACTTTTTTCAGAGCCGTCACAATAATCGGTTGCTTGAGTTGATCGAGGGTAGCGGAACCCAGCGTTCCGACGAGCCTGAATTCGTACCAACTCTCTGAGGGGTGATCGGCCGCTTTAACACGGTCCAACTCGGAGATCACCGCCTCGGCAATCCGAGTTCGCTCATTCACATTGGCCGTTCCAATTTTCAGGATGCGCGTCAAACCGTTGACTGCCGCGATCTTCACAGACACGTCCTGCTTCGGGTCGAGAATCACCTTCACGAAAGTGTCAAACACGGGCGTAAACGCTTCGGTTGCGATCCCCTTTGATGGATCACCGACAACCAACTCCAACTCGCCCATCAAGACGATGACCTGGATTCGCACGTGGAGATTGTTCTCCAAGAGCGGCGCGGCCTGCTTGACGAACTCCAACATCAAGTTCCGGCGGAATTCCTTGATCGCCTCAGCCTTCAAGAGCTTCGCGGCAGAACCGGCCCCATTCAGATCACGCCGCAGATTATTCCTGAGCGTGGTGATGAAGTACGGCCCCTTCTTGGCGTTCTCGGCTTGATAGTTTTCCTTGAGCGTCATCTGGGCGAGGCGATACCGAATGCCCGCCTTGATGACGGCCTTAGCGGCATCGTCAGATTCCGCTTTGTTGAGGACACCTTGAAACTTGCCGTCCTCTTTTTTCAGCTTCTCCAACTCATCCGGCAACGCAATCGGCATGTCGAGTTCGAGGAGCGGATTCCGGTCCTTGGGCGGCGTGTAGTTGGGCGGCAATGCTTCCGGGTCAATCACAAGCGGCGCTGCGGAACCTTTCGGAACGGCTGGCTTCGCACCGGCACCACCGGCGGGCTTGGCCTTCGGCTTGGCGGCTTGGCTCCATGCGACATCTGTCGCCACAAGACCGCAAAGCAGAGCCAGCAACGCAACGCACAGCCAATTCGGAAACGCAGCTCGCCGCCGCTCGATCCGCATCTCAATCACGCTCGTGTCTCGCACGGGGCCATCCCTTTTTGTCACGAATCCGTGTTGTGGTTGAGGTTCCGCAGGCATGGCACAGATGTGTGTTCCGGCAGTTCTCGTTGAGATTAAGACTGGCTCAAGATTGGCGTGCGGCAACAAGGTCGCAAACACTACACGCCGATTCCGGGTTTTGCCACCCGACAAACAGGTTTCCCAGCACTTCATCAAGACGCGGCTCGACCACTCCAGAACGTTCGGAATGTTCGACAGGCTGTTAGCGGCTCGCCAATCGCTTCAATTCTTTTGTCTGGTGTTTCGCTCGTCGCTTAAAGTGGCAGTGACATAATAACCGGACCAGCCAACCGGCTGCGGCCGACAGGGGTTCGAACCATAAATTTGACCGACCACTTCCCTTCGACGCGACCGCAGGTCAAAACTGCGCGATGCGCCAGTCCCCGGAATTACTCGGCCCCGAATGTCCCAGCCGATGAGAAGTTCTGTCGCCGTGCTGCACGATCTGTTTATCGGGCCGCTGCTGAATGCAACGATCCCCCGCATCGTGCAGCCTATTGAAAAGCGTAGGGTCAGCGTCTCGCTTGCCTGATAAATGCGATTGAAAACGGGGCAAGCCAGAGGCTTACCCGACGTTTTTTGGCGGGCGGTTATAACGAGCGATTGCCTCGCTTTTCACTGAGCATGGCACAGACGACAAGCCACAACCGGAGCCAATGATGACCAAACCGCTTTTCAACCGAACGCTCGTCTTGCTTTGCCTCCTCGCGCCGTTCGGCCTCAGTGCGGCCGAGCCATCGGCCGCACCGGCCCCCCCCGAGTGGATCAAGCCCGTGTTCGATCGTGGTCTGACGAAGCTCGAGTTCTACGACCCGATCAAGAAGCCGCAGAACTTTCCCGGCTGGACCAACTACAAGTTTGAACTCAATTACCGCTTCACCTACGAGTACAAAATTCACGAGACCAACAACAAAGAGTCGCCGAAGAAAAGAATCGTCGCCACGATAATCCCCAAATTCACGATGCTGGAACTGCCCGTACAGCATCAAATTCTGTTGCCTCAGCGGTACGACACGCCGCGCGTTTGGGATACGCCGCTAGCGCAGCATGAACTCGAACATGTTGCCATTTCGGCCCATCATCGTGTCGCGCTCTTGGCCAAACATCTCGTCAAAAAGGTCCATCAGTTCGAGCGGACCCTCGACGCGCCGAGTCAGATCACCGACGACTGGGTCAAGCAGGAGATTGATGAATTGATCACGCCTCGCCGCAAAGCCATCGACGCGCTGTTCGCTTCCAACAATCGCCAACTCGACAAACTGACCGGTCACGGTGCGAAGCCGCTTGCCGACCGCGACGCCTTCTTCGCGCAGATGTATCTCAAAGAGAACCTCGACGAGATGAAGTTCCCGTTCCTGACCGAGGCCCTCGATCTCCTGAAGGAACGCCACTACCAAAACGCCCGTTGGCAGGCGTCTCCGGAGTAGCGGCACAGCCATCGCCCGTTTCAAGGTAGGAGGGTGGGACCAGCTCGCGTCGAGCGCCGGCCCACCATTGGGAATCGTCGAGAAAATCTGGTGGGCCGACGCGGCGAAGCGCAGGCCAGTCCCACCCTCCGCGGAACAAGGCGCTGGTTCGCTGGCCTTGGCGACTCGAATTGACTCGATTGGTGACGAGGCATAGAGTCCGCGCCGAGTGGGACTGACCGTTTCCAGCGAGGCAGGGATGAATTCGCCGCGAGCCATTTTGAGCAGAAGATTCTGGCGACAGAGCCGTCGGCCGCAGGCTCGTTTCGTACCGAACTTGTTCTCGTTGTTGTTTCACTCGGCGTTGCTGCTGCTGTTGGCGACTTCGTATCGAGGCAACGCGGGGGGCGGCATTGGCCGAGGACCGGGGGAGTTCACGACGATCATCACGCGCGACGACGGTGTCGTGGTGGCGAACCCGTGGGGAGACCGTCCGGATGCTCAAGTCGAAGGCGCGCCGAATGACGTTCCTCCCGGTGACCAGTCTCAAGGATCGAACGCCAGCAACCAGCTCCTCCAAACGAAACACAGCGTCGCGAACGAAGCACCACCCGCTGCGTTGATGTTGCCCACGGCCGACGGTCCTGGGGCAAGCACCTCGCATGTGAATCTCCCGACGGGGACGGGGTCCGCTTTCCCACAGGGAGGCATTGGAACCTCAGGCGGAACGCGGCCGCTCGCATCCGGGAAACGTGGCTTTCAAGACGGCGTCATTGGTGGTGGCAAGCCGGGAGGAGGCTACGGTGCAGGCTTCTTTGGTACGAGCGACGCGGGCATGAAAATGGTCTTCGTGGTCGATGCTTCCGGCAGCATGACCAGCAACAACGCGATGCAGGTCGCCAAAGCCGAGTTGATGGCCAGCTTGCAGGCCCTCGATGAACGGCAGCAGTTTCTCATCATCTTTTATGACGACACGCCGCACTTCGTGAAGCTGATTAACGAGGTCAAGCCGACACTCGCATTCGCCACTGACCTCAACAAGACACGCGCGCGACAACAGATCGCGGGGATCCAACCTGGCGCAGGAACGGACCACTTTCCGGCCTTGGAACTGGCCCTCAAGCAGTACCCCGACATCATCTTCTTCCTGACCGACGCCGCCGAACCAGCCATGTCTCCCTCGGACCTCGATAAGGTGAAACGGATCAACGCCGGACGCGCCCGCATTCACACCATCGAGTTCGGAGTCGGTCCGGAGTTGATCGAGTACACGTCCAACTTCCTGCGCCGTCTGCCACAACAAAACGGCGGGACATACAGCTACCACGATGTCACCAAGTTCAAGGATCGCTGAATCGGCGATGTCGAACCGCGTCAGTTGTAACCGGTGAACAGACTCCATGCGCCGACTGCCACAACTGATTCTGATCGGCGCGACGGGGCCGCTGGCTTGGCTCTGGATGCAGATCATCCACGAAAGCGGTCACGCATTGTTCAGCTGGCTGACGGGAGGAACCGTTCGTCGAGTCGTCCTGCATCCACTGACGATCTCGCGTACAGACCTCGATCTGAATCCGCACCCGCTGATTGTCTGTTGGGCCGGGCCGGTGTTCGGTTCCATCGCTCCGGTCATGGTCTGGCTGATCTCTCACGCAGTGAAGTGGCCCGGCGAGTATTGGCTCCGTTTCTTCGCGGGCTTCTGTCTGATCGCCAATGGAGCGTATCTCGCCGTCGGTTCCTTCGAGGGGATCGGCGACGCCGGCGACCTGCTCAGGCATGGCTCTCCCGTCTGGATGCTCTGGCTCTTCGGAGCCTGCACAATCACAGCGGGTCTTCGCCTCTGGCACGGTCTTGGTCCGAAGTTTGGCATCGGTCCATCAGTCACTCAGATCGGTTGGCCCGCAGCGTTGATGGCCTGTGCATCGCTACTCGCAACCATAATCACAGAAGCCCTGCTCAGCAGACGTTGAGGACTTCTCAACGAGCGGTGTGAAAACGAGAACAGCTGGCGAGAAATCTCGTCGGCTGTTCAGTGCCCGTGTCGGGCGGATCGGACGCTCTGTCACTTTGAAAGACAGAGCCAAGTGGAGTGCTCTGCACTCCGGTCGAAAACTCTCCCGCCACCGGGTCATCATCCACCGCCGATTACTAGGAAAGTGCGGATCGTTCCCTATGAAGGCCAGACGCAGAACATCGGCGAACTGAAACGGTTCGCATGCCTGGCCTGCCGGGGCGACGTGCTGGTCGAAGTCGACCACGACGACGAATTGACGCCGGATTGCGTGGCGGAACTCGTGGCGGCGTTTGCTGATCCGCAGGTCGACTTTGCCTATTCAGACTGTTGCGAGATCAACGAAGGCAAACCGTTGCGGTACGACGAGCGGTGCGGCTGGCGGTATCGGCCGTTCGCCTGGGATGGCCAATCGCAGTGGGAATGCGTGGCTTTCGATCCGTCGCCGGCGTCGTTCTCGAAGATCTGGTTCGCGCCGAACCACGTTCGGGCCTAGCGCGCCGATTTCTACCGGCGGATCGGCGGCCACGATCCGTCACGGGCGGTCCTTGACGACCAGGACATCCTCTGTCGGACGTTCATCCACGGCCGCGTGAAGCACATCGACCGTTGCCTGTACGTCTACCACGTCCATGCCGGCAACACCTGCCGGGGCGAGCAGAACGGTTTCATCCAGACCGAGACCCTGGCCCTCCACGACCAGTACACCTACCCGCTGGTCGAACGCTGGTGTGACGAGAACGGCCTGCGGAAGATCGACCTCTGTGGTGGGATCAATCCCGCCCCCGGCTACGAGTCCGTCGATCTGCACGGTGGCCGGATCGCTGCCGACCTCAACAATCGCTGGCCATTCGGCGATGGCGAGGTCGGCGTCTTCCGGGCGCATGATGCACTTGAGCACCTCCGCGATCCGATCCACACGATGCGGGAAATTCACCGCTGTCTGGCCCCGCAGGGTTGGCTGCTCTCGCAGACCCCCAGCACCGACGGCCGCGGCGCGTTCCAAGACCCGACGCTCGTCTCGTTCTGGAACTCGAACTCGTTCTGGTACTACACCCGCGCCGACCAGAACCGCTTCATCGACTGCCCCGTCCGGTTCCAGGCGAATCGCCTGAAGAACTTCTTCCCCAGCGAATGGCATCGAGAACACCAGATCGTCTACGTGAAGGCTGACCTGCTGAAGGTGGCGGGACGGGTGCCGGGTGGGGTGGCGATCTGAAAATGGCGAGATCAGCGACGACCGTCGATGCTGTCCGATCAATAGTCTCCGCCTTCGAGGGAGTTCGCATGTTGAGTGGGGGATTTTTCGATTGCGAATCGCCGACGGTGACACTCGTCGAGCATCGCGGCGGTCGCTGTTGCTCCACAGCGAGTGGCCCCGAGGTCGCGGACTTTGATGAGGCCGTCGAGGTCGCGGACTCCACCGGCAGCTTTCACTTGTACGCGCGGCGAGACACTCGCGCGCATCAGCGCGAGGTCGTGTTCGGTCGCCCCTTTGTAGTTGTACGAACCGTCGGTCTGCTTCACGAAGCCGTAGCCCGATGAGGTCTTCACCCAGTCGGCTCCGGCTCGCTCGCAGAGTTCGCAGAG
>CAMAYU010000019.1 GCA_945862235.1 Schlesneria paludicola DSM 18645
CAAGAACGCAGCATCTGGTACTCGTGTTGTGAAATCGCTTTCGCACGACGAAACAAGCGATTTCACAACACGAGTACCAGATGCGGACCACTTGTTTTCATGCTGCATGTCGAGCCGTTTACTGACCTCCGATTACTGATAATTGGCCCTTTAGCGAAAGCGTCACAGAGCGAAACTCATCGGCGTTCGGTGGCGTCACGAGACACCGACTTGCTCCAAAGACTCCCGACGGCTGGTGAGGCAGAATGCTTCCTCGGTGAGATCCTGACAGACAGACGATGGCCCCGCTTTCGGCGGTTGAGTCATCCAGCGCGAGAGTCACGGCGACGGCGTCGGGCGGATTCCAGAACTGATAGGCGTTGTCCTGGTGCCAGGGAAACTCGTACGTGGTCAACGGCGCCTTGTCGATCAGCATCGTGCCGTCCGCAATGACGTCAGCGCCATCGAAAAGCTGCTGAACAAGCTGCATCAGACGGGTGTCACGCATGAGTTGGTCGAAATAAGCGGACCGCTCGTGAATCCGAAACAGGCACCGCAGAGACCGCTCGGCATCGGTTTCGAAAACCACATCGCCCTTCGGTGCCGAGGCGACGTCGAGCCGGAGGTGCGCTTCCAACTGCCGCGCAATTTCCGCGAGCTCCTCAGCCGAGAACATCCCCGGAATGACAGCGAAGCCATTCTGTTTGTAAGCGGCAATCGTGGACTCGTCGTACATCAGGCAATCCTCTCCGTCACATCACACGCGGTTCCCGCCATTGTTGCTCAGCCTCGGTCGAAAACAGTCTCGATTGAGAACAGTTCGCTCAAACTGGGCATCGCCCCGCCTCACGTTTCAGTTGTTCGATCAGCACGGACGCTGAAAGGGCCTTGCAACATTCACCGGCGAATTGTCCATTGAGTTTATCGTTCTTGAAGCTACTATCAATGCTTTGAATCGCTATTCTCATGGAGTACAGTTCAATGACCGCCGCCGATGTCGCCTATCGTGGCATCCACCAGATGCTTGCCAGTGGCCAATTGCTGCCCGGACAGCGCTTGTCGCAAAGCCGATTGGCCCGGCAACTTCAATGCAGCCCGATGCCGGTCGTCGAGGCGATGCGGCGACTGGAAAGCGAAGGGCTGCTCGACAAGCAGGCACGGAAGCAGGCCCGCGTCCGCAAGTTGTCCCGCGAGGATCTCGACGGACTGTACCTGCTGCGCGAAGCCATCGAGACGGTGATTGCCCGGCTGGCCGCCGAACGTATCAACTCGGAGGAATCGCAGACGCTGCAAGAGTTGGCGCGGACGTACGAACGCGCCTGGGAAGCTCAAGACCACGAGGCGGAAGCCGATGTCGCGATTCATCGTCACATCGCCGAATGCGCCCGGTGCCCACTGTTGCGCGGAGAACTCGAACGATTCCGATTGATTGAACTCACGGCGGGCCGTCATTTTCGCGCGACGTTGACTCGACCGGGGCACCCCCACATTCACCGCGCGCTGGTCCAAGCGATCATCGATCACGACGCCGCTTCGGCTGAGTACCTCATGAAGAAGCACATTCAGCACGGCTACGACGAAGCGCGGCGGGAGATCGACATCCAACTCGACAACCCGCCGAAGACGCGCCGCCGCCGTTCCCCGAGGAGGGCCCCATGACGTCAGGCCTCGCGGAGCACTTTCACTCTTGTCCCCTCAGTGCCAACCCGCACATGTTCGGCGTGCCATGGATTCGAGGAACATTTCTGTCACTCGACGATTTGCCGCCTGTGAAACCACAGGAATCGAGATGAGCAATAGACACGGCGACCGTGGAAACTTCTGAAAGGCCCTCCCAATGTTCAGACAGTCCAATCTGACCTCAGTAATCCTGTTGGCTGCGAAGACGGCGAGTAGATATTTTTGGACTGCGGCAGCCCGCTGCCGCTTTCCCTCGGCAGCCTGCTGCCGAACGAGGCGAGAATTAGAATGAGAGAATCGTTGATTCAAAACTCAGTTGTCCAACAGCAGGCTGTTGGACGAAAAGCGGCAGCAGGCTGCCGCAGTCCAAATCTCGCCGTCGCGCTGGCAGTTTTCGTCTCGCTGAATTGGGTGCGGGCGGCGGAACCGGCGCCCGATTCGTTTGCCGGATTGGCCGATGAATATCGAACTCAGACGCGACCGCTGTTGCAACAATTCTGCCTGGAGTGCCATTCGACGGCGAAGCAGGAAGGAGACCTGGACCTGGAGCGGTTCGCAGCTCTGGCCGACGTGCGGCGCGGGACGAAGGCGTGGCTGAAGGTGGTCGAGATGCTCGACAATGGCGAGATGCCGCCCGCCGAATCGAAGCAACCTTCGCCCGAGCAGCGAAAGCAACTGCGCGGGTGGGTCGAACGATACCTGCATGTCGAATCACTGGCGGGCGCGGGCGATCCGGGCCTCGTCGTATTGCGAAGGCTGAACAACGCGGAATACACCTACACGATCCGTGATCTGACCGGCGTGGATCTCGATCCGGCTCGCGAGTTTCCCACCGACAGTGCCGCGGGCGAGGGCTTCACCAACGCTGGCAACGCGCTTTCGATGTCACCGGCGCTGCTGACGAAGTATCTCGATGCCGGCAAAGAGATCGCGCGTCATGCGGTGCTCCTCCCGGATGGAATTCGCTTTTCCAAGTTCAGCACGCAGCGGGACTGGACGAATGAAACGCTGCTGAAGATCCGTCAGTTCTACCGCCAGCGGGTCGAAATCGTTGACCTGGGGGTCGGAACATCCGTCGGCCTGATGAATCTGCACGGAGATTGTCGCCTTGGACAAGCGGGAAAGTTGCCGCTCGAAACATACTTCGCGGCGACGCTGGCGGAACGGGCCGCGCTCCGCTCGGGCGAGAAGACGATTTCCGTCGTGGCTGCGGAACGTGGGCTGAATGCTAAGTATTTGGGATTGCTCTGGGCGAGTTTGAACGCACCTGAGCCTTCGCCGTTGCTCGATGGACTTCGTACTCGCTGGCGCGACGCCAGGCCGGACGATGCCGCGGCGCTCGTCACCGAAGTCGCCGCGTGGCAAAGAGGATTGTGGGCGTTCAACGTGGTCGGCTTGATGGGCCGGAAGGGAAGTGGAACACGCTGGCAGGAACCGGCGAGTCCGCTCGTGGCGCAGCAGGAGTTTCGTCGTCCGATCCCCGCCGTGAAGGAGGGCGAGGCGGCGCGGGAAGTTGTCATCTCGCTGGTGATCGGCGACTGCGGTGACGGCAACGAACAGGACTTTGCCGTCTGGCAGCAGCCGCGGCTGGTGGCTGACAAGCAGCCGGATGTCCTGCTGCGCGACATCCCGGAGTTGAAGGGGA
Source organism: Schlesneria paludicola DSM 18645 (assembly GCA_945862235.1). Lineage (GTDB taxonomy): Bacteria > Planctomycetota > Planctomycetia > Planctomycetales > Planctomycetaceae > Schlesneria > Schlesneria paludicola_A. Next base: position 3,305 of record CAMAYU010000019.1, read on the forward strand.
TTGAGCCCGCGGCATTCGGCAAGCTCTCCAACGGCAAGTCGATCGATGCGGCGTCGCTCGGCGTGCGGGCGCCTTCGGTCATTACCCTGCGCCTGCCCAGTGCGATCGCCGCGGGGCGGACGCTGGTGACGACCGCCGCACTTGATACGGAAGCCGGCGGCAGCGCGAGCGTTCAACCCGACGTCGTGCTCGGCGAGGCGGAAGTGAAGACCGGGCTGATGGCCGCGACAACGACGGTGACGCTGTCGACCGTCACGGCGCTCTATCCGGACCAGCGCACGGTGTCGTACCAGAAACCTGTTCTGGTCGCGGAGGAAAGTGCTGCGAAGAAGAAGTTCGCAGCGGCGATGGACGCGCACCGCCAGTTGTTTCCGATCTCGTTGTGTTACCCGCAGGTCGTGCCGACCGATGAGGTTTTGACGCTGACTCAGTTCCACCGCGAAGACGAGCACTTGGTGCGACTGGTGCTGGACGAGGCCGAGCAGCGGGAAATCGACCAACTCTGGGACGAACTGCGTTTCGTCAGCCAGGATCCGCTGAAGCTGGCAGCCGTTCTCGATTCACTGGTCGAGACTACGAAAGACCATCCTCAGGACGGTGGTTTCGACGAGGCCGTCAAACCGTTTCATGAGCGGGCGGACGCATTTCGCAAGCGACTGGTTGACATGGAACCGAAGCAGCTCGACGCATTGATCGAGTTCGCTTCGCGCGCCTTTCGCCGTCCGCTGGACGAACAGGAAGCCGAAGACTTGCGGGCCTTGTATCGCCGACTGCGCTCGGAAGAGTTGTCGCACGAGGACGCCTTCCGGTTGGTCCTGGCGAGAGTTTTTGTCGCGGCGCCCTTCCTGTATCGATTCGAGTCGGTTCCCGACGGCGCGTCGTCGGCCCAGGTCTCCCACTGGGAGCTGGCGAATCGCTTGAGTTATTTTCTCTGGTCGTCCATGCCCGACGAGGAGTTACGAGCAAAGGCCGCCGACGGGACTCTGGGGCATCCGGAGGTGCTGGAACAGCAAACGCGACGCATGCTCAAAGACGCTCGCGTACGCCGTCTGGGGACGGAGTTCGCCTGCCAGTGGCTGCACATTTACGACTTTCCCGCAACAGAAACGAAGAGCGCGCAGCTCTTCCCCGAGTTCACCGAACTGCGCGGTGACATGTACGAAGAGTCGATCCTGTTTCTTACGGATCTGTTTCAAAGCGACGCTTCGCTGCTCGGTCTTCTGAACGCCGATCACACGTTCGTCAACGAACGATTGGCGAAGTTCTACGGCGTCGCGGGCGTCGAGGGTGAATCGTGGCGGCGGATCGAGGGGATCCAGCGGCACGGACGAGGCGGGATTCTTGGCCTGGCGGCGACGCTCGCCAAACAATCTGGCGCATCGCGCACAAGCCCCATTCTGCGCGGCAACTGGGTCAGTGAAGTGCTGCTCGGCGAAAAGCTGCCTCGTCCACCGAAAGATGTGCCGCAACTCGCGGACAATGTCCCGGAGGGTCTGACCGAACGGCAGTTGATCGAGCGACACAGCAGCGATGCCGCCTGCGCCAAGTGCCATCAGCGCGTCGATCCACTGGGGTTTGCTCTGGAGGGCTTCGACGCCATCGGTCGCCGGCGTGAAATCAGCCAGACGGGGCTCGCCATTGACACCAAAACGAAACTGGCCGACGGTCACGAACTGGATGGGCTGACGGGGCTGCGCAGCTATCTGCTGGAACAGCGCCGCCAAGCCGTGGTGGGGCAATTCTGCCGCAAGCTGCTTGGATATGCGCTCGGTCGCGAGACACAATTGTCGGATCAGCCGTTGCTGGCCCAGATGCAGCAGAAACTGGCTGAGAATGGTTATCGTACGTCGACGGCCGTTCTCGCCATTGTCCAGAGTCGTCAGTTTCGGGAGATCCGCGGCCGAGACACGCCATCAACCGAGACCCCGTAGTACCACCCATTCACAAGAAGCACATTCCCCGTGTTTGGAGTCTTCTCGATGCGAAACCAATTCATGCGAAACCAAACGTTTCAACGCCGCACTTTCCTCCGTGGTTTAGGCGTCACCATGGCGCTGCCTTGGATGGAGTCGCTCGCCGTCTGGGGCGCCGAGGCCACGACGCCCGCAGTTCGCGCGAACGAACCACCGGTCCGACTGGCCGTGTTGTTCTCGGGAAACGGTTTCCACGCTGGTCAGTGGTGGGCCAAGGGAGCCGGCAAAGAAATGACGCTCGGACCGGTTCTGGAATCGCTGACCGACTTCCGCGAACGGCTGCTGTTCATCAACGGGCTGTACAACGCGGAAGCTCTGAAGGGAAATATTCACAGTTCGCAGACGGGCAATCTGTTGTCGGGAGCACCCCTGGCTGCTGGTGGCGAGATTCGCTCGGGAACCAGTTTCGATCAACTTGTCGCGCAGAAATACGGACACTCGACGAAAGTGCCGAGCCTGGTCCTCGGCTGCGAGCGGTCGAATCCGGGGATTCACAAGAACTATTCGATGCTTTACAGCTCGCACATCTCGTGGAGTTCGCCGACCGCACCCACGCCGCTGGAATTGTATCCTGCTCTGGCATTCGACCGGCTCTTCAAGGGCGAGGGTGAGCGCGGAGATCGTGGCGTGCTCGACGCGGTACTCGGCGAGGCCAACCGGTTCCGCGGTAAGATCGGCGCCAGCGATCAGCAGAAACTCGACGAGTATCTCAATTCAGTGCGCGAGGTCGAGAAGCGTCTCGAACAGGCGGGCCAGCAAGGGGAACTCCAGGGCTGGCGGCCGACACTCGACAAGCCCAACGTGCCGCGGCCGCCCGAGGGCATTCCACAGAACCTCGCCGACCACATGCGGCTGATGTGCGACATTGTTGTTCTCGCCTTTCAGACCGATGCGACGCGTGTCTGCACGCTGAAGTTGAACAACGACCACAGCTACCTGGTGTTTCCTCACCTGAATGTCGACGTCGGACATCACGAACTGTCGCACTCCGATCGCGGCAAGATGTCACCCGAATGGCTGAAAGTGAACCAGTTCTTTCTGGAGCAGTTCGCCTACATCGCCCGCAAGCTGGACGCCATCCAGGAAGGCGAGCGGACCGCGCTCGACAATTCTGTGTTGATGTATCTGTCCAGCATGCAAACTGGCAGCCACGATGCCAGCAATCTGCCGTGCGTTGTCGTGGGGGGCGGCGGCGGTCAATTGCAGGGGGGGCGAGTGCTCGACTACGCCAGTCAGCCAAACCGCAAGATGTGCAGCCTCTACTTGTCGCTGCTCGATAAATTCGGAATCCACCCGAAAGAGTTCGGCGACTCCAATGAACGCATTGCGGGAGTGTGATTGAATGCCACGAACCAATGGCATTCGCTCGGGAGAAATCAACGTGACTCAACGGAGAAAGCTGCATTGCAGAGACACGTTCCAATGGCGAATCGTTGTCGTCGCCGTGCTGGCGGCCGTTTCTTTCGGAGAAAGTCACGCCCGTGCGGACGATTGGCCGCAGTGGCGAGGTCCGCGGCGCGATGCCGTTTCTGCAGAGAAAGGGCTGTTGCAATCGTGGCCAGCCGGAGGCCCCAAGGTCGCCTGGCAGGCGTCTGATTTGGGGACCGGCTATTCCAGCGTGGTCGTCGGTCGCGGTCGGATGTTTACGATGGGACGAAAGGAGTCTGACGTCATCGTGACTGCTTTGGATGCGGCGACCGGAAAGCCGGTGTGGACGCGAAAGATCGGCGAGACCACACGTCATCCGTGTTCGACTCCGACGTTGGACGGCGATCACCTGTATGCTCTCGATCCCGACGGCGACTTAGTCTGCTTGCGGGCCGCGACCGGCGAAGTCGTTTGGCAGACCAGCTTCATCGACAACTTCGCGGGCCGGATGATGTCGGGTCGAGGATACGGCGAGTCTCCGTTGATCGACGGCGAGCGGCTGATCTGCACGCCGGGCGGCGCGGATGCGGCGCTCGTCGCGCTCGACAAACTCACCGGCAACGCCGTTTGGAAAGCGAAGCTCCCGGAACTCGGTCCGCTCGGAAGAGACGGTGCCGGCTTCTCGTCGGTGGTCGTCACCGAGGCTGCGGGCCTGCGGCAGTACGTGCAGCTTGTGGGTCGAGGCGTGATCGGGGTCGACGCTCGTGACGGCAGATTTCTCTGGGGCTACAACGAAATCGCAAACGGGACCGCCAACATCCCAACGCCGGTCGTGTACAACGACTTTGTCTTCGCCGCGAACGGCTATACGGCCGGCAGCGTGCTGCTGAAGCTTGTGGCGGACAACAGCCTGGATGGAACGCAAGGTGTGAAGACCGAAGTGGTCTATTCGCTCTCCGGCAGTCAGTTTCAGAACCATCACGGGGGCGTCGTGCGGCTCGGCGATTTTCTCTTCGCCGGACACGGCAACAACAACGGCTTGCCGACATGCCTGGACTTCAAGACGGGTCGTGTGGTTTGGAAGCGTCGCGGACCAGGCGTCGGTTCGGCGGCCGTCGTCTACGCGGACGGGCAACTTTACTTCCGCTACCAGAATGGTTTCGTCGCGCTGATCGAAGCTTCGGATCGCGGCTACAACGTCAAAGGCTCTTTCGAGGTTCCCGGGGCCGGTGGAGACAGTTGGGCGCATCCCGTCGTCGCCAACGGACGACTCCATCTGCGCGAACAAGACACGTTGTGGGTTTATGATCTCAGGGCGGACTCACAGTCCACGGAGTCGGTCGCATCGAAGCCCGCGCCGGCGCCGAGTGCCGCGCTAGCGGCGATTCGAAAGCTGGGCGTCTCGGTCGAATCGCTGCCCGTCGAGCCCGAGAAAAGCCGGCGCAGGTACGAGTTCGCGCTGGCGCCCGTCGATAAGAACCGGCCGGAGACAACGTTGCTCGTCACGCTCGCCGACTCGCAGCTTGTGTCGCCGGGACTCTTGTCCGATGAACTGCTGCGGCTACTGAAGGAACTGCCGGGACCGTTGGTCGTGAGCCTGGCCGGAACGCTGATCTCTGATGCGGGACTCCAGCAGCTTCAGGGATTCAACGTCGTCGGCCTCAACCTGGAACTGTGCAGTCGCTTGACCGACGCCGGAATGGAACCTCTGCGTCAGCTCAAGCAGCTTCGACTTCTGGTTCTCACTGGCACGAGCATCACGCATGTCGGCCTGCGACACCTTGTGGCGAATACGAATCTGCTCGCGCTCGATCTGGAATTGTGCGATGGAATCGCCGACGACGCCTGCGAACCGCTGGGCAAGATGAAACAACTTCGTTCCCTGGTGTTGAAGAAGAGCGGCTTTGAGCGGCAGCGAATTTCCGACGCCGGCTTAAAGCGACTCGATCAACTGGCGCACCTCGAAGTACTGAATCTCTATGGCAACAGCGTGACGGACGCCGGCCTGACGCATTTGCAACCGCTCAAGAAACTGCGCGAGCTGAATCTCAGCCTGCTGGCGATCAGCGATGCGGGGTTGGAGCACTTGCAGTCGCTGACCGCGCTGGAGCACCTGGAACTGCTCTATTCCGAAGGCTTCGCCGGGCCGACGCTGACGAATGGCATGGTCGAGTCTCTGAAACCGCTGACGAATTTGACCTCGCTCAACCTGACCGGTGCGAAGCTCACCGACACGGGACTCGACGGACTGCGGGTGCTGAAGAAACTGAAGACGTTGCAGGTCGTCAGAACGCGAGTCACTGCCGAGGGTATTCAGGCGTTTCGAGCAGCGGTTCCAAATTGCGAGATCATCAGGTAGCGACCGCTTCCGATTCCGTCCTTTTCGCTTTCGGACGATTCGATGCAAACCTCGTGCGAACGGATGGAAGATGAAATCCTACTCGAAAGCAGAGCCGAAACTCTTGGCAAATTTCGCTACCCCAAGATGTTGTCTTCAAGACCCACAAGGAACCACAACCGTGACCATCGGACGATTCGTTTTTTGCCTGGCGCTGATGCTCCACCTTGGTCAATCGGAAGTGTTTGGTCAGCAGAAGTTTGGCACCCTGAAAGCTGACCGGATTCTGTTTCTCGGAAACAGTCTCACGCTGCATGGACCGAAGGCGGAGATTGGCTGGCATGGTAATTGGGGCATGGCGGCCAGCGCTCAAAACAACGCCTTCGTTCACCTCCTCACGGCGGCGATTGACGCTCGAACCGGTGGCCGGCTGGTTCTTGAGCCGACACCCGTCGACGGGACCAAGTCTGCCGAAAACGTCCTCAACATCGCGAATATTTTGGAGCGGGAGTACGCCACCTATGAGGCTGCCAAGATTCGAAAGCAACTCGATTGGAAGGCGAACATCGTTGTCTTGCAGTGCGGAGAAAATGTCCCGCCGAAAGGCTTCGATGCGGATGTTTTTCAGAAGAGTTTGAAGACGCTGCTGAACGACCTGAAGGCATCCAGTCATCCGCAGATCTTCGTGACCGGCAATATCTTGTGGGGCAATCCCGGCCTGGACGAGATCAAACGGAAAGTCTGCGCCGAGGATCCAGCACACCGCACTTTTGTGGACATCAGCGCGTACCAGAAGGACATTCCCGTCAACGGCCCGGTCGGGCATCCCAGTGATGTCGGCATGAAACTGATCGCCGACACATTGCTCGCGGCCATTTCCAAGAAAGCCCAGTTCGTCGAGTTGTCAGAAGCTCACATGGCCGCCGTGAATCGTCAGCGGCGGATTTACGTCAACAACGATGCCGGTTACGACGCGGTTGCCATGGGGCCGAAGCTGACAGCCATCACGCCTGACGAATGGCTCGCGGCGAGATTCAGCGCGTTCGACCAGCCGGGTAGTCAGGTGGACTGCGTCGGTTGGTGCCTGGATGAAGGGAATATCGCCGCGTATCCCAGCGAGATTATTCCAGAGTTGCAGTATCCCACGCTGCTGCGCTGGCGCAAGGAGGGCGTCGACATCGCTCAGCGGATTGTCGAGGAGAGTCATCGCCGCAAGCTGGAAGTCTTCTGGGAGCATCGCCTGAATGGTGCCGATCGTGAAGTGGACGTGAACACTCCCGCTCGTCACCCGCTGAAGGACGCTCATCCGGACTGGCTGCTGGAACGGGGCTGGTGGAAGCCGGGGCTGTGGAATTTTGCGGTCCCCGAAGTCCGACAATACAAGGTCTCCGTGTTGCGCGAAGTCGCGGAGCGCTACGACCTCGACGGCCTCAGCCTCGACTTCGGTCGCCATCCGCCCTACCTGCCCGCCGGCAAGCAGTGGGAGCACCGAGAAGCGTTGACGGACTTCGTGCGGCAAGTACGTCTGATGTTGCAAGACGTGGCACAGAAGCGGGGCCGGCCGTTTCTGTTGTCGGTGCGAGTGGCCGATACGGTTCCCGGCTGCCACTTCGACGGCATGGACGTGGGGGCGTGGGTACGCCACAACCTGGTCGACATGATCATCATCGGCACGCGGTCGATCCAAGTCGATCTCGCCGGGTTCAAACAAGTGGTCCGTGGCCGTCACGTCAAGTTGTATCCCTGCATCGACCAGCATCACTCGCCCGATGGCTACCATGCCGTCCCCTCGCCCGAGTTCTTGCGCGGCGTTGCTGCCAACTGGTGGCATCAGGGAGCAGACGGCATCGCCACGTTCAACTTCTGGAATGAGTTGCCCGAATCTGCCAAGGTGATCGGCTCTTCCGGGCCGCTGTTCGACGGCCAGTCGGTGCATGCCCTCGCCTACAAGGAACTCGGCGATCCGAAGCAACTGGTGCCGCTCGACAAGTGGTTCGTTGTCGCTCGTCGATACGGAGGCGGGTTCTACGACCGTCTGGGAAACCGTTGGGACGACTACACCAATCTGAACCATCAGTTGCCGTTGCCCAAGATACTGGGAGCCGATCCCGCCTGGGTGGAAGTCCATGTCGCGGATGATCTCACTGACTCCGCAGAACAGAGCGAGCGACTGGAACTGCGGTTGTTGTTCTCCGCCAAGTCGGAGCCACAACAGGTCCGCGTCAAACTCAACGGCCTTTTGCTTCGCGATCCGGCGATCAAGGACCTTTGGTCGATTTACCAGTTGACCCCGCAACAACTGGCGGTGGGACGAAATCTGGTGACGCTGGATGACTCCTCGCCGCAACCACGCGACAAACCGCTGGCTCTCGAAAAGGTGGAGATTCATGTCCGCTACAGCAAACGATCAACCGGCGAATGAGGCTTGTCGTTCCGCCTTCAGGCGGCAAGTTTTCGTCGTGTTTCCTCCTGAAAGCGAGACTACAAACCGAGCTGTTTCCAAGGAAATGTCGCGTCCTTCGTCAAGATATGCTAAGGTGCTTATGCGTTTTGGTGACTCGCTGATCAGGAGCATTCCCACGCCACCTTCACGCTGTTTTCCAGGGCGACAACTTGGTTGAAACGTGGGACAGGCATCTTGCCTGTCGTTGGATTTGCCGAGGGTTTTGACAGTCTGGAAGCCTATCCCACGGGACGAAAACTTAGACGACATCTTCACGGAAAGACCTCACATGCTTTCGATTTTCAGTCAGCGACGCGCACGCACCTGCGATGGACACTCGCGCCGGCACTTCTTGAAGCTCGGCGGATTGGCGTTGGGCGGGTTGTCGTTGCCTCAGATTCTCCGGGCGGAAGAGGCATCGCCGGTGACACGCGGCAAGAAGCTGTCGCACAAGGCGATCATCATGATCTACTTGTCCGGTGGGCCTTCACATCAGGACATGTACGATTTGAAAATGGACGCGCCCAAGGAGATTCGCGGGTCGTTCCGTCCGATCAACACGAACGTGCCGGGAATTGAAATCTGCGAGCACATGCCTCGGTTGGCCAAGATGATGGACAAGTTCGCCGTCATCCGTTCGCTTTACGGCGGCCCGGATCAGCACGCTTCGGACATGTGTCTGAGCGGCTATCCGATCGGTCCGAAAGGGCGTCAGGACGATCATCCGTCGCTGGGTGCCGCCGTCGCGAAGATTCAGGGAGCGGTTGATCCCGCTGTGCCACCGTTTGTCGGACTGACGACGAAGACCGGGCACGCTCCGTATTCCAATCCCGGTTTTCCGGGCTTTTTGGGACATGCCTACGCACCGTTCCAGCCGGACAGCGACGGCATGGCCAACATGCGGCTCAACGGAGTCACGTTGGACCAGCTTCGGAATCGTCAGTCGCTGCTGTCGAGCTTCGACAGTTTCCGTCGGCACGTTGATACCAGCTCGAAGCTGCAAGGGGTCGACGCGTTTACTCAGAAGGCGTTCGACGTGCTGACGTCGAGCAAGCTGGTCGAAGCGATGGATCTCGAAAAGGAAGATCCTGCGTTGCGAGACCGCTACGGCCGCGGTGCTTCGTCCCCCGCGTTCGGTGAAGACGCGGGACCGCACTGGATGGATCAATTCTTGATGGCTCGGCGACTGGTCGAAGCGGGTGTTCGCTGCGTCACTCTGTCGTTCGGCAGTTGGGATCGTCACGGCGCGAACTTTGAACGGTTGCCCGAACAACTCGGCAAGCTCGACCAGGGAGTGACCGCGCTGGTGGAAGACTTGCACGCGCGCGGACTGGATCAGGATGTCAGCGTCATTGCCTGGGGCGAATTCGGTCGCACGCCGCGCATCAATCCGGGCGGAGGCCGCGATCATTGGCCGCAAGCGTCGTGTGCGTTGCTCGCTGGCGGCGGCATGCGCATGGGGCAGGTCATCGGCTCGACCAATCGTCTGGGAGAAGTCCCACAAGATCGGCCGATCCATTACCAAGACGTTTTCGCGACGCTCTACCGCCAACTCGGCATCGACGTGAATACCGCCACCATCACCGATCCCAACGGCCGCCCCCAGTATCTCCTCGATCGCCGAGAACCGGTGCGCGAACTGGTTTGACGCGCTGGAGACCTACCAAGCGCTCGTCGAACGCCGCCGCAACGTCGAGCACGGAGTGAAATGGGTGCGATGTCTTGAAGGCAAAGCCGTCTGGCAAGCGGTCGATGACGGTTGGATAACGGCCAACGTGATGGACGCGGTCTACGACGTCATCCCCAAGTCGAAGAAGAACATCCGCGAGGACGACAAAGCGGTGCTGTTTCAGTTCGAGTACGCCGACGGTTTTCGCGGCACGCAGTTCATGCTCCCCAGCGCCGGGATGACCGGCGTGGCGGTGAAGCTCAAAGGGCAGAAGCCGCTGGCCACCGGATTTGAAGAACGTGGGTGATCCATGCTACGAGTCTGCCATCGGTGCGGGATTCGACATTCGCGATGCACAAGCCAACAATGAATCTCGATCGGAGGTTTCCAAATGCCCAATCTGTTCTGCGAGCGGCCAGCTCACCAGCAGCATGCGTTTCAGAATTTCTACGCGAATGAGCGGGAAGGGCTGACTGTTTCCAGTCGGCGCGGAATGCTCAAAGCCGGACTGGCGGGAGTCGCGGGGTTGAGTCTGCCGGAACTGCTGCGATGTCGTGCTCAGGCGTTTGATTCGGCTCGGAAGATGGCGGGAGCCAAGAGCCTCATTCTGCTCTGGATGTCCGGTGGACCTAGTCAGATTGACAGTTGGGACGTGAAGCCGAATCGGCCGTCGGTCAATCGCGGGCCGTTCGCGGCGATCTCCACGAAGCTGCCGGGAGTGCAGATTTGCGAGCATCTTCCCAAGCAAGCGGCGATGCTCGACAAGTTCACGCTGATCCGGTCGGTCGATGCGCGCGGGAGTAATCACAATCCGAACCGCGTTTTCCAAACGGGGCACCTTGGTTCAAGTACGGCGGATGCCAAGTTCCCTGCGATCGGTTCGGTCGTGGCGAAAATGCACGGGCCGAATCAGGCCGCGATGCCCGCTTACGCCGCCGCAGTCGCGTCACCGCGGAAGCACCTCGCGTTCGCAGGATACCTCGGCAAGCAATACGACCCCTTCATCGCCGAGCAAGCCAGCAGCCTGCCCGTCTACGACATCAACGGCATCGACACCGGCAAGCAGACGGGAGCCAGTCTGTTCCAATTGCCGGACGGACTCACGTTCGACCGGTTGGGTGACCGGCGAGCGTTGCTGAAAGATTTCGACTGTTTGCGAAGTGGCATCGATCAAGGTGGCTCGCTCGCCGCGATGAACGCCTACCAAGGCCAGGCTCTCGACATGGTACTGGGAGGCCAGGCGCAGGCCGCCTTCGACCTCTCGCGCGAACCGGCGGAGAATCGAGAACGCTACGGCAGGCATCTGTGGTTTCAACAGGCACTCCTCGCTCGCCGGCTGGTCGAAGCGGGAGCGACCTTCATCACCATCGGCATGAATCACTCCGGCGGTGCGAGTTGGGACACTCATGGAGAGCACCCGTCATGTCCCTACGGGGGCATTACGGTGGCAATGCGAAAGCTGCTGGTGCTGTTCGATCACGCGCTGGCCACGCTGGTCAGTGATCTGGAGGAACGGGGCCTGTTGGACGACGTCCTGGTGATCGCGATGGGGGAATTCGGCCGCTCGCCGATCATGGGCCTGCAAGGGGGCTACACCGACGGGCGTGATCACTGGCCGCCAGTCATGTCGATGGCTCTCGCTGGCGGCGGACTTCGACACGGCCAAGTGATCGGTGCGACCGAAGGGGACGGCGGCACGATCAAAGAGCGTCCGGTCACGCCGGGAGATATCGCGGCGACAATCTACCGCTACTTCGATATCCCGCTCGATGCGACGTATCTCGACAATCAAGGCCGTCCGCATCCCGTCGTCCAAAACGACGGCCGGCCAATTCGCGAGTTGTTTTGATTCGTCGTTCATAGCCAAGAAAGGTGACTCCATGAAAACTCCTTGCGTCGTCGCCACGTTCGCCAGTTCCCTCCTTCCTGACGGAGCACCAATCGGGGAATTGCAATGACCTCTCGACCGCGCGATGGACACTCACAACTTGGAAGAGTGGCTCGCTGCCATTCGTGTTGAAAGCGGAAGGAAAAAGGGTCAGGACTCATTTTTAAGAGTCCTGACCGGTCAGGCCTCGTCTTTTGCGGCGTTGGGGTTCGCTTTGCCGTTGGTGCCAGGCATCGGAACCCGATCCGAAGTTGCTTACGTCCTGGCCACTTCCTCGATTGCCAAATTGGGTCGAGCGACTCAATGAACCGCTTACCCAAGTCGAGTTGGATGCGGTCCGATTGTGTGCTCAACGAGGAAGCCCCTTGGGCGATGCAAGTTGGGTAGAATCGATCGCGAGACGGCTTCATTTGGAATCAACCCTTCGTCCTCGCGGACGTCAACGAGTAAAACCATTACCCGATATGCAAATCAAACAGACCTGCCCCCGTTGAATTCACTCAAAGCGAATGGACCACTTTCGGACCATGACCACAACACGACTATTACCGCTTCTCGCATGTTTCGCCCTGTTGTCCGCGCCTTACCCGGCTTCCGCTGCGGACTCGGTGCGTGATGATCGTGTCATTCCTTACTACACCGGCACGGTTTATCCCACGCCGCAGCAGGCGCAATATCGCGACGAGTTCCTGCCGCTGGGACGTGTGGGCCTGCTGCTGGGCAAGGACGTGGCTCCAGAGGACGCGCGCGTCGCCGTGCTGGTGGAGCGCCTCAAGCGGCACGGTGCCCAGTCGCGGATTGTTACGTCGGCGGAGGATCGCAGTGAGACACTGATCCTCGTCGGGGATACCGGCACGCACCAGGCATTGCTCGGGAAACTGTCCATACCAGACAAGCCCGAAGGCTACCTGCTGCACTGCGCCAAGAATGGAGCGCAGAACGTCGTGTTCCTCAAGGGGCATGACTTCCACGGGCTACTGTGGGCCATCACTTCCTTCAACCAGCTCATCACGACGCAGAATGAGCGACCCGAGGCGCGTGCGGCCACCATTCTTGATTACCCCGAGTACCCAGGCATTCGCGGCTATACCCCATTCAAAGATGATGACCAGGCGACCGCGGCGTGGTTTGGAGTCAATGTTCTTCGTTCGAACGTGGTCATCTATCGTCAGCTTCGCAAACCGGCGGACTGGCGACTGCCGCTGCGCGACGAGACACAGTTCAACGACTGGAAAGCCCGCATTCAGAAGATTGGCGCGCAGCTCACTCCGCTGCAGATCGCGTGGTACGACTCGATCCTCCCCTTCAGTGGTCACGTTGGGTTGGGGCAAGTGCGATCCAAGTCTGAGGAAGATTTTCAGCTCGTGGTCAAGGCGGGACTGGCGCTGGCCGAGGCCGGGGGCAATCTGTGCCTGCTGTATGACGACTATCGCTTCTTTCTCAGCCCCGAGGATGTTCGAGATTTTGGCGTTGCGCGCGAGGCGGACGTGTATTTCCTGAATAAGGTTTATGCAGCCATTGCGGCGAAGTATCCGAAGTTTCGCATGCTCTTCTGCCCGCCGTTCTACTTTGGCGCGGGTGGGCCGGATGACACGACCACCTACGGCGAATCTCGCGATGCGTATCTTGCCGCCATCGGCAAGCTGCCCAAGGCGATCGACATCTACTGGAGCGGCCCGCGGGTGAAGTCCACGCAGGTGTCGGCCGAACAACTCGCATGGTTCACTGGTCTGGCTCAGCGCAAGCCGGTCTTTTGGCAGAATGCCTGCGGCACCTATCACGGCAGCCCATACTACGCCTATCCCGGCGAACCGATGAAGGCCTGGCGCGACTGGTACGACGACGCATTTTTGCGAGGCATCGCTTTCTATGCTTACAACGGCGAGGACCCGTATATCAACATGACGCTTTCTGACGCTCTGTGGAATCGTCGCGGTTATGATCCGGCGGCATCTGGCGAGATGGCAGCGAAGAAACTCGTCGGCCCCGAGAACTATCCGCAGTTGATCAAGGCGTTCAAGGCGCTCGAAGCGATGGATGACTACGGTTGGTTCGAGCCAACCGCCCTCGCCGCACGGAATGTTGAACGTGTCCGTCAACAGACCGAAGAGCTCGTTGCCATCTACGACAATGTGCCGCCAGCGCTGAAGAGCCGCTGGCTGATGCTGGGGACGTTCGTCGGATATCGGCAAAAGTATCTGCAAACGCTGCTCAAGAATCCCAATCTGAAGGAAGCGACGGAAGTGGACGCCCGCGTTCAGGAGTTGGCGCTGAAGGAAACAGAGACCGACGCCAAAGCCAGCGTCGTGCTGACGCCGAATCAGTTCACAGCGGGCCGCGAGGCCAGGTTCTACAGTTGGCGCGAAGTCCCTCGCCGTCACGTGATCTGGATTAACGGCGCTCGCTCCAAGGCGCCGTCGCTGCAAACGACCTTTCAGTTGGCCTATCCGCTGAAGGGCGATTCCGAGTTGATCATCGCCGGCCTCGACGACAACGCCCCGACTGCCTGCCGAATCCGCATCCAGATGAACGGCAACACGATCTTCGAGGGAGCGAATCCCTTCGAATCGGATCGCTGGAGCACCCAGCGCTTTCCCGTGAAGGGAGCGACGCTGCGCGATGGCGTGCCAAACGTGTTGCGGATCGACAACCTCGAAGACTCCGACAGCATGACCGGCGCGCCCTGGTTCATGCTGAGCTACGCCGTTTTAAGGCCAGCGAAGTGATGAAATCCAACCCCGGTCACAGCATGCATCGAAAGTCGTTTTGCCCGTTAATGTGCAGTTTGCTTTGCTTCGTGGGGCCGATGGCGGTTGCCGCGCTCGGCCAAGCGAAGCAGGAGGTCGTTACGATACCGGATACGCCTGCAGCCTCGGCCATCGCGGTGGGCGATCTCAATGGTGACGGGCGCGCGGATATTGCGCTCGTCGAAGCGTCAGCACAGAAGAGTCCCACGCTGGTTCCGGTGTTCCGCCTGCATCTGCTCTTTCAGAAAGATGGCAAATTCTCGATGCCGGCGGACCGGGTCATCCCCATAGGTGTGACTGCGCCGTCGGCGAACGCGGCCGCCAGTTTGTCGATCGGCGATTTCGACGGAGATGGCCGCAACGATCTCGCCGTCTCGATTCGAGGGACGCGGACGCTTTCCGTTTTCCTCGGTTCCGAACGCTTTGAGAAAGAGCATCCGTCGAAATACGCCAACGACTCCGGCGCAGGTGGTCTTGCAGTCGGGCACGTTAACAAGAGTGGCCGGGCCGACTTCCTGACGGGCGCGGCTTGGCGACAGTGGCAAGGCAACGGACGATTCGGCGAGGCATACTTCGCCGGTGTGGGGCGGAATGACAACTGGCGTTCCACCCTGGCCGACATGGACCGCGACGGCGCAGATGACGTCGTCTTCACGACCTACTGGTCTGGCAAGCTGGACGTGCCGGCGAACAACCGCATCCGCATTTACTTCGGGCCATTTCTGAAGATGCAGATTCTTCAACCCGCCGACGCCGCCCAGGTCGTGACGCTGAACTCGCCGTTCACAGCCAGCGACCAGCCGCTCCTTGGCCAGGTCATGGTCGGCGACTTGAATGACGACGACCAACGCGATCTGGTTGTTCCCGCTCCCGATCAGACTTTGGTGTACCTGCAAAACAGCCCCACCGGTTTTAGCGACAATGCCGACCCGACGGTGATTTTGAAAGATGTCGCTCCGTTGCTCGTCACCGATCTCAACAGCGACAGACTTTGCGATGTGGTGTTCCTTGCGGCGGATCAGGCCAGCATCGTTTGGTGGCTGCAACAGAGAGACAATCCACTGACGTCTGATCGCGTTAAGGCATGCCCACGTGTTGCCATACCCCGCAAGATCGTGGCCGCAGCGTCGGGGGACGTGGATGGCGACGGTCGACACGAGATCATCGCCACTCTGACCGGCGGAGGACTGGCCATCGTCACCCCGCCACTCCCCTGATTATGTCGCTGGCTGGGTTCGCCGGGTGACACGGTGCCGCTAGTGGTAGCCTACGACATGCTCGGCAATGCCAACGAATGGACTCGCGTTTGCAGGAAACCGATGATTCACTTTCATCCTGTTGCCGCCACTTCGCTCCGATTCATGAAGGGACCACACATGCGAGCCACTTTGATTCTTTGCTTCGCGTTGGTTTTGAACCTCTTCAACGCGAACCTGTGCTCGGCGGAAGAATCCTGGTGGCAGTTGCTCGGACCAACCGGCGATGGTCATGCGGACAAGGCGGACTTGCCGGTCCATTGGACGGATGGTGAGAACGTGGCGTGGAAGACGGCGATCCACGATCGCGGCTGGTCCTCTCCAGTGATCCACGGCGATCAGATTTGGCTGACGACGGCGACGACCGACGGGCACAAACTGTACGCCGTCTGCGTCGATAAGAACTCCGGACGCGTTCTGCACGACCGGCATGTCTTTGACGTCGCAGAGCCGCAGAAGATCAGCGACGACAACACTTACGCCACGCCCACGCCGGTCATCGAGCAAGGCCGCGTTTTCATCCACTTCGGCACCTATGGGACAGCCTGTCTCGACACGCGGACGGGCGAAACGATCTGGTCGCGGCGGGATCTGAACTGCGACCACGAGGCCAACGCGGGGCCGGCCAGTTCACCGACCATCATCGCCGGCCATCTGGTCTTCCACGTCGATGGCCGCGACGTCCAGTACATCATCGCGCTCGACAAAGCGACGGGTGAAACCGTCTGGAAAACGTCCCGGTCCTTCGACTACTCGACGGTTCCCGTCCATCAGCGTAAGGCTTACGGCATGCCCGGCATCGCTCCTCGAGGCGACGGGATTCAGTTGGTCAGTTCGGTCGGGCAGGGCGTGTATGCGTACGATGTCTCCGGCCGGGAACTCTGGCGCGTCCGCCACAAAGGCTGGTCGATTGCTCCACGGCCCGTGGCCGGACATGGTCTCGTGTTCGCCATCGTCGATCACGATCACCCGGAGCTGTGGGCCATTCGTCACGACGGCAGTGGCGACGTCACCGAAAGCCACATCGCCTGGAAGGAGAGTCGCAGCATGCCGGCTCGGTGTACGCCGTTGCTTGTCGATGACCTGCTGTACGTAGTGAACCGCGCGGGCCTCGTCACTTGCCTGGAGGCGAAGTCTGGAACGCTCGTCTGGAAAGAACGGCTCGACGGTCAGTATTCGGCCACGCCCATCGTTGCGAACAATCGCATTTACCTGTTCCACGAAGATGCGAACTGCACGATCCTCCGTCCCGGTCGGAAGTTCGATGTTCTGGCAGTGAATTCGTTGGCCAACCAGCCAGTACGAGCCACCCCTGCCATTGATGGAAACGCGCTGATTGTCCGCACGGCCAACTCGCTCTATCGAATCGAAGCGGCCGCCGCAGAATGAGGAGCACCATCAATATGACGCGACTTCAGAATCAAGCTGAATGGACACGCCGCGACTGTTTGCGGCTGGGCGTCGGCGCGGCGCTCGCCGGGCTGAGCGGTTGGACGGCCAGCGCGGAGGCGAGCTAGCCATCAAGACGGCAATCCGGGATAAGATACTGTCGCCAAGAGGAGACCAACGTGTTGAGCTTGATTGAACAGAACCGCGGGCGACGGCCGGGAAATCGGTGGAGTCGGCGCGATGTCTTGCAGATCGGCACGCTCGGTCTGACGGGAATGACGCTGGCGGATCTGCTGCGCGCACGAGCGGGCGGGGCGGAGCAATCGACGCCCACCAAAAAGACCTCGGTCATCCTTCTGTTTCTCGAAGGGGGCGCTTCGCAATTCGAGACGTTCGATCCAAAAAGCGAGGCACCTGTCGAGATTCGCAGCCCGCTTGGTTCGATCTCGACGCGATTGCCCGGCGTGGAGTTTGGATCGCTGTTTCCTCAAATGGCTCAGGTCGCAGATCGGCTGGCGATTGTCCGCTCGTTCACGCACAGCGACGGCGATCACGGCGGTGCCGCTCATTGGGTCAAGACGGGCCATCCGTGGCCGCCGGAGTTTTTCGGCAAGTCGGGTTTGCGAATCAAGCAGTTGACGCCGTCGATCGGCTCGGTCGTCGCCCGCGCTCGCGGCCCCGTTCATCGGCAAGCGGGAGTTCCGACCTACTTGAACATGCGGACGATTCCTGGCTACGAGGGAGACAACGCGGCCTGGTTGGGTCCTGCCACCGAGCCTTTCCACGTGGGCACCGGTAACAGCTCGCTGATGGCGAACATGACGCTGACGATCCCGCGCGACCGACTCTCCGACCGCCTGACGCTGATGCGATCCCTGGATCGCCTGGAGCGAGGCCACAATCAAAGCAGTGCCTGGCGAGGGATGGATGACTTCCAGGATCAGGCCCTGCGCGTGATCACAGGTCACGCACGACAGGCGTTCGATCTGACGCAAGAAGAGCCCCGTCTGCGCGAGCGATATGGTCCCGGGCTTGGTCAGGAGTTGCTCTTAGCGCGGCGTCTGTGTGAAGCGGGAGTCGGCTTCGTCACGATCAACAACAGCACAAACGGCAACATCGACGGCTGGGACCACCACAAAGACATCATCCCGAGCTGCCAGTTCCTGTGTCCGCCATTGGACCAGGCCGTGTCGGCCTTCATCGACGACGTGCGCGAGCGCGGCCTGAACGAGGAAATACTGCTGGTCATCACCGGAGAATTCGGGCGCACGCCTCGCATGAACAAGAATGCCGGCCGCGACCACTGGGCACCGATCAATCCGCTGATCCTGGCGGGAGGCGGCTTGAAAATGGGCCAGATCATCGGCGCCTCGGACTCCCACGGTGCCTATCCGCGAGAACGACCGATCCTCCCCGAGGACTTGATGGCCACGTGCTTTCACGTTTTGGGAATCGAACAAGACTTGCAGTACGTCCATCCTTCCGGCCGCCCGATTTCCATGATCCATGGCGATGGCCGGCCCATCAAGGAATTGTTCTAAGGGTCGGGTAGCGCGTCATGATGCCCACTGGCCGAATACATCGAAAAATGAAACGCACAGCCATCCATCGCCGAGAGTTTCTGGTTGCGTCGGGCCTCGGACTCGCAGGGGCGTCGTGCGGGCCAACCGCTCTCGCGGCACCTCCCATGCCGGAGACGCCGACGGCCCGTCGAGCGACGGCCAAGTCCACGATCCTGATCTGGTTGAATGGCGGGCCGTCGCACGTCGACTTGTGGGACATGAAGCCCGAAGCGCCTCGCGAGATTCGCGGAGACTTTCAGACAGTTTCAACCTCTGCGCCCGGCATCAGCCTGTGTGAGCACCTGCCGCATTTGGCGCGGCAGGCGCATCACCTGGCATTGGTGAGGTCGTTGGGACAGCACGGTCGCGGGCCGAACGATCATCATCCGGGATTCTTCTACAACCTGACGGGGCATCCGCCAGGAGAGTCGTTTCCCAATTCCCGGCTGGCTCTGCCGGATGACTGGCCATTTGTGGGTTCGGTGGTGGCTCATAAGTTGCCCGCGCATCCAACGCTGCCGTCGCTTGTCTGGCTGCCGTCGAAATCCGGAGAAAACGGCATCCATCGTCCGGGTGCGATTGCCGCTCGGCTGGGGGTGCAGCATGACCCTTTGTATGTCGAAGGTAAGCACGCAGCGCCGCTCGACTTTCGCAGTCCTGCGCTGACGCTCGAAGGAGATGTGACGGTCGAGCGACTGCAAAGTCGGCACGAACTTTTGAAGACAATCAGTGACGCTGAGCGGGACTTGGAACGCAGTGCATCCGTTCGGAACTACAGCTTGCATCAGCGCAAGTCGCTGTCGTTGCTGACTTCTCAGGGATCGAAAACGGCCTTTGACGTATCGCGCGAACCTGAATCGGTTCGGCAGAAATATGGCAACACCGTCAACGCGATGAGCATGCTGATGGCGCGTCGGCTCGTCGAGGCGGGTGTGCCATTTGTCACAGTCTACTGGTACCACGACTACGAGGAAGACAAGAAGCGAGGTTGTCTCGGCGGCGCGTGGGATACGCACTGGAAGAATTTTTCCTGCCTCAAGGACTACCTGCTGCCGCAGTTCGACCAACCATTTGCCGCGTTGCTCGACGACTTGCACACGCGAGAACTGCTGGACCAGACGCTGGTCGTGGTCACGAGCGAGATGGGACGCTCGCCGAAACTTGGTGATCCGCGCTCGGGAGGCAGTGGTGCCGCGGAACCGGGCCGCGATCACTGGACGCACTGCCAAACCGCACTTCTGGCCGGCGGCGGCATCCGGGGCGGGCAAGTGTTCGGCTCCAGCGACAACATTGGTGCCTATCCGGCGGAGCGTCCGGTCGGACCGGAGCACATCGTCCACACCATCTATCACGCGATGGGCATCCACGATTTGGAAGCCATCGACAACCAGAACCGCCCTTACAACCTGCTCTCTGAAGGGAGCCCGTTGGTTGAATTGTTTTGAGGTCACCCAGACGCAGCATCATTCCGGATAGACGCGATCCGAAACTCCGCTGCAACAATTGAAAGCCATCCATGCACGATTCCGCCTCAACATCTCGGCGACACTTCTTGCAGGCGAGCTTGTTGGCCGGGGGAGCGGGGCTTTCATTGGCGGATATTCTGCGTCAGCAAGCGTTCGCCGAATCGACTGGGAAATCGACGGCGGACACGTCCGTGATTCAGATTTGGCTGGGCGGAGGTCCAAGTCAATTTGAGACCTTCGATCCAAAACCGGAAGCTCCCGTCGAGATTCGGGGGCCGTACTCGGCGATTCAGACCAAGCTGCCGGGGATCTTGTGCTGCGAGAAGTTGCCGCGCACGGCGATGGTTCTCGACCGAGCGGCCGTCATTCGCACGGTCCGACATGCCACGAACGATCATTTCGGTGGTGCCCATTGGTGTTCCACCGGCTATCCCAGCGAAGTCAGTCGCAGCACGCATCCGTCGTCGGGTGCGATGGCCTCGCGGTTCCGAGGGGCGGTGAATCTCGGCGTGCCGGCTTATGTGTTGCTCTCCGAAGAGCAGACTCGGAATCCAGAGATGGCGACCGTGATGGGAGCCGCGTATCTCGGATCTCAACATGCTCCGTTCACGATCATGCAAGACCCGTTTCAAAAGAGCTTTCAGCAGGACAAAGTTCGGCACGCGGCATCCAGTTTGAAACTCGCGGACGATTTCACGTTGTCGCGCGTCGCGGATCGGCGGTCGTTGCTGCGAGGGCTGGATCGTTTCGCACGTCAGGCGGACGCGACTCGTGCGATGGACGGGATCGACAGCTTCACGCAATCGGCCTTCGACATGTTGACCAGCGGTGCCGCGCGCCGAGCCTTCGATCTCAATGAAGAATCGCCGGCCACGCGCGATCGTTATGGGCGACATCGCTGGGGACAGATGGGGCTGCTGGCTCGGAGGTTGGTGGAGTCGGGAGTGACCTTCGTCACGCTCAACACCGCGCCGGATTCGCTCTGCTGGGACTGGCACCGCAACATCGTCAACGACAACCGGCCGACCGACGGTTCCGACGGCCCGACTCGCGGCATGGACATCTCCGGGCCGCCGCTCGATCAGATGCTCGCGACCTTGATCGCGGATCTCTATGAACGGGGTCTCGATCGCAAAGTTCTGCTGGTCGTTTGGGGAGAATTCGGCCGAACTCCGCGCGTGAACGCGACCGGCGGCCGCGATCACTGGGGCTCGCTGATGAGCATTCTCATGGCCGGAGGCGGACTGAAGGGCGGTCAGGTGATCGGCACCTCCAGCCCCAACGGCGAGGTTCCCACCAGTCGACCGGTCTCACCGACGGATGTGCTGGCCACGATCTACCGCCACTTGGGAATCGACTTAACCCGGCACACCGTGACCAACGCCGGCCGGCCGATCCCCCTCCTTCCCGACGGAGCACCGATCGGGGAATTGCTGTGACAAAGCGAAAGGGCGCATCCGTTGACACGCCGCAATTGAGTTCTTCGATGAGGAATCGACACCATGCAAAGACTGATTGTGAAGGTCGCCCTGTTTGCTTTCATGTGGATCAGCGCCGGACTGCCCGCGCCGGCGTCCGAGCCTGAGATTGTCTCCGTCCGCAAGATTTGGGATCGCGGCGAGCACAACGCGTTTACCGATCTGATCCGGTTCCAGGACCGCTGGTGGTGTACGTTCCGCGAGGCGAAAGACCACGGTCCGAGTCTTGGTCAAGTTCGCGTGATCGTCTCGGCCGACGGAGAAAAATGGGAGTCGGCCGCGTTGCTGGAAGAACGCGAGGTCGACCTGCGCGACCCGAAGCTGTCGATCATGCCCGACGGCCGATTGATGTTGCTCATGGGAGGCAGCGTCTACCGAGGCACGCCTTTCGGTACTCGCTCGCCGCGCGTCTCCTTCTCCGCCGACGGACGCCAATGGACTTCGCCCAGAAAAGTGCTGGCGGAGGATCATTGGTTGTGGCGCGCGACGTGGCATGACGGCTGGGCATGGAGCGTCAGCAAGTTGGGCGAAGGAGGCGACCCACGCCGCGGCATGCTGTACCGCAGCCGTGACGGACTCGACTGGGAGTGGATCACGGAATTCCGACTGCCCAACAACACGTGGAACGCCAGCGAGACGACCCTGCGTTTCATGCCCGACGGCGAGTTGATCGCGCTGGTCCGCCCCGAGTGGATTGGCAGCAGCCGGGCTCCGTACACGGAGTGGACGTGGACGAAGTTGAAACACCGCCTGGGAGGCCCCAACTTCATTCGCCTGCCGACGGGCGAGTTGTGGGCGACCAGCCGAGGCTACGGCCAAACCGCGACGACGACACTCGCCCGCATGACGCGCGACAGCTACGACCCAGCTCTGACCCTCCCCAGCGGCGGCGACTGCAGCTACGCCGGCATGGTCTGGCACGACGACCTGTTGTGGATCAGCTACTACTCGTCGCACGAGGGTAAGACGAGCGTCTACCTGGCAACCATTCGTTTCAAAAACTAAGAACCTATCCGAGAACCTGTTACTTGAGTGAGCCGCAAGGCGCTAGCCGCGGGTCTTGAGCAACATTCGACCCGCGGCTAGCGCCTTGCGGCTCACAAACACGGTCCTCGGATACGTTCTAAGCACTCACGCAGGGAGAGATGATCATCATGCGACGCACATTACCGTGGCGGTTGTTGCTGGCGACCTTCTTGTTTTCCGCATTTGCTGGAACAGGCAGAGCCGACGACTTTTCGGCCGTCGAGTACCAGCGGCAGACGATTTATCACTCGCCGCAGAAACCGGGTTACACCTGTTGGGTCGGAGCGTGGATCATGCCCGACGGCGACCTGATGACCTGCTTTACTCAGGCGACCGGCCCGGTCGAAGGCAGGCCGAAGGCTCCCAAAGAAGTGATGGACCTGTTGAGTTGGTATCCCCAGTACGACATGACGGGACTCGATCTGCACAACGTGCATCTCCGTTCGTCCGATGCCGGCAAGACCTGGAAGCAAGCCAGCGCCGACCCGTTTAAGACCTGCATGAACGGCGTCACCGGCGAAGCGCAATCAGTCCTGCCCGACGGGACCATCGTTCGCGGAGTGTTTGGGCTCTACCTTCCCTACGACAAAGACCTCCCCAAGACCGGCTTCCTACAACGGTCGACCGACGGAACGAAGACATGGGGCAAACCCGAAGTGCTGCTCGACCCGGAGAAAAACACGGTCTGGCCGCGGCGAATACGAACGCTCCGCGACGGCCGGGTGCTCTTGTTGCTGGGAGTCTCGCCGCTCCCAGCCGGCAAGCACACGCGCAGGGAATTCAGCAATCGCCTTGAGCCGACAATCTTGATTTCGTCCGACAAGGGGCGGACCTGGAGCAAGCCGCTGCGGGCCGCGCCCGACGATCAACTCGCAGGCTTCACCGAGGAGTTCGATGTGGCGGAACTCGATAACGGCGACTTGTTGACCATCTATCGTCGCATCGATGACGCGAAACGCTGGCAGGGAAGTCTCAAGAAGGCCGACGGAACCTGGATTCCTGGCAAAGTGGGACCGACCGTTCTGCCGCATAGCGGTCAGCCGGAGCTATTGAAGACGCTGCAAGGTCCCGTACTCCATCTCGCGACCAGCGGCATTCACTGGACGAGCGACGCCGGGCAGAACTGGAACAAGCTCAACGTCCCCGGCACGGCCTACTACCCTCGCTCAGTGCAGGCGAAGGACGGCCGGATCTTTGTCTTCGGCCACGTCGGTGGCGACGACGCCTATGGCAAGGCCGATCAGTCGATCGTGATGGACTCGTTCCGACTGGCTGCGGTCGACATCGCCGTCACCGATCGAAAGTCACTGCCGACAGACAAACTCGTCGCCGAGCGAATCCCGTTGGGCGAACCGGACGACTACAAGCCTTGCATCGCGAGGTTACCCAGCGGCGAATTGCTGCTGACCGCGTTTCATCAACACAAGCGCGACGGCAACAAGGTCATGGAGCAGACGCTGCTGTTTCGTTCGCCAGATGGCGGCCGAACGTGGACCGGTCCTCAGCCGCTCGATCTGCTCGGCCGCGAACCGTATTTGACGGTGCTCAAGAACGGCACGGTCTTCATTACCGGTCATTTGCTGGCGCAGGACGTGCGCAACGAATGGGGCTACACGACCGGTTTCCTGCATCGCTCGACGGACGGCGGCCGGACGTGGCAATCGACACGCGTCGAATCGGAACAGATCAAGCCGAAGGCCAGCAATCACACGACTCGCAACGTGCTGGAACTGGCCGACGGGACGCTGCTGCTCGGTGTCGATTACGACGGTGGAAGCGGACCGTATTTTGTGTGGCGATCGACCGACGGCGGCGCGACTTGGGACAAGTCGCAGAAATGCGAGCCGAAGGATTTCAAAAGTCAGTACGGCTTCTTTGGCGGCGAGACATGGCTGTGGCAGGCTCGATCAGGCAAAGTCTGGGCGCTGGTTCGCGTCGACAGCAACGAACTGCCAATCAAGGACCGACCGATCAAAGCGGGTAACGACCAAGCCGACCACTTCATCGTGTTCTCGTCAGCCGACGGTGCGAAGACCTTCGACCGCATCCGCGATTTCGGTGACTACGGCGAGATGTACATGTCGCTGTTGCTGCTGCAAGACAAGCGGCTGCTGCTGACGTTCACAGTCCGCGACCTCAAACCGCCGCTCGGCGTGCGCGCCATCATCGGAACCGAAACTGACGACGGCTTCGAGTTCGATTTCTCGCACGATCGCATCATGCTCGATGCGAAAACTCCTATTGGAACGCCGCAAGGTGGTGGCTTTGGGCCCACGGTGCAGCTTGATGATGGTAAGCTGGTGACGTCCTACTCGTATCGCTCCGCCGATGGAAAGTCGCATGTGGAGGTCGTCCGTTGGGAGTTGCACAAATCACAATGACAGGCTGGAAGCAGATTCCACGTTACACTTTCAGCCATTCGCCATTTCCAAGAGGTCGGGAATGATTTCACTCGTCTCAGCACATCGAGCCGACCGTTGCGTGAGCCGTCGCGAATTGCTGCGGCTGAGTTCGTTGGGGATGCTCGGTTTGAAAATGCCCAGCGGATTGCGGGCTGAGACGGGATCGACGAACGGGACCGCCAGGAACTGCATCTTCATTTTTTTGTGCGGAGGGCCTTCGCAAAATGACCTGTGGGATTTGAAGCCGGACGCTCCGGACGGCATCCGCAGCACGTTTCAGGCGATCGACACCAACGTCCCCGGAATTCGGTTTGGTGAGCTGATTCCGCAAGTCGCGCGACATGCGGACAAGCTGGCGATCATTCGGTCGATGACTCACGACGACAACGGACACGACACCGCGATTGCTCGTTCGTTGCTCGGACAGTTGCCGACTCAGCCGGGAGCGGTGCATGTCTCGCGGCATGATCATCCCTCGCTCGGAGCGATCCTGCATCGGCTGCGCGGCGACTGCGGCGAGCTACCTCCGTGGGTGATCCTGCCTCGGCCGTTCACCACCGGCGGGCCGCCGTACAAAGGGCAGTCGGCGGGGTTTCTGGGAGCGGCCTTTGACCCGCTCGTGCTCGACAAGGAGAAGAAGGGTTCACTGTCGGATCGTGACGTGAAGCTCGATGCCATTCGCCTGGCCGACGGCATCGACCAAACACGGTTTGAGAATCGTCGCCGCATGCTCGGTACAGCGAACGGTTCAGACGCCACGGCGCGAGCGGCTTCTGCCGAAACGCTGCTGGCCGGTCATTACGACAAGGCGCTCAACCTGATGAGTTCGGGCAAAGCGAACCAAGCCTTCGATCTCAACCGCGAACCGGCGTCGCTGCGGGATCGCTACGGACGCAATGAATACGGGCAGAGCTTTCTGCTCGCACGGCGGCTGGTCGAATCGGGCGTGCGAGTCGTCAACGTCTTCTGGACGTTCTTCGACGAGAAAGGTTGCCAGTTCAATCTGTGGGACAATCACGGCGTGCCCAATGACACCTGCGGAGTCGACGGTCAGCTCAAAGGGGAGGCGATGCTCAAGCATCAGTACTGCTGCCCGTCGTTCGATCGGTCATTCTCGGCCTTGTTGGAAGACCTTCAGGATCGCGGCCTGCTTGACGAGACGCTGGTCGCGGTCGCTGGTGAGTTCGGCCGCACGCCGCGCATCAACGCGACGGCTGGCCGAGACCATTGGGCTCCGTGTTACACGCAGTTGCTCGCGGGAGGCGGCGTTCGCGGGGGGCAGATCTACGGTGCCAGCGACGGCATCGGAGCGTATGTGAAAGACTTGCCCGTCACGCCGGACGACTACATGGCGACGATTCTGCACGCCTTCGGTTACGCTCCCGAGTCGGCGGTCTACGATCAACTCAATCGCCCGCAGCGGATCAGCCTCGGCACTCCGGTGACCGCTCTGTTTTGAGGAGCGTGCTTCAGGCCAGAATCTCGTTGACGATTCGGCCATGCACGTCGGTCAGGCGGAAGTCGCGGCCGGCGTGGCGGTAGGTGAGGCGTTCGTGGTCGAAGCCCATCTGGTGCAGCAGCGTGGCGTGGAGGTCGTGGATGTGGACTCGGTTCTCGACGGCTCGATAGCCGAAGTCATCCGTGCTGCCGTAGGCCAGGCCCCCTTTGATGCCGCCGCCCGCGAGCCAGATCGAGAAGCCGTGATGATTGTGGTCGCGGCCGGTGGGGTTGCCGCCGCCGATCGGGATCTCGACCGCGGGAGTTCGTCCGAATTCACCGCCGCACAGCACGAGCGTTTCGTCGAGCAGACCTCGCTGAGCCAGATCGGTCAGCAGCGCGGCGATGGGGCCGTCCGCTTCATTCCCCAGTTTGCGATGTTCGCCCGCGATGTTGCTGTGGGAATCCCAGGGCTGCACGTCTCCGTGATAACACTGCACGACGCGGACGCCCCGCTCGATTAGTCGCCGGGCAATCAGGAGTTGGCGACCGTGAACCGTCTCCGCTTTGTAGAGTTCTTGTGTCGCCTTCGATTCCTTCGAGATGTCGAGCGCGTCGGTCGCTTCCATCTGCATGCGGAACGCGAGTTCAAACGATTGGATGCGGGCTTCGAGGTTCGCGTCTTCTTGGCGAGCGGCCTGATGTTGGCGATTCAGCTTCGACAGCAGATCGAGTTGCCGTCGCTGATCGGTCGCACCGATGACCGGGTTTTGAATGTTGGCGATCAGTTCGGTGACGTTCGTCTTGCGTGTGTCGAGGTACGTTCCTTGAAAGATGCCCGGCAGGAACGAGCTGCGCCAGTTCGACGAATCGGCGACGGGCAGGCCAGGACACAGCGTCACGAAGCCGGGCAAGTTCTGGTTCTCGCAGCCGAGTCCATACGTCAGCCACGAGCCATAACTGGGGCGCGACAGCCGTTCGTCTCCGGTATTCATCAGCCGCATGCTTTGTTCGTGGTTCGGCGTATTGGCGTACATCGAGCGAATCACACAGATGCGATCCGCGTGACGGCTCGCTGTTTGGTGAAAGATTTCGCTGCACCACAAGCCGCTGTCGCCGTACTGAGCGAACTGGAACGGCGAGGCCAACGCCACGCCCGTTTCCCGTTCGGTCGTCAAGTTGCCGAGCGGCAGCTTCTTGCCACCCCATTTCGTGAGTTCCGTTTTTGGATCCCATGTATCGACCTGCGAAGGGCCTCCGTTCAAATAGATGTGAACGAGATGCTTGGCTCGCGACGCGAAGTGCGGACTGCGCACCGCCAACGGATTGCTCGCAGACACCTCGTCCGCATTCAACAACGCCGGCAACGCGAGCAGACCAAGCCCCGTTCCTGTGGTGCGGAGCAGGTCGCGACGTGAAAACATTCTGGATGGATCGCTCATGTTGTCTCCGGTGTATTGACCGCGATGTAACCCGAAGCGTCAGCGAGGGCGAGCGCTCCAAAACGCGATGAATTCGGTGTTCTTTGAAGCGTCCGCCCTCGCTGACGCTTCGGGTTACATTCATCACTGTCAATCAACGAACATCAGCTCGTTGCTCATCAACAACACTTGGGCGAGTTGTTCCAGCGAGCCTGCTTGCCGGAACTCGTTGCACCAGGCGAGTTCGTCGGCTGTCGGCTCGCGTCCGTAAACGGCGAGGTACACGTTCGTGATCGCGTTCGCGACTTCCGTATTCGACGGACGATTCGCCAGTGCTTTCGCTCGCCCCAGCACGAAAGTGGAGTTCATCGCGAACAGAGCTTGTTGCGGCACGGTCGTCATCACGCGGCGCGGCGTGGAGGTGTCGGCGTTGGCGAAATCAAAGTTCTGGACCATTGCTGGAATGTTTTGCCGTTCGACGAAGGCGTACACGGTGCGGCGACGATTGTTCTCGTCGGTGATGAGCGGCGGCCGGCCGAACATCGTTTCGTCCAACTCGCCCGACGCGACGAGCAGCGTGTCGCGCATCTGCTCGAAGTCGAGCCGCCGGCGGTTGGCTCGCCATAGCAGCGAGTTCGCCGGGTCGGCTTCGAGTTGCTTCGCCATCTGCGGCGTGTCTGGAATTCGCGACGACCGCTGATAGGCTCGCGAGGTGACGATCAACTCATGCAGCGGCTTCGTGCGCCAACCGTGGCGGATGAAGAAGTCGGCCAGGAAATCGAGCAGCTCGTGTTGGGCCGGGCGTTTGGTTCGCAGGCCGAAGTCGCTGGGGTTCTCCACCAGCGGCTCGCCGAAGTGATGCATCCAAACGCGATTCACCCAGACGCGCGCGGTGAGCGGGTTGTCGCGCGACGCGATCGCGTTAGCGAGGTCGAGTCGTCCGCCACCGTCGGTGAAGTTCGCTCGGTCGGCCTTCGACAACGCGCTGAGGAACCGTCGCGGGACCGGCAATCCGCGAGCGCTGGGATCGCCTCGCTGGAAGATCACGGGATCGCACAAGACTTCGGAATCAGTGACGACCATCGCTCGCGGCGCGGCGTCCTTGTGTTTGACGGCGATGGCATCGAGCTGCCCCAGCAAACCGCGAAAGGCGTCTCCCGGTTGCCGCGAGAGATAAACCGTCACGTCTCGTTTCGGAAACCAGACCGGACCATCGCGTGAAACCAGCAACGCGGCGATCGGGTCCGCTTCGTCAGCATTCTTGGCCCACACGTCGCGGATGATCGTGCCGTAGGCTCGCGCGACCTCGGCCGGCGTTTGCGGCTTGGCGGCGACGAGTCCGTCGATGATCCGCTGGTCGATGCCGCGAGCTTTCCATTCTTCCGGCTTCAGCACCGGTTCGCGCATCAGATCATGCCACGGGCCGAAGAGCGGGTCGTCGGTGAACGCTCGGCGAGCGATCAGTTGCCGCCAGCGTTTCGTGATCTGCGGACGGAGCTGATCGGGGATCAATGACAGAAAGAAGATCGTCGTCTCGGAGACATCGGGTTCGGTCGTGGCGACCTGCACCAGGTAATCCGGCGTCCGCTCGCGAGCGGTCTTCAGCGTCGAATCGTAATGAGCCTGCTGCTGGTCGTAGACCTCCTTCAGTTTGCCGGCGAACTCTTGCTCGAACGCCTTGCCAGCTTCCGCGACGGGGGCGATACGCGGCCGTTCGAGCGGTTCGATGCAGCTCGCGAAGACGCCGTACAACGAGTAGTAGTCGGCGGTCGGAATCGGATCGAACTTGTGGTCGTGGCAGCGAGCACAACTGATCGTCAGGCCGAGGAAGCCACGCGAGACCACGTCGATCTGATCGTCGATCACGTCATGCCGATTGCTGTCGAACATGCGTCCGAGCGTCAACAAACCCAGCGCCGCGAGGTCCGCTGAGTCCTCCGGCAACTTCAATCGGTCAGCGGCGAGCTGCTCGCGAATGAACTGATCGAACGGCTTGTCGTCGTTGAACGCGCGGATCACATAATCGCGATAGGTGTAGGCGAACGGCCGGATGCGCGCGTCGCCGTACATCAACACGCCGTCCTTCGCGTCCGAGTATCTCGCCACGTCGAGCCAATGCCGCCCCCAGCGTTCGCCGTACCGAAGGGACGCGAGCAGCTCTTGCACGAGCCGCGGGTAATCTTCGCGAGCCGTCGCCAGTTGCTTCTCCGTCGGCGGCAGGCCGATGAGATCAAACGTCGTCCGCCGCACGAGCGTCCGCATGTCGGCCGGCTCGGTCGCGACCAAGTTGTTCTCGCGCAGCTTCCGTTCGATCAAGAAATCAATCGGATGAGCATTCGGCTCGATCGTTGGCGGCGCGATCGGCTGAAAGGCCCAATGCCGCTCCGCCGCCGCTTCGATGTCGGTGACGATCTTGGCTCCCGTTCGCGGATCGTGAGCACCTTGCCGAATCCACGTCGTCAGGTCTTCGATCTGCGCGTCAGTCAGTCTTCCGCCCGCCTCTTTCGGCGGCATCTTGAGCTGCGGATCACGATGCGAGACCGCTCGGATCAGCAAACTCGCCGACGGATCGCCCGGCACGATCGCGGGGCCACCGTTACCACCCTTCTCCCAACCCGCTCGCGAATCCAGACGCAACTTGGCCGACGCTTCCGCCGGACCGTGACACTCATAGCAATGCTTCACAAGCAGCGGCCGAATCTTCTTCTCAAAGAACTCAACCCCACGCGCCGCATCGTCGGCACGAACGACGTCGTTAGTCGCGGCACCAAACAACAGCACGCACAGAAATAATCTGACGGCCAACCTCAGCAGACTCATGGTGGTTCTCGTCGTGGGATAGGCTTCCAGCCTGTCGTCGTCATCGTGGAATCACAGGCTGGAAGTCTATGCCACGCCGGTGTTTCTCTGAGGAGTACGGCACGCTAGAAGTCTATCTGACGTGGTGGATCAATGGGAGCCGATGTATTGTGTTGATGGCAACAAACACTCGGAGACCTTTGAAATGCTCTCGATCCTTGGCGACCGACATGCGGCGACCTGCGATGGGCACAGGCGTCGCGAGTTGTTGCAAGCTGGGGGCGCGGGGTTGCTCGGCCTGTCGTTGCCGAAGTTGCTGGCGGCCGAGTCGCATGCGTCGGACGTTGTGCCGAAGGCCAAGTCGGTCATTTTCCTCCTGTTATTTGGTGGTCCGAGCCAGCTCGAGACGTACGATTTGAAACCCGACGCACCCGAAGCGATTCGCGGGCCGTTTCGACCGATCGCCTGTCGCACGCCGGAGCTGTTGATCGGTGAGTGTTTGCCAAACACGGCTCAGGTCTCGGACAAGTTCTGCGTCGTGCGGACGATGACGCACTCGTTCAACGATCACAGCGGCGGCGGGCATTACCTGCAAACCGGCAAGCGCTGGCATGTGCCGATCGGCGGCGGGTTCAGTCCGACGCCGAAGGACTGGCCGTCAATCGGTTCGATCGTCGAGTACGTCGATCAGCAACAGCAAGGACTCAGCAGTCCGCTTCCGTCTTACATGGTTGTGCCCAATTCGCTCGGCCGCTTGCAGGAGAAGGGTCAGTATCCGCGTCCGGGTGAACATGCCGGTTGGTTGGGCCAGCGCTACAACCCGTTGACGACGCAGATCGACAAGCAATCGCTGACCGACAATCCGTACTGGCGCGACTGCTCGGACGAGGAACTCAACTTTCAAATCGCCGGCATGGCGGCTCGCGAAGGGATTACGCTCGACCGGCAACGAACTCGTCAGTCGCTGCTGGAGCAATTCGACATCGAGCGCCGTCGCTCGTCTCGCACGAAGGCACCGGCCGGCTACGATGCGTTTCAAGAACGAGCCTTCGCACTCGTGACTTCGGAAAAAACC
Organism: Schlesneria paludicola DSM 18645; assembly: GCA_945862235.1. Lineage (GTDB taxonomy): Bacteria > Planctomycetota > Planctomycetia > Planctomycetales > Planctomycetaceae > Schlesneria > Schlesneria paludicola_A. Next base: position 35,042 of record CAMAYU010000019.1, read on the forward strand.
CGCGAGGCGCTCGACATTCGCCGCGAGCGAACCGAACTGCGAGATCGGTACGGCCGTCATCTCTTCGGGCAGTCTTGCTTGATGGCTCGGCGGTTGGTCGAAGCGGGCGTTCGATTCGTCACGGTCCATTACGACTGCGTCGATGGTTATAGCTGGGACTCGCACCGCAACAGCGATGACGTCAAGAAGTCGTTGCTGCCGACCTTTGATCAAGCCTACGCCGCGCTGATCCGCGATCTCGACGAGCGCGGTTTGCTCGCCGAAACGCTGGTGGTCGCCACGGGCGAAATGGGACGGACTCCGAAAGCGAACGCCCAATGGGGCCGCGATCACTGGAGCACGCTCTTCTCGATGACGCTCGCCGGTGGTGGCGTGGTCGGCGGTCGCGTCTACGGCAAGTCCGATAAAGACGCCGCGTACCCTATCGAGAAGCCAGTCACCCCCGAAGACCTCGCGGCGACGATTTATCATGCGCTCGGCATCGACCACGAACTTCGAGTCCCCAACGCCGAAAACCGCCCAACCCCTGTTGTCGAAGGTGGCGAACCAGTCACCTCTCTGTGGAGTTGAAAGAATGCCAAGCAGATCTCATCAACACACTCTCGGATTCAACCGGCGCGAGCTGTTGCAGGTCGGGTATTCCGGATTGATCGGCTTTGGTCTGCCGACGTTGCTCGCGCAGCAAGCGCGAGCCGCCGAGTCTGCGCCCTCGCACGAGCAACGTGCTCGCAGCGTGATCCTGATTTTTTTGACTGGAGCTCCGAGTCATCTCGACATGTTCGATTTGAAGCCGGAGGCACCGGCGGAAGTGCGGGGCACGTTTCAGCCGATCGCCACACGGACACCGGGCATGGACGTCTGCGAGCACTTGCCGAAGCTTGCCGCTCGATCCGACAAGTACGCCATCATTCGCTCGATGACGCACGGCTTGCCGAGCCACGAGCACGCCACGCACATGCTGCTCACCGGCATCGACAAGATGCCGATCGGCTCGACGCACATGGCCTCGCGAAACGATTGGCCCTGTTACGCCTCGACGCTCGACTATCTGCGGCCGCGGCACGACGGCATTCCGAACGGCGTGATGTTGCCGACGTATTTGAATAACGGCTACGGGTTCTCCGGCCAGGACGCCGGCTTCCTCGGAGCGAAGTACGACCCGTGGCATGTGAAGCAAGACCCCAACGACCCGAAGTTCCGAGTCGAGAACCTCAGCCTTCCGGTGGGCATGTCGGTCGATGCGCTCGGTCATCGGCGTCAGTTGTTGGCTCAGTTCAACGCGCAGTCGGCGAGCTTCGATCTCGCTCGATCGGCTGCCGAGTTCAGCAACTATCAAGACCAGGCGATGTCGATCCTGACCGCAAGCGCGATCGGTCGGGCCTTCGCCATCGACCAGGAACCGGCCGCCGTGCGAGACAATTACGGCCGACACCTCTTCGGCCAATCGTTGCTGTTGTCGAGGCGGCTCGTGCAAGCCGGAGTTCCGATCGTGCAGGCCAACATGGGAACGATGAACAATTGGGACACACACAACAGCAACTTCACGCAGCTCAAAGACCGCCTGTTGCCGCCGCTCGATCAAGGGGTCTCCGCGCTGCTCGACGATCTGAGTTCCTCGGGCCTGCTGGAGACAACGCTGGTCGTGATGGTCGGCGAGTTCGGTCGTACTCCGAAGCTCGGCGGCAACGTCGGCACGCCCAGCTACGTCCCCGACGGCCGCGACCATTGGGGCGGAGTCTACTTCGCTCTCTTCGCCGGAGCAGGCGTGCGTGGCGGCCAAGTGATCGGCAGCTCCGACAACATCGCCGCCTATCCCGCCTCGAACCCGTACTACCCGTCCGATCTCGGAGCAACGATCTTCCAATCGCTGGGCATCGATCCGCAGACCATGATGAAAGACCGCACCAATCGCCCGATGCAAATCAGCGAAGGCCACTTGATTCAACCGCTGTTCACCGGGGCGACAAGTTAGCAGCGTGTTGAAAGTGGGATAGGCATCCTGCCTGTCAGTGACTTGCCGAGAGTTTTGACAGGCTGGAAGCCTATCCCACGGTTCTTTACCGCGATGGCAGTCAGAGTCCACGCCGCAACAAATAGGGATCTGAAGATGAACACGGTACGAGACGATCTCACTTTGTCCCGCCGAGACTGCCTGCGAGTGGGGTTCGGCGCGGCGTTGGCCGGAATCACCAACTCACCGATTCTGGCTCTGGAGAACGAGCGACCGAAACCGCAGCCGGCACCAAAGTCGGTCGCTGCTGCGGTGACGATCTACTTTCGCAACTCGCACGCCGATGTGCTTCTGACCAAGATCCTCGAAGGCTGGAAGCATGACGGCGGGCCGGGACCGGCGCTGAAGCTGTCGTCGGTCTACATCGATCAGCCCGACGGCAGCGACTTCGGCCGCGAGATGTGCCGGAAACATGGCGTGCCAATTTTTGACTCGATCGAAAAGGCGGTCACGGTCGGCGGAAAGTCGATCCCCGTCGATGGAGTCCTCAGTATCGGCGAGCACGGGAACTATCCGCACAACGAGATCGGCCAGCACCTTTATCCGCGCCGGCGATTCATGGAAGAGATCACGTCTGCTTTCGAGAAGCACGGACGCATCGTTCCCGTGTTCAATGACAAGCACCTTGGCCCCGTGTGGGCTGACGCCAAGTGGATGTACGATCGAGCCCGCGAGCTGAAGATTCCGTACATGGCCGGCTCATCATTGCCGGCCGGTTACCGAACCGCCGAGATCCAACTGCCGCCGGGGAGCGAGATCGAAGCCGCGGTCGGGATCGCCTCTGGTGGGTTGGAAGTCTACGGCATTCACGCTCTGGAGCTCTATCAGTATCACGTCGAGCGCCGCCGGGGAGCGGAACGCGGCGTCAAGGCGGTCCGGTTCCTTGAAGGTTCGGCGCTGTGGCGGGCTGTCGATGACGGCGTCATTTCCAAGCAGGCCCTGGAGGCCGCGTTCGCAGCCGTGCCGAAATCGGGGCAACCCGACATGCGTCAAGACAAAGGGGCCGGGTTATTTCTGTTCGACTATGTCGATGGCTTCACCGGAGCCGTGCTGTATCTGAGCTGTGTCGGCGGGACGTCGATCGGACTCAAGCTGAAGGGGCAGCCACAACCGATCGCCACGGCCTTCGACGAACGGTCGGAACCGCGCTATCCGCACTTCGCCTACCTGCTCAAGGCGATCGAGAACATGGTCCACACCGGACGGCCGACTTATCCCGTCGAACGGACGTTGCTCACCAGCGGCATTCTCGATCGCGCGTTGAACTCCCGCGCCCAAGGTGGCAAGCGACTTGAGACACCCGAGTTGGAAATCAAGTATCAGCCGGTGGCGTATCCCCACGCGCCGCAGGTCGATTTGCTCAAAGTGCCTGTTGAAAAAGTGGGATAGGCATCCTGCCTGTCCTTGTTTAGCCGAGGATTTCGACAGGCTGGAAGCCTATCCCACGATTCTTCAACTGGCAGAAACGAGGAAAACGATCCATGAACGCATCATCCAGCCGTCGTGAATTCCTCCAACAGACAACGCAGTCCACGATGATTCTGGGCGCGGCCGCCGCGCTCGGCGGAGTGCATGCGTTCGGCGATGACAAGCCGGCGAAGATTCGGCTGGGCATCATCGGCTGCGGCGGGATCATGACGCATCACGTGCAGGGTCTGGTGAGCCGTCGCGAGGCGGCCTCGATCGCGTGGCTCTGCGATGTCGATCCGGCTCAGATCGAGCGGATGGACAAGCTGGTGACGCGCGACTTTCAAGCCGCGCCGCCGAAGCGGACGGCTCGGTACGAAGAGGTCATTGAGGACAAGGACGTCGATGCCGTGATCATCGCGACGCCGCATCATTGGCACGCGCCGATCGCGCTGGCGGCGATGGCGGCGGGAAAGGACTGCTACATCGAAAAGCCAATCTCGCACGTCCTCAACGAAGGGCCGCTGATCATCGCCGCCGCGAAGAAATACGGCCGAGTTGTGCAGCAAGGCAGTCAGATGCGAAGCAGTCCCGTGACGGAGAAAGCCGGAAAGTTGCTCAAGGACGGAATCATCGGCGAGGTCAAGGTGGCTCGCGCATGGACGGCGGAGACTCGCACGGTCGAGAAGCCTCAGCCCGACGGCACGCCGCCGCGCGGAGCGGATTACGACCGCTGGCTCGGCCCAGCTCCGCAGCGACCGTTCAATCCGCATCGGTGGCATCAGACATGGCGGATGTTCCGCGACTACGGCAACGGCGAGATCGGCGACGACGGCATTCACGATCTCGACATGGCCGCGTGGGGGCTTGGCATCACAACGCTGCCGAAGCAGATCAGCGCCCGCGGCGGACGCATGTTGCTCGACGGTCACGCCAGCGAGTATCCCGACAACATGAACGTGACCTACGAGTACCCTGACGGCCGGCTGCTGATCTACGAAAACTATCCATTCACAGCTTACGGCCTGCACGGGTTCGACAACGGCAACGTCTTCTACGGGACCGAGGGCTACATGATCTTCTCGCGCCGCGGCGCGTTTAGCGTCTTTCAAGGCCCGAAGGGAACGCCCGGCCCGACCGAAGGCAAAGAGCTGCGCGGCCAGCGCGGCTACGCCGAGCACATGGCCGAGTTCCTCAACGCCATCCGGCACCGCACACCGACGAAGGCGTCCGCCGAGGTCGCTCATCGAAGCTGCGCTCTGGTTCATCTCGGCGAGATCGCCTTCCGAACGCGCGGCCGACTCGACTTCGATCCGAAGACCGAACGCTTCACTGACTGCGACGAAGCCAATCAAATGCTGAGCAAGAAGTACCGTTCGCCGTACGGCTTGCCCGATGTCACCTGAATCGGTCAAGGCCGACGATGGAGAATCCGACACCGACATCTCAAGAACCGCTCAACTAATAGGTGTCGCAATTACCCGAAAACGCCGATCGGAACGCCACAAGGCGGAGGCTTCGGGCCGACGGTGCAGCTCGACGATGGAACGCCGGCCACGTCGTATTCGTATCGCGGCGAAGACGGGAAATCGCGCCTGGAAGTCGTTCGGTGGAAGCTGCCGTAAGCGATCCGAAAAGGCCGTTTTCAAGTGGGATAGGCTTCCAGCCTGTCGGTTTTCAGGCCGAAAGCGACAGGCTGGAAGTCTATCCCACGTCTTCTCGGACAGCCTCTCACATCAGCACTTGTTCAACGACTTGACCGTGCGAGATGGGGACCGGGCGGTTCTCTGCGCGGTTTTCGATCAGATGACTTCGGAGTTCTCGCCGTCGCTAAAGAAACGCCAAAAAAGCGTCATATATCTATGAGTGCGACCAGTTAGCTGTTGTGGCCTTTGAGATTTTCGATCTCGACTGACAAAGGAGAAATAGCTCACGAAGCTGATGACTTTACTGTCGGACGCGATTCCCAATCGCGTTTGAACCTCTCTTCACCAGAGTGTCTGACACGCGGCCTGCTGCAAGGTGGGAAGCCCGCGCTGGTCTGAGGAATGTTGATGAACAGTGCTTCAACACCTCGGCGTCGGAAGGTGCAGCGGATTAGCGAAAGCAAACTGTGTGGGACCGTCAATATTGACCTCGCAGCGCTGTTGATGCGAGGGGGCGAATGCTCGCGGGTAGTGGGGCCTTCTCACAAAGCCGTCCACGGTGAATGACAACCCCGCCGGTCTTATGAGCAGAATCCGTCTACATCGCGTGTGACGTCATCGGAACTGGGACATGTTGTTCGTCGCTTCGTCACGCCTCTGCGTGGTGAAGGTGCCGACCGTCTCGACGATGCACGGAGAGACTACTGGTGTGTGGCGAGCAATAAAAGATCGTGGACCAAGCCAAGGCCCGGAGTAATGTCCGGGATACGGGGGAAGTTCCCGGCCATCAACTTGATGGAGCTGAATTCCACATGTGCTGAAGAAGTGAAGGTGAACTGCGGCGAACGAAGTCACGAGCGAAAGGCGTGTTGACGATGGGGAAACTCATCGACGCAAATGGAACTCAGGCCGAACTCGATTGGAGCCAGATCGACTGGCGACACGTCGAGCGAACCGTTCTTCGTCTGCAACAACGAATCTTCATGGCGAAGGTCAAAGGCAACGTGCAGGGGATGCAATCTCTGCAACGTTTGCTGGCTTCCTCACGGGCCGCGAAGCTCCTGGCGATCCGCACGGTCGGTCAAGAGAACAGCGGTCGGAAGACACCCGGAATCGACGGAGTCGTCAGTCGCTCTGATGCCGACCGGGTGCGTTTGCTCCAGGATGGTCTGAGCCTGAAGGACTACCAGCCTCAACCGGTGCGACGGGTGTTCATCCCGAAAGCGAACGGCAAGCTGCGTCCCTTGGGCATCCCGACTCTGAAAGACCGAGTGCTGCAATGTCTGGTCAAGCTGGCCTTGGAACCTGAATGGGAAGCGGTCTTTGAACCGAAGTCCTTCGGGTTCCGTCCGGGCCGGTCGGTGCAAGACGCAGCCGTGGCGGTCAAGCACGGCTTGGGAGCCGAAGGTGCCGGACGCAAGAATCAAGTGGCTCGCTGCCACTGGGTCTTGGATGCCGACATCACCAGCTTCTTCGACGAGATTGACCATCAGGTGATCCTCTCCAGGACGCCGGTCTTTCGCGCGGTGATCGCCGGTTGGTTGACAGCGGGAGCCTTCGAGGGGGATGTGTTCCATCCTGCCGAACAAGGCACGCCGCAAGGTGGTGTGATCTCACCTCTCTTGGCCAACATCGCTCTCCACGGGTTGGAAGACCTGTTCCACGAATGGTCGTTGGTCGGAGGCAGACGTTATCTCACCGAGACTCTGGAAACATTTCCGGCACCGCCACAAGGCTACCGCAAATGTCGTCCGGAGAACGCGGTGAACAGTCTCCGAGGACCGACGAAACCCAGAAAGACATCACGCCGCGAACCTCCCAAGATTTACGGGCCGTATCCCGACGGAACCTGGCGGACCTTGCGACTGGTCATCAATGACCGGACCACAAGAACCAATCCCGCACTCCGCCGTGATGCGCAACTCCGCGATCTGCGGTTGATCCGCTACGCCGATGACTTCGTGGTGCTGGCCCGATCGAGACGGCAACTCGAAACGGTCGTCCTCCCCAAGCTGCGAGACTTCCTCGACGCGCGGGGGCTGCGGCTCAGCCCTGAGAAAACAAGAATCGTCCGTGATACCGAGGGCTTTGATTTCGTCGGCCGACAGTTCAAACGACTGTCTCCGACCAAGTTCCTGGTGCGACCGCGTCGGTCTTCAATTCGGAAACACCTGGATGCACTGGCTCAACTGTTCCGCAACCACACTCTCCCGGTCGGCGTCCAGATTCAGAAGGCCAACGCGATCATTCGCGGCTTCTGCAATCACTATCGCTGCGACCACAGTTCGGCCGTGTTCCGTTGGTTGACCAACTGGACGCTGCGGTCGTTCTGCAAATGGGTCAGCCGACGTAGCGGAAAGATGACGCCCGCCAAAGCCTATCGCCGTCTCACGCAGGTGAACGGTCAGCACTTCACGATGCCCACGGCGTACACTCCGGCGGGCCGAATGATGACGCTGCTGTCACATTCCCGTTTCCACCGGCTCCGCTTTCAACAAGTCCGCGGGACGAACAGCCCCCTGGACCCACGGTTGGGGGACTACTGGGAGAAACGCCGAACGAACGCCTTGCTTCGCAGAGCGATCGCCGACGCACGCAAATTGCGGATGTACCTGCTCCAGCGCCAATCCTCTCGGTGCGCTATCACCGGCCTGCCGCTGGAAGACACATCCGAAATCGTCACCCTCCATATTGTCTCTCGACAAGCTGGTGGCAATGAAGATTGGAGCAATCTCTGTTTGGCCCTCAAGTGGGCCTACACCCACTTGAAGTCGCAAAACAGAGGTGACCACACACCCGCCTCACTGAAGGATGTGCCCTTCAGCGGTCTCTGAGGTCGAGCCGTATGCGTCGAGAGGCGCACGTACGGTTCCTGGGGGGGAGCCCACCGCGAGGTGGGCCCCTACCCGATAGGATTACTTATCTTTTCGGAGCCACGGACGGGTGCTGCTCGGCGACGGAGCTCACGAGCGAGAGCGAACGGCGACTGACGGTCGCTGGGACAATTCCACGGAGACGTCTGGCCTCGACGTCGCGGCAATGGTTGCCGCGACGTCGGGGCCTTTTCATTGGCAGTGACATCCGAGGGAGAGAGCACCATGACGCAAGCGGAGTTGAATCGAGCAGTGGCGAGAGCAACGGGGGAATCCATCGCGGAGGTGAAGCGGATCGGCTTCTTGTTGGCGGAGCCGGACACGGAGATCCCTGATCCGGACGACGAGGACTTGGGGCCGAGCGTTCTCGATTGGGACGAGTTCGACGAGATGCGAATGGCGGCCAGCGAACGACACGCAGCGTTCGCTCCCGCGTGTGTGTGAGGACGAGGTCGCCATGTGGCGGCCTCGCGGCGTTTTACCGGCCAGGCAATCCAGTCATGTTCAAGAAAGGCATCTATGAGAATCCTGTTCATCAACAACGACGGCGGCGGCTTTGCGGACTATGTGGAAGTCGATCCGGGGACCACGGTCAAGCAGTTCTTCGACCAGCAGGTCCGCACCGGCAAGGCGATCAACTACCTGATCCGAGTCAATCGGCAGCCGGTGGCGACGGATCAAGTGCTGCAAGACGGCGACCGCATCAGCGTCACGCCGACCAAAATCGAAGGGGCCTCGTAACACCGAGCGGCGATGAGCTTGGCGAACCATGTGTTCGCCAAGCTCGGCCGATGGGAGATCTGCACATGAAACAAGAGTTTCAACCGGTGTTGTTTCGCGTGGCGAGCAAGGTGTTTGACGCGGCGCAGCGATCACGTACCGCAGCCGCGCCACCAGAATTGCCGACGTATTACTGGGAACGAGCCGTCTCCTACCGGCAACGAATGCTGTTGGCTCAGGAGCGTGGCTGGCAATTCTCGGCCGAAGAAGCGCGAACCGATCTCATCGGCACAATCACGCTGCTGCAGCGCTACGTCGATGAGTGTGCCACGAAAATGAGGCAGCTTGCAGAGTTTGATCCTGATCTGGCCATCAAGCTGCGGGACGTCTACGAAGACTTCGTCGCGTTGCAGTCGGACTTCGATAATTTCGACTGGAATATCTCCGAGAAAACCCTGTCGATCGTGGTCGGCCCGATCGAGCTTGAGGACGTTCTGTTGGGTGAGTTTCGGGTCGTGTTGCATTGGGACCAACTCGGCGGCTCAAAGCCCTACGAGGTGCTCGCCCTCGATCCGAATTCTCCGAACGATCAGAGTGACGTGACGCATCCGCACGTCCATGCCAATCAACTTTGCGAAGGCGAAGGCCGCGCACCGATCCGGCGCGCGTTGGAGCAGGGTCGTTTCCATGACTTCTTTCAACTCGTGACGCAGATTCTGGAGACGTACAACGAATCCAGCGCCTACGTCACGTTGTCCAATTGGTCCGGCAAGGTGTGTCCCGACTGCGGCGATCGCACGTCGGACTCGGACCTGTCTTACTGCGAGCGCTGCGAGAGCGACATCTGTGGCGACTGCGCCATGTCGTGTTCTCAGTGTCATAGCTCGGTGTGTTCCGAGTGCCGTGGCCGGTGCGACGGCTGCGAATCGTGTACCTGCAACGGCTGCCTGACCGAGTGCGCGGATTGCAGCCAGCTCTTTTGCGAGGAGTGTTACTTCGATGGTTACTGCGAATCTTGCCGAAAGGCTCAGGCCGAGGCGGAAGAAGCGGAGACGGCAGACGCTGCTGTTCCCGCACCGCCGACCGATGACCCCGACACTGCGGTTCACGCCGACCGCGTGGGCCAAGTTGCTGTTCTTGCGTGACCGAGGCGAAACCGAAGTCGGCGGTTTCGGCATCTCATCACCCTTGGATTTGTTGTTGATCGACGATGTGCGGCTCATCCGTCAAAGCTGTACCTCGGTGACTGTTGCCTTTGACGACCAATCGGTCGCCGACTTCTTTGACCGGCAGGTGGATCACGGTTTTCGGCCGGAGCAATTCGGCCGCGTCTGGATTCACACGCATCCCGGAGACTCGGCCTCACCGAGTTACAAGGATGAAGAGACGTTCGCGCGCTGCTTCGGCGAGTCTGATTGGGCCCTGATGTTCATCTTGGCTCAGGGCGGTGAGACCTACGCGCGGCTGCGCTTCAACATTGGGCCGCGAGCAAGCCTCGAAATCCCCGTGGACGTGGACTACCGCCGCCCGTTCTCGGCGGCCGACCAACTCGCTTGGGATCGCGAGTACGTCGAGTGTGTGCATTCGCTGTATCTCACCTCGCAGAACCCGCTGCATGACCCGTTGCAGGTTGAGCAACCGCATCTCTTCGAGGTCGAGACCGAAGACGACTGGCAGGACTGGCTCAACTTCGCGGACCCCGAGCCGTTCGCGACCATGCGGGAGGAACTGCTCTATGCCCCCACCTAACGACCGCTTCGCTCGTCAGGAGGATTTAGTTCCGCAGTCACGACTGCGCGAGTTGCTCATCACCGTGATCGGCGTCGGCGCGATTGGGCGGCAAGTGGCCGTGCAACTCGCGGCGATGGGAGCAGCTCAATTGCAACTCATCGACTTCGACACGGTCGAGGCGACCAACGTGACCACTCAAGGTTACTTCGCAAGCGACATCGGTCAGCCGAAGGTCGTCGCAACGTCTCGGTTCGTGCAGCAGATCGAACCGGGGATTTCCGTCACGACAGTCGAAGACCGTTTTCGGCCGAAGCAGCGTGTCGGTGATGTCGTTTTCTGTTGTGTCGATTCCATCTCGGCGCGAGCCGCGATTTGGAAGGCCGTTCAATCGGACTGCCGCTTCTGGTGCGACGGTCGAATGCTCGGCGAGGTCTTACGCGTCTTGACCGTGGCCGATGAACAAGGCCGCGATCATTACGCGACCACGTTGTTTGAGCAGTCCGACGCCGAACCGGGTCGCTGTACCGCTCGCAGCACGATCTACACGGCCGGCATCGCGGCCGGGTTCATGCTGCACCAATTCACTCGCTGGCTGCGCGGTCTGCCTATCGACCGCGACGTGTCGCTGAACCTGCTCGCGTCAGAGCTGACTGCGCTCTGAGTTGCCGCACTCTGCTCCCTTTCACGCCTCGCCGATCTGTCATCGGCGAGGCGTGCTTCTTTGACGTTTTTGTGTTTGTCGCCCGGCCGTTGCCGCGCGACTTTTTCTTTTGTCCAAACAAATCTGAAAGGACCATGTCATGCCCGGACTCAGTGTCAGCGAAAAGAACCATTGGAAAGAGCGGCTGTCGAAGCGAATCGACAAGCGCATCGAAGCCATCTCCGCCGAAGATCCGAACCTGCTCGAACGAGTCAAACGCGACGCCCACGACCGCGCGATGCAGTCGCTCAACCTCACTGACTTGCAGACAGAGATTGACCGACTCGAACGCGAGGAAGAAGAACTGGAAAAACGCGAGCGAGTTCTCAATCGCACGATGCTGGCCCGCGTGCGTGGAGTGCCGCTCGAAACCATCGACGAGTTGTCGGTCTATCAGTCCGGCAAGCACAACCACGAAGTCCAATCCGCCATCTCGCGCCGCCAAGCCGTCCACGAAGATGACCTGCTCAAAGAAAGCGAGATCGGTCGGCGCATCGTCCAATTACGCGTCGAGAAAGATGGTCTGCTTGATTCAGTCTGGCTCGCGAGTTCACCCAGGCAGATCAAGGATCTCTGGTCCAAGGTCGCCGAGTTGCTCGGCGATGAACCGACACAACTCCAACGCGATGCGATGGCGATTGCCCCCGTGGAAGATTGAGTCCAACGGGTTTGAAATCAACCCCCCGCCCCCTGGCAGTCATGGAGGACCGCCAGGGGTGGTTTTTGAGATGACGGGTAATACTGCTTGGCTCGCCGAGTCATCGCAGTGTCTCTCGTCATCGCTTCGGCCAACCTCTCCCATCGACCCACAAAGGAACTCTCATGCCCACAGCCTGCGCAAAGCAGCCGAGAACATCCTCGGCACCACAAGAAGTTGTCATCAAGAATCCCTCGTTCGTGCCGCCAGCGAGTCGCAGTAGTTGGTCTGGAACGCTGAAGCTCGGCGCGATCTTTGTTCCAGTGAAGGGCTACTCGGCGGCGGTCACTCAGCGCGACAGCCCGTTGCACTTGGTTCATGCAGGATGCGGCAGCCGCATTCAGCAGCCGAGACGATGCCCAAAACACGGCGAGATTCCCGCGGAGAAGATCGTCAAAGCGTTCGAGTTCGCGCCAGACGATGACATCGTGCTCACAGAAGAGGAGCTGAACCAACTCAAGCCCGTCGATGACCAGATCATTCACGTCAAGCATTTGTTGCCCGCTCGCCGAGTCGATGTCTCTTTGGTCTCCGGACGGACGCTCAATCTGATTCCGGCTCACGCGGCTGCGGCAGACTCCTATCAACTGGTCGCCTCCGCGTTGGAGCGAGCGGACGAATGGGCCATCGGGCGCGTGGTGATGTCGGATCGGCAGCAACTCGTGGGACTGCGCGTTGTCGATCAACGCCTGGTGCTGCACGTTCTGCACTGGCCGGCACAGTGGCGGGCTGCTCCCGCGTTCGACGCTCCCAAGCCACCGGCCCTCGCAGATGTCGAACGCCTGTCCGCCTCGCTCGCAACGCTGCGGATGCCCTTCCACTGGCCAGACGATCGAGATGATTTCGACCAGAAGCTGACGGCCTTGGTGAGCCAGAAGGTGACTGCTCGTCAGCGCGGTAAACCGACCGTCGTCGTCAAGGACGCATCCGCCAAAACAACACCACGCCGAACCACCACGCCGCGCTCCGGTCGTGCGGTGTGAAAGTCTTCTCTGGGAGGATCGTCACTTCATGACCATCAGCGCGACTTCGTCTAAGTCCATTTCAACCGAGAGCTATTCCGTCTCGACATTTCGGCTGCGCCGTCGGACACCCGGCTCGTTTGTCTTGGTTCCCTTCCCGAAAGGTGGTCGTTCGATTCGCTGCCAGGGACAACTCGAAGCCGTGGCAGCAGTGATCTTGGCGAATTGCCCGCTCGTGGCAGCGATTCATGAGCAGCCATTTCAGATTTGGTATGCCTGGCGTGAGGCAGAGTCCGGCCTGGAGATTCGGTTGCTGGATCAGCAAAACGCCGCGCGGCCGAGTGCTCCTTGGCGGTGCTCTTACATCGTACCCGACTTCCTCGTGACGATGACTAACGGTCGCAAACGTCTCATCGAAGTCAAACCCTCAAGAAAACTGGCTCGGCCAGACGTGCAACGCAAATTGAGCGTTGCACGTCGCTACGCGGAGCAGCAGGGCTGGACGTTTCATGTCGTCACCGAAGTTGAACTTCGTCGCGGATCGCTGATCTCCAACCTGCGATTGCTAAGCCGCTATCGGCGACTGATCGCTGAGCCAGCGTCACTCGCAACGATTGAAGAGTCTGTAACCGCTGGAGCATCCACGTTCGGCGACACCCTTTTCCAATTCGCAAACAAAACCGACGTTCGCACCGCGCTGCTGCATCTCATCGCCAGCGGAAGACTCGATGTCGATCTCTTGTCCGAACCGATTTCCGAAACCTCTGTCCTTTACCCTGGAGGGTCCATCTCATGGGAACCATTCGACTCGGTGTGGGGACCGAGTGGCTCCTCGACGGACGGGCTTTCCGCATCGTCCGCCAACTTGGTCCCGACCAGTTCGTCACGCTCGATGTGAAGTTCCATGTCGAGCAAGTCGTCTCCACCTCACAGATCCTTTCGCGCTTCACTTCTGGCGAACTTCGCTTTGCCAATGATTCAATTCCTTCAAGTAATACGGCGCTGGTCAGGGATGCTCGCACGGCTCCCGACAATGAAGCTGCGACTTCGGTTTCAGAGCTGCCTCAATCTTCATTGCCGACGACCGTTCACGATCTCACCGATGATGAACGGCAGCAACTTGAACGTCGTTGGCACGCCATTGAGCCACTGACTCGACTCGGCCGAAAGCCCACCGCTGATGAGTTCCATACCAGAGCGAACGAACTCGCCGAAGCAGAACAACCCTGTTCGATTCGAACTCTGCGTCGGCTCTTCGCACGCTGGCAACTAGGCCACAAAGACCGCCTCGCACTGCTTCCCAAAACTCACGAACGAGGCGGGCGCGGTCATTCTCGACCGCACGGGCTTCTCAAGCGCTTTCCGATCATCGGACAACTCGTCGATCTCGCCATCAACGACGTGTATCTCACAATGGCGCGGCGGCCGATCTCGGCCGTCGTGCGGCGAGTGATCGAAGACCTTCAGCGGCACAACGCACGTTTGCCAGCAACTCATGCGGTTCCGATACCGCGAAAGTTCGCACTGGCGAGATCCATCTCGCGACGTATCGGTCGGCTCGATCCGTGGGAAGTTGATCGTGCTCGCTGGGGCCGGCACATCGCCGATCGACGCCATTCACCAACGTCTCCACAGCGGATGGCAACTCGCATTCTGGAACGAGTCGAGGTCGACCACACACCGCTGAAGATCGTCGTCGGCACTGAAGCGGGACCACTGGGACAACCGTGGCTGACGGTGCTCGTCGACTATCACAGTCGGATGATCGTCGGCTTCTGCATCGGCTTCGAGCCGCCTTCGTATGCGGTCATCATGGAAACATTACGTCATGCCATTCTGCCGAAGAGCTACGTTCGCGAGCGATATCCCAGCATCACCAACGACTGGCCCTGCTTCGGTATCCCATCGAAGTTGGTCTGCGACCGAGGCACCGATCTCACCAGCAAGGATTTGGAGAACGCGGCGTTTCAGCTCGGCATCGAACTCGATTTCACGCCGCCGCGCACGCCGAACTTCAAAGGAACCGTCGAGTCGTTTTTCGACTCGCTCAACGACCAATTGCTCTCGTCGCTTCCCGGTCGGACCTTTCGATCCTGGGAACGTCGAGCCGACTACGACCCAGACGAAGGGCCTTTGCTGCCGTATGCTACTCTGGTCGAAATCATTCACCTGCACCTGATCGACGTGCATTCGCAACAGCGGCACCCCACCGCCACGAAGTCGCGGCTTGAGATGTGGCAGGAGAGCGCCGCGGAATTTCCCCCCGCCTTGCCGACTTCACCCGACGAACTGTTGGTGCTGCTCAGCAAAGCCGCCGAACGCTCGATTTCCGCGCGTGGCATCGAGTTGTCAGGCATGTTCTACACGAGCAACGAATTGATGGCTCTCCGCGCCGAGATGGCAGCTAACAACATCAACTCGGATCGCCTGACCGTGCGCTACAACCCGTGGGATCTCGGTTCGGTTTGGGTGTTGAACCCGATCGACCGTCGCTACCTCAAAGCAACGGCCGTTGATTCCGCCGTCGTAGGGATGACCGAGTACCAATGGCGCGTGATCCGTCGCGCCGTCCGCGAGAAGTTCGACGAGCCTGAGCATGTCTTGTCCCTCGCAACAGCGAGAAACTCGATTCGCGATCTCGTCGAGCAAGCGGTCAACAAACGAACTAAAAAGCGGCGCGTCCGTGCCGCTCGATTCTTGGGAGACTTTCAGTCGAATTCGCTGGGAGAAAGCGACCTCGCCAACGAGCTTTCGTCAGACGCGGTCTCTGCTCTTGTTGACGCCACTTCTGCCGAAATGCCAGCCCACAACGATACCCGTCAGTCGCCAGAGCATTCGCTCCGCACCACGCAGATCGCAACCGACCAACCGTCACCTGACGAAGTCGATGTCGATAGCTGGGACGTCGCGGTGTGACCGCCCCTCTTGATTCCACTTTCCTGATTCACAAGACAACCAGGAGATTCCCATGCCTTCTTCCACTGGCCCGCCCAACATCGGGGCTGATCGTCGTGCGTGGCGGAATGTCCCGCCTGCCGAACGACTTGAAGTCGCTCACAAGTTGATTGTTCTGCATCCACGATTTCGTGACGCCGTTGAATTGCTCAAACGCTGCCATCAATCCAAGGCGCAAGCGGGTGAGCCTGCCTGCGGGGCGATTCTCGGAGCCTCTGGCGTCGGCAAGACCAGCGTGGTTGACCATTACCTCAAACTGCATCCTCCGGTCGAAACCGACACCGCTACCAAGCAGCCGGTCCTCAAGGTCACGCTGCAACCCGACGCGAGACCCAAAGGGATCGCGGCCGACATCCTGCTGGCACTCGGCGATCCTGCCTGGTCGAGCGGCACCGTTCAAACTCTGACCAGTCGCGCGACCAAACTCCTGCAACGCTGCGGAGTGGAACTCATCGTTCTTGACGAGTTTCATCATCTGTTCGACATGGACCGCGCGAAGGTCATGACTAAAGCCGCTCAGTGGTTGAAGGTGTTGATCGTCAACACGCGGATTC
The DNA here is from genome assembly GCA_945862235.1 of Schlesneria paludicola DSM 18645. Classification (GTDB taxonomy): domain Bacteria; phylum Planctomycetota; class Planctomycetia; order Planctomycetales; family Planctomycetaceae; genus Schlesneria; species Schlesneria paludicola_A. The sequence continues at coordinate 51,298 of CAMAYU010000019.1, forward strand.
CGGTCGTGGTCTGCGGGATGCCAGAGGCCGAGCATGTTCTGCGCGCGGAGCACACCGAGCGCCGCTTCAAAGAGCGGCTCACGCTTCGTTGCTTCACCTGGCGCACGCCGCAAGGCCGGCAGGAGTTCTGCGGGATGCTCAAGAAACTCGACCAAACGCTGCCGCTGGCGGAACTGTCGAATCTCTCCGACGCCGACCTTGCCGGCCGATGTTTTCTCGCTTGTCGTGGTGTGCCCGATTATTTGATGACCTTGGTCCGTGGTGCTTTTGCCGAAGCCATTCAGCGTGGCAACGAACAGATCGAGATGGCCGATTTCGCTCGCGTCTTTGAACGCCGGCTGTCTCAGCAGCGCGTTCTGGCCGAGCAATCCAATCCCTTCATTGGCGATCTCGACCGCTCGGCACTCGATCGAGTGCAGCCAGCGGATGAGGCGCGCATGCCGGGCGTCGGCCTGACCCCGCGAGCCGCTCGGGCGCGCAAGCATTCTGTCACCGCAAACGACCTCTTGGGAGTTTGATTATGTCTGACCTTCAACTCTTGCCCGCACGGGAACGAGCACAGCCAGGAGAGTCGTTGCGTAGCCTGATTCGACGTCACGCCCTCGCGATGGGCTACGACCGCACTTCGCAGCTTCTGTCCGTGGCCGGTGTCTCGTTCCCTCCGCATCTGGATCATCTGAGTCGTGGTCCGCCGCTCAACGCACTGTCCATACTCTTTGACCAAGATGGGGATCAACTTCTCGATCTGACCGTCCACCACTTTGCCCAGCGACTGATGCTCGTCCCGCTCGGCGAGACTCACTTGGATGTCTGCGACTCCAAGACAACCTTACGGTTCTTCACGTCGGCCACGACGCATGTTTGCCCGCTGTGCCTCGCTGAACCGCCAGCTTTCGAGCGACTCCTCTGGTCGTTTCGGGGACTGCCGATTTGCACTCGCCACGGCTGCGTATTGATCGAAGCCTGTCCCTACTGCAGCGAAAGGCTCCGTGCCAATCAACTCGACATGGCTCGTTGCCACCGTGGATGCGACCTCATCAGCTCAGTCCATCGAATCAAAAACGGCGAGATGCTTTCTGCGCTCGGCAACCTTGAGATGGCTGTCCTTCAGAATCGGCCGCTCACATCCGAACTTCCCAATGCCGCTGGCTTCTGGTGGCTCGAGCGACTTGCCTCGGCGGCGATCCGAACGCCGACATGGCTCAGCCGCGTGCGCGAGACACACGAATTACCAGCATCCATCAGTGACGAGGGCGTTGCGTGGATCTCTGCCAGTTTGATGCTGCAATCTTGGCCCACCGAGATGAATCGGTTTCTGGACGTATTCCAAACGGTCGCCAAACGGAGCACCCTCAGCACTGGTGTCGGTCGCTCCTTCGGCCTCTTGCTACGAGATGCCCAACACCTCGAAAAGTTCGGATTCTCGGTTCCCGCACATGCGCTTCGGGAATATCTCACGACTCACTTCACACTCGGTCACCTCAATCGCAAGGTCCACTTGTTTCGCGATGGACGCGCCCGACACGCTGGGTTTCAGAATCGCCCTTGGCTCACGCTCACGGAGGCCGGCAAGCGCTTGCATCTTCGACATGGTGCGATCGCCGAGCTGGTCAATCGCGGTGTCCTCGAAGGACAACTCCACCCAGCCGGTCAGCGTGGTCGTTCCATCGGTCTCATCTCCCGCGACTCTGTTGATCGGCTCGCGAGAGAACAGAAAACAGCAATTTGTGCCAACGACACGGCGAAGAGGCTCGGCATTTCGCGGCATCGCATTCTGGAACTGATCCATCTCGGCGTCTTGCGAAATGCCGTTCGGACCAAAGCCGGATGGACCGTGCCCTGCGAAGAAGTGGAACGACTCGCCACGCTTTACAGGCAGTTGCCAGCGGTGAGTTCTGATCGAAGAGCTTGGACTTCAACTCGCGACGCGACCCGTGCCTACGGCCAACAAGGACTCACGCTGGTCCGGATCATCGCCGCCGTGCAAGCTGGTCAACTCGCCGCTCGGCGCGACCCCAAGCAACCGACATGGCGCGGACTCTTTGTGAGTCGTGCAGACTTACGTCCTCTCATCCCGCAGGTGCGCGAAGCGTTGGACCAACAGAGCGGCTACCCGCTCAATCGCCTCGCCAAGACGCTGATTCCTGGCCGCCCACTCAAAGATGTGGTCTTGCGCAAGTGGATTGAGGCAGGGCTGTTGATCGGCACCAAACGAGGCCGAGTCTGGCGAGTCATGAACGACGAGGTCGAACAATTCCGAGCGACGTACTGCTTGGCCGACGAGTTACAGACAACGCTTGGGATTGTCAGCACGACACTCAATCGTTGGATCAACGCCGGTCGCATTCAGCCGGTCTATGCGCGACGTACTCACCCTGGCGCGGGAGCGTCGGTCTTTCGTCGGGTGGATGTCGAGGCTCTGCGGCGCGAGATTGCCGCGTGAATACCCTCGTGCTTGGTCCTTTCCAAAGGAGCTGTGATGGACCTTCTGTTTCTGATTTCGATTCTCACCACGGCGCTGGTGCTCGCGCTGCTGGCCTTGGTTCGCCAAGTCCGTTTGCAACGAGCCCTCCGCCGTCTGCTCTCCCGAATCCTCATTCAACGGAGATTCTCCGATGCGCACATTGATCCCCCTCCTGATGCTGTTCCTCGTGCTGGCCCTGACGGGCTGCGACAAGGAAGAGAAACTGCGGGCTTGGCAGCAACAACAAGTCGAACAACTCCAACAGCAGGCTCGCGAGAATTCTGAAACCGCGCGGGAACTCGTCAAAGCCGATACTCAGGCTCGACAAGAAGTCGCCGTTCTGCACCGCGACCTGCAATCCGAACGGATTGAAGTCGGTCATCAACGAGATGCCCTCGAATCCGACCGCAAAGACGTCGCCACCGCTCGCGAGCGAGTGCCTTTGCTGGCCACGGCGTTTCAAGGCGGCGCGGTTTTGCTGGCTTGCACGCTGGGACTCGGCGTCTGCGGTTGGTTGCTGTCCGGAGTCTCGAAGCCTGACTCCGATGGCGAACTCGAAGACCTGCTGGTTCTCGAAGTGGGCGGAGAACACACACCGCTCAGTCCCTCGCTCCGCCTGAAATCCGATTCCCCAACGATCACGCCGGCCATCGAACATCAACACCCCGGTCACAACGCCACTCCTCACTTGGCCGCCTGAGGCGCTCCAGTCAACGGCACTGATCGACCTGTCTCACCACAGAGGAGGTTACAGACGAACTGATGGCTGAAGACAAAACGCTCCCCGGTTGGCCGCGTAAGTCCCTTGTCAAAGAAACGAAGCAATGTTTGTGGAGATACTTTCGCAGTCGACCAACGCAATTCGATGAGTGCTGGCGAGCCGCCTGGGAATGGGCCAAAGCCATCGCGGAACGAAGTCTGATGTTCCAGTTCGGCAAGTCGCGTCGCGCGAAGTGGCCGCAGGGGAACGAGATTGCCACGCAGTATCTGCTGCTGTCGCTCGCCCGCATGAAAGGGGATCACAACTTGCGCCTGCCGTTTCGGTCGCACGAGTGCGTGACACCAAGAGTGGCGGCCATCTTGGGCGGCAGGATTGCCAAACTCCAGTTTGATCTCCACGAAACATCTCAGCGCATCGAGCAGAGCGATCAGCCGAAATGCCTGGAGGGCCAGCCGTCGATGTCCGCAAAACCGTGAACCTCAAATCGTCATAGGGCAGTTATCAGTAATCGGAGGTCACTTTTTACATTCAATTGAGCCAAGAACGCAGCATCTGGTACTCGTGTTGTGAAATCGCTTTCGCACGACGAAACAAGCGATTTCACAACACGAGTACCAGATGCGGACCACTTGTTTTCATGC
>CAMAYU010000020.1 GCA_945862235.1 Schlesneria paludicola DSM 18645
TGCGTGCGCGGGGCGGTCGGTTCGACGAAGTCCAGTTCGGTGACGCCGTTCATGGGGATCAAGTTCACGTGGGCGACGCGCGATTGGAGGAGGTGGGCCAGTTCGCGCGCGTGCTGTGGTTCGTCGTTCACTCCCGAGAGGAGGACGTACTCGTAGGTGACGCGACGACCGGTGATCGCGAAGAAATCGTCGGCCGCTTCGAGGATCGCGGTCATCCCGATCTTGTCGTTGACCGGGACGAGGCGGTCGCGGATCTCATCGTTCGGCGCGTGCAACGACACGGCGAGGTTGTACTGCTTGCCGAGGTTGGCCAGCTCGCGAATTTTGTCGGGGAGGCCGACGGTCGAGACCGTGATGCGACGTGCTCCCAGGCCAAGGCCCCCCTTTTCGTTGAGACTGTCGAGCGCGGGAATCAGCGCCTTGAGATTGGCCAGCGGCTCGCCAATTCCCATCACGACGACGTTCGTGATCTGTTCGCCCTTCGGCAGCAGGCGGTCCATCCGCAGGACTTGTTCGAGGATCTCGCCGGTCGTCAGGTTGCGTTTGAGTCCCATCAGCCCACTCGCGCAGAAGACGCAACCCATCGCGCAGCCGACCTGCGTTGAGATACAGACCGTGCGACGCGAAACCTCGCGACCACTCTCGGTATCTCGCGCCGAGACTTGCTCTCGCATCAGGACGCATTCGATGAACTGACCGTCGTGCAGTTCGAGCAGCATCTTTTCGGTGCGGTCGCTTCCCACCTGATGCTGCGCCACGCGAGCGGGGAGGAGCGAGAAGTCGGTGGCCAGCGCCAGTCGCAGTGCGTTGGGGATGTCGTGCATCTCAGCAAAGTCGTTCGCGCGGCGACCGAAGACCCAGCGACGAATTTGCTCGGCACGATACTTCGGGAACCCATGAGCCTCGCACCACTCGGCAAGCTGAGTGGAATTGAGTTCATAGACGCGCGGCTTGTGCGGAACGGCGGTGACGGGCGGTGAGTCTGGCAGGACGGTGAGTTCGGTCATGTTGGAAAGGAATGGTCCTGTGCGGCGTGAAGGCAATGCAAAGTGGAAAGTGGTTGGCCCTCAAACCAGCCAGACCCCACCGGGCTTGCCCCGGTGGAGACAGGTCTTTGCACTACTCGCTAAGCCACTCGAATCGGCGCAGCCTCGAATCGGTGCAGCGAGTAGTGCAAAAATCGGCGAGCCACCGGGGAAAGCCCGGTGGGGTCTCACTAGTTTGGGGAGCGCTATGCCATGTGCAAAGTGGCGAACCACGTGACGATTGTCTACCCCATGCCGAAAGTGGGATCGATTCGTCACGTGCGAACTCTCTTGTCGCTGTTTGGGGCGACTCCTAGAATCCCGCCCGGCATGAGGGAGCGTGCCGAACTTCTGGCCGTCGATCGTTGCGGCAACAACTCTCATCGCCGCGTCAGACATGAGCTTTTCTCTTGGCCTCTGCCGAACACCAGTCACGGATGCGAATCGCCGTTCTCGGGTCCACCGGTTCGATCGGCACGAGTTGTCTCGATGTCATCGCCGCCAATCCTGAACGTCTCGAACTGGTCGGTGTCACCGCGCATCGCCGTTGGGAATTGCTGGCCGAGCAGTGCCGAACGTTTCAGCCGCGCTGGGCCGTCTTGTCGGATGAGACTCAGCACGCAGCGGTTTCGACTGCACAGGCCAGTTCAACACAGTGGCCGAGCGAGACGGAGTTGCTCGTGGGGCCAGATGCCGTCGAACGACTCGCCTCGCACCCTGAAGTCGATACGGTTGTTTGTGGCATCGTCGGAGCGGCGGGTCTGCGCGGCGCTTGGGCGGCGGTGGAGAGCGGCAAGCGTGTTGCCATTGCCAACAAAGAAACACTCGTCGTCGCCGGGCCACTGGTGATGCAGCTTGCGGCGAAGACCGGTGCCGAGTTGATCCCGGTCGATAGCGAACACAGTGCGATCTATCAGTGCCTCCAGTCGGGACGCCGCGCGGACGTGAAGCGGATCGTGCTGACGGCGAGCGGCGGGCCGTTTCGGGGTTGGTCGAAGAGTCGTCTCGAATCGGAAGCGACCATCGAACGGGCGCTGGCTCACCCGACGTGGCAGATGGGGCCGAAGATCACGATCGACTCGGCCACGATGATGAACAAGGCTCTCGAAATCATTGAGGCCCGTTGGCTGTTTGGACTCGACGCCGATCAGATTTCGGTCGTCGTCCATCCGCAGTCGATCGTCCATTCGTTCGTCGAGTTCGTGGACGGTTCGGTCATCGCGCAGCTATCACCTCCCGACATGAAGCTGCCGATCCAGTACGCTCTGACCTATCCAGAGCGATGGGAAGGGATCAGCCCCAAGCTGGACTGGTCGGCCGTTCATCAGTTCGACTTCGCCCCGCCGGACCTCGACGCCTTTCCCGCGTTGGCACTCGGTTTTGAAGTGGCTCGACGGGGAGGAGCCAGCGGTGCGGTGCTGAATGCGGCGAATGAAGTCGCCGTGCAACGGTTCTTGGATGGATCACTTCGGTTTACTGACATCCCGCGCGCTTGCCGGGAAATCTTGAATGCCCACAACGACGATGCCCATCCGACGCTGAGCGAGCTGCTTCGCCAGGACGCTTGGGCACGCGAGGAGATGCTGCGGTGGAAATCCTGAGTCTGACATTGGCCGCCGACTTGATGACCAAGTTGAACGGGTTCGTTTCGAGTGGCGGCTCGATCATGTGGGCCGCGCTGGGGCTGGGCCTGGTCATCTTCTTTCACGAGATGGGGCACTTCGCGGTTGCGAAGTGGTGCAACGTGAACGTGGAACGATTCAGCATCGGCTTCGGCCCGGTGCTGTTTAGCCGGAAGTGGGGCGAGACCGAGTACGCGCTCTCTCTCATTCCGTTCGGCGGCTACGTGAAGATGCTCGGGCAGGACGATGCCGACCCGAGCCAACTCACCAACGAACAGATCGCCGAAGACCCGAGGTCATATCTCGCAAAGAACGTCTGGCAGCGGATGGCCATCATTTCGGCCGGCGTCATCATGAACGTCATCACGGCGGTGATGTTCGTCGGCTGCGCCTTCGCGATTGGTGTCGATCTACCGCCGAACGTGATTGGCGAAGCTCGTCCCGGAATGCCCGCGTGGATCGCAGGGATCAAGCCGGATGACCGGATCGAGAAGATCAACGGCCGCGTGATCTCGACGTTCGATGACGTGCGACTGAACGTTGCCGTGTTGTCGCATCCGCTGACGATTGAAGGCCGTCACAAAGATGGGACCGCGTTTACGATGGAAGTGCGGCCAGTTACTCAAACGACAACGCCGCAGATTGGCGTGGCTCCGTCGTTGGGCCTGAAGGTTCTCACAGACCCCAAAGGAAAGATCCCGTTCGTGATGGCAGAGACGGCGGCGTCTCGTGCAGAACCAGCGTTTGAGCGGGGCGACATTATCGCGGCGGTTGGCGATGAACCGGTTAAGACATACACGGAACTGACCAAGCGACTCGCGTCGCGCACCGAGGGGCCGCTCAAGTTGGAGGTCTGGCCGAATGGGGACCAGACGCGATCCAAGTCCGTCGTCGTTCCGGACAACTACTTCCGGACGTTGGGGCTGTCGATGGACACGGCTCCGATCATGGCGGTGCAGGTCGGATCACCGGCTCAGAAGGCGGGTTTCAAGGTCGGTGACAAACTGGCCAGCATCAACGGACGAACGATCGGCACCGAGATCAACCCGCTCCGGCTCCCCAACGAATTTGCCAACCTGCACGGCCAGGCCGTCAGCGTGACGGTCTCGCGCGACGCGACCGGCGGTGGACAGACAAAAGAAGAACTGACTGTCGAGCCGCAGAATCTTCCCGGCTGGGCCGAGCAACCGATTTGGGAGGGAGAGCCGCTTTCGATCCCTTCCATCGGCGTGGCTTTTCACACGATCCCCATTGTTTTGGCCGTTGATGCTGACAGCCCGGCGGCGAAGGCTGGAATCAAGCCAGGGCCGCTCACGAGAGTCAAACGGATCGAACTGGTCCTTGCCAAAGATGCCGTCGCCGACCGCCTGAAGGACCGCAACTTCGGCATCACATTTGAAGAAGCCAAGTCGAACAACTGGTGCTTCGCCTTTTGGCAGATGCAGGAACTGCCTCAACGGACAGTCAAGCTGACATTGGCCGAAGGGACTGAAACGAAGGTGTACGAATTGTCGCCTCAACTCGACTCGACTTGGCCGCTGCCGATCGTGCAGGGACTGCGGATGCACCCAGAAGAAATCCGGTTGCAGGCGGACTCACTCGGCAAAATCTGGTTCATGGCGACGAACTACACGCGGAACTCCGCGCTGAGCATCTATCTCACACTGCGCGGTCTCTGCACGGGACAGGTCGCGCTGGCCAATCTGAGCGGGCCGCTTGGAATCGCGAACGCCGCCGTCCAGATCGTGAAGCACAGCGTGCCTCAGTTCTTGATGTTCCTCGCGTTCCTCAGCGTGAATCTGGCGGTCCTCAACTTCCTGCCGATCCCCGTGCTGGACGGCGGTCACATGGTCTTCCTGCTGTGGGAGGCCGTGACCCGTCGTCGCCCCAGCGAACGAATCGTCATCGGCGCGAGCTACATCGGCATGGCGTTCCTGCTCAGCCTGATGGTGTTTGTGATCGTGTTGGACATTGGTCGCTGGTTCAAACCGTGAGTGGGCTGGCACAGCTTTCGTTTAACCGCGCGGGCAACACCCCGCGTGGTTAAGCGACGGCCCTTCAATTCGACTGCGAGAAGTGTGCATCGCCATGAATGAACGCGCCGCTCAAGAGACCACCGCGCGACGCATCCCCGTGATCGGCGTTGTCGGCGGGATTGGTTCGGGGAAGAGTGCCGTCGCGCGGGAAGTGGCATCGCTGGCGAACGTGCATGTCATTGATGCCGATCGGCTGGGACATGAAGCGTTGCTCGACTCCGATGTGAAGCTCGCACTCCGGCGGCAGTTTGGAGAGTCCATCTTCGACGCAACGGGCGAAGTGCATCGCAGCTCTCTCGCGCGATGTGTCTTCGGCGACAGCGAGTCTCATCGCACTGCGCGACATGCGCTCGAGCAGATCGTTCATCCGGAGATCGCGCGGCGGATCACGACTGAGATCGCGCAGGCGGAAGCGGTGGGACAAGAGGCCGTACTCCTCGACGCGGCCGTACTGCTAGAAGCGGGCTGGCGGCGACTGTGTGATGCGGTGGTCTTTATCGACGCACCAGAAGAACTTCGGTTGCAGCGAGTTCAGCAGCGGAGCGGTTGGACACGGGAAGAGCTTCACCGGCGCGAGGCCAGTCAACTGGGTTTGACCGAGAAACGTAGGCAGTGCGACGCGGTCATCGTCAATGCGACCGATGTAACAGAGAGTGGGCGGCAGTTCATCAATTTTTTGCGAGGCCGATGAACCGTCGGTTGCAAACCGTCCCCGGAATTGTCACAACAATTGACGACGAGTTCAGAGTCCCTCCCGCCTTGCTGATTCCCCAACTCCTGTCTACATCGCTAGCCAAACCCAGCCGGGTCACGCTTACGACTTGCATCACGCCCCCGCCGCATGGAAGCGGGTCTGCCCGATTTCACCCGTTCAATCCCGTTGGCCAGTTCAATCCCGCCTCTTCTGGCGTCTCCCGATCAGCATTCTCGTTGGCTCGGATGCCGCTTCGCCGCCAACTGCGGCAGCCCCCGATTTCTCCCGTCTCGAGTTCTCAGAGCCATGAAACCACGCCCCACTATCGGTCGCAGCAATCCATCCGTCGGAACCAATTGGGACCACGCCGACGACACTCCGCCGCTCGCGTTCGTCCGTGAATCGCCGCTCGTCATCCCTCAGCAGCCAATCGCGGCCACGCCCGCAACACCGGCAATGATCAACCACGATGATGACGACGACGAGCCGAACTTCGTCAATGACGAACGCTACGAGCAGATCAAACGAGGCGATGGAGACATTCATATCGCCGAGCTGCAACGGCTGACGATGAAAGAATTGATCGTTCTCGCCAAGCAAGAGAACATCACCGAATACACCGGGCTAAAGAAACAAGACCTCATCTTCAAAATCCTCAAGGAGAGGACGAAGATGAACGGGCTGATGTTCGGCGAGGGAACGTTGGAGATTCTTCCCGACGGCTTCGGCTTCCTGCGCAGTCCCGATTATCACTACTTGCCGTGCCCCGACGACATCTATGTTTCGCCGAGTCAGATTCGTCGGTTCGGCCTGCGGATCGGTGCGACGGTCGCCGGACAGATTCGTCCGCCGAAAGAAAACGAACGCTACTTCGCGCTGCTGCGAGTCGAAGCGGTCAACAATGAAGACCCAAACTTGCTGACCGAGAAGGTCTTCTTCGACGACCTCACGCCGCTCCATCCGACGCGCCGTTTGAAACTGTGCAGCGACCCGAATCAACTCAGCACGCGCGTCGTGGACATCGTCGCTCCAATCGGCATGGGCCAACGCGGGCTGATCGTGTCGCCACCGAAAGCGGGCAAGACGATTCTGTTGCAACAACTGGCCAAGGCCGTGCTGGCGGGGGATCCCGAGGTCTACGTCATCGTTCTGCTGATCGACGAGCGGCCGGAAGAAGTCACCGACATGGAGCGGCAAGTCAAAGGAAAGAACTGCGAAGTCATCAGCAGCACGTTCGACGAACCTCCCAGCCGACACATACAAGTCGCCGAGATGGTCATCGAAAAAGCGAAGCGGATGGTCGAGTACGGACAGAACGTGGTGATCTTCCTCGACTCGATCACGCGTTTGGCACGGGCCTACAACACCGAGTGCCCCAACTCGGGGAAAATCCTGACCGGCGGTGTCGATGCGAGTGCGCTGCAACATCCGAAGCGGTTCTTCGGTGCAGCTCGCAACATCGAAGAGGGGGGCAGCCTGACAATCGTGGCGACGGCGCTCGTCGATACCGGCAGCAAAATGGACGACGTAATTTTTGAAGAGTTCAAAGGAACGGGCAACACGGAATTGCATCTCGACCGCCGCATGGTCGAGAAGCGTGTCTGGCCCGCCATCGATGTGAACAAATCGGGCACGCGCCGTGAGGAGTTGCTGATGACCGAGGAAGAACTGCGGCGCGTCTGGATTCTGCGACGAGTCATCAACGACATGAACCCGGTCGAGGCGATGGAAATGCTGACGCACCGCATGAAGCGAACGAAGACGAACGAAGAGTTTTTGATGGGCATGAACGGATGACGTGGTGGCTAAGTCCGAGTTGTAACTCACGCGGTTTGAGATGAGTCATTTATGGTGAGCCGGACTTCGAGATGAAATCGAAAGCAAAGTGAAAGAGGCGGGTCGAATGCCGAAAGCCGTATTGGAAGGTTCTCTGATCGTGGGCGATGACCGGGCGGCGATTGTCGTCTCGCGGTTCAATGATCTCGTGACGGAGCGGCTGTTGGCCGGTGCGGTCGATACGCTGCATCGCCACGGTCTAGCCGATGATCACATCACCGTGGTCCGCGTTCCCGGTGCGTTCGAGTTGCCACTGGCCGCGCAACGGCTGGCTCGCAGCGGTCAGTTCACGATGGTCGTCTGTCTGGGAGCGGTGATTCAGGGAGAGACGACTCACCACGAATACATCAACCACCAGATGGCGGGCGGAATTTTGCAGGCTTCACTCTCGACCGATGTTCCGGTCGCGTTCGGTGTTCTGACCTGCCCGACGATGGAGCAGGCTCTCGATCGCGCGGGAGGCAAGGCGGGTAATAAGGGTGTCGAAGCGGCACTCGCCGCCATCGAGATGGCCAACTTGCTGCGAACGATGCAGGCGCACGGACTCTGATTCGTGAACGTCGCCCGCTCTTAAAAGTGTTTTTCATCCCGCGCAGGTGCGGGTTCGTTTTGGATCGAGGTTTTCTTCGTATGGCCGGTCGTCGTCATCAAGCTCGTGAAGTCGTCATTCAAATGCTGTACCAACTGGATTTGAATCCCGATGCGACACATGGCTCTATTCGCGGGCAGATTCAAGCGGCGCTCCCCGACGAATCACTCAACCGGTTCGCGTGGGATCTCTTCGCGGGCGTGACCGAAAACCGCGTGAGCCTCGATCAATCCATCACCGCCGTCGCGGCAAACTGGGCCGTCAGCCGGATGCCCGCCACGGACCGCAACGCCATCCGGCTCGGTGCATACGAGTTGATCCACACAGATACACCCGCCAGCATCGTCATTGATGAGGCTCTTGAACTCGCAAAGAGCTTCGGCGGCGCGAACTCCGTCGGGTTCGTCAACGGCATCCTCGACCGACTCATTCCCGAGGCGAAGCGGACTCGCAAAGCAAACCGTGCCGAACCGCAGCCTGCCGTCTCGGAAGATTGAGGCGTCAAGCAGGCGGCTCACCTGCTCTCACTGCAGGTAAAAAGCACAGGCGGGCCGCCCGTGCTACGCCTTGAGTTTCGCACCGGTAACTGGCTTCAACACCAACATGCCCAGCGGCGGCAGTGTGAGCGAGATGTGCTGGTTCTGCCCGTGACAGACTCCCGCTTGGCTATAGACGCCCCCCGCATTCCCCTGCCCTGAGCCGCCGTACACCGTGGCATCGGTGTTGAGCAACTCGGTGTAGAACCCAGCCGTCGGGACTCCAATCTTGTAGTCGTGTCGCGGAACGGGCGTGAGGTTCAGCACGATGATCACAAATTCACCGGGATCGCGTGCTTGCCGAACGTAGCTGTAGACGCTGTTCTGCCAGTCGTCGGCCGAGATCCAGCGGAAGCCTTCGCCCGAGTTATCGCACTGATGGAGAGCCGGTTCGCTGCGATAGACGCGGTTCAAGTCGCCGACCAAGTGCCGCACTCCGTCGTGCAGCGGCTGTCCGATCAGCGGCCAGTCGAGCTGCACGTTGTGATTCCACTCGGTCCATTGCGCGATCTCGCCCCCCATAAACAGTAGCTTCTTGCCGGGCTGCGTATATTGGTAGCCGTAGAGCAACCGCAGGTTGGCGAACTTCTGCCACGGATCGCCAGGCATTTGCGAGAGCAGCGACTGCTTGCCGTGAACGACCTCGTCGTGCGACAGCGGCAACAGAAAATTTTCGGTGAAGGCGTAGACCATCCGGAACGACAGTTCGTTCTGGTGGTGCCCGCGATGAATCGGCTCGCGGCGCATGTAGCGCAGCGTGTCGTTCATCCAGCCCATGTCCCACTTCATGCCGAAGCCCAACCCGCCGGTGTAGACCGGGCGCGAGACACCGCCCCACGAAGTCGATTCCTCGGCAATCGTCAGCACGCCGGGGAAGTCTTGGTAGAGCAGCGTGTTCATGTCCTTGAGGAACTGAATCGCTTCGAGGTTCTCGCGGCCACCGAACATGTTCGGCACCCACTCGCCGTGCTTGCGCGAGTAGTCGAGATAGAGCATCGACGCGACGGCATCCACGCGCAGGCCGTCGATGTGATAGACATCGAGCCAGAAGCGGGCGCTCGACAACAGGAAGTCGCGCACTTCATCGCGGCCATAGTTGAAGATCAGCGTTCCCCAGTCGGGGTGAAAACCTTTCCGAGGATCGGAGTGTTCGTACAGACATGTCCCATCGAACGAACCGAGCGAATGGCCGTCGGTCGGGAAGTGGGCGGGAACCCAATCGACGATCACGCCAATCCCCGCCTCATGAAACAGATCGACAAACTCCATGAAGTCATGCGGCGAACCGAAGCGGCTGGTCGGAGCGAAGTAGCCCGTCGCCTGATAGCCCCACGAGCCGTCGAACGGGAACTCGTTGATCGGCATCAACTCGATGTGCGTGTACCCGAGTTCCTTCACGTAGTCGATCAGGAGCGGAGCCAACTCGCGGTAGTTGAAGAACTGACGACCATCTTGCGGTCGCTTCCACGACCCGAGATGGACTTCGTAAATCGAGACCGGTTGCTCGTACCAGTTCATCGTCTCGCGCTGGTCGATCCATGCGCGGTCGCGCCACGCATGGCCGTTCAAGTCGCAGACAATCGACGCGCTCTTCGGGGGAACCTCGCTCGCGAAGGCGTACGGGTCGATCTTTTGCAGCAGATGGCCATCGCGAGTCCGCAGTGCGAACTTGTAAGCGTCACCCTGCTTGAGTCCTGGAACGAATCCCCACCAAACGCCGTTGTCGCTGGAGTTGAGCGGGTGGCGACCGTGCATCCACGAGTTCAAATCACACAGGACTGAGACCTCACTGGCGTTGGGTGCCCAAACGGAAAACTTGGTTCCGGCAACGCTGTCTTGAGTGACAAGATGCGCACCCAAGTGGCGGTAGAGAGTCGATTCCATCCGAGAGAACCTGCGAGAGTGAACCGCATGAGGGGCAAGCGGCTGCGGGATTGTGACGGCCGTGCGACGGAGGGAATTCCTGCCGAAAAAGCCGCCAAAAGCGAGGAGATCGTAACAGTTGGCCCAAGCCCCAACAATGACGGAGATTTGATGTTGCCCCTGACATTTGGCTCAGGATGATGGCTGATTCGTGAGCTAAAGTTCAAATGGGACGAAGCCCCTCGATCCGCAACGAGCCTCTCAGTCGAGACCGCCGTGGTGACTCTAACGCATGGGCAATTTGTGGCGATTGGCAGCGTTGCACTCGTGGCCTTGTGCTACGCAGTGGCCGCTCCCGGTCCGTCGCACCGAGCGACGCAGAGATCGCACGATGACGCCGTCTCTCGACGCGAGGCGACCGTCAAACCGTCGCTTCAAGTGGATGCTTGCCGCGCTGTGGCGAACAGTCTTGGTCAGCGATTGCCCGCCGACTGGAACGTCGTCGTTCATGAACCATTCGTGCTGGGAGGCGACTGCAGCGCGGACTCGCTCGATGCGACGTATCACGAAACGATCCTGCCGACGGTGCGAGCGCTGAGCATTCAATACTTCGATCACGCGCCGACTTGGCCAATCACGATCCTGCTCTGCTCGACCGACGCCAGTTACCGCGAGTGCAACCAGCGGCTCGAAGCCCGTGAGCGGAGCGAGTACTCCGGCATCTACTCGCGCACCGAACATCGCCTCGTCGTGAATGTGGCGACCGGCGACGGGACGCTAGCCCACGAGTTGACTCACGCCCTCGCCCACGCCGATTTTCCGACGCTGCCCGAATGGCTCGACGAAGGACTGGCGTCGCTGCACGAGGAGTGCGAGTTCTCAGCCGATGGCTTGAGGCTGGTGGGCCTCGACAATTGGCGCGGGACCGCGTTGCGTGAAGCGTGTCAGCGGGAGCCGTTGCGATCTGTCAGCGATCTCGCCAGCAACCGCTTCGCGGCGTCAGATCGCGCCGCGACGGATTACGCTCACACCCGATATTTCTGCCTGTTCCTGCAACAGAAACGGCTGCTCGAACCGTTCTATCGCAAGTGTCGCTCACGCGTTGAGACCGACCCAACGGGAATCGACTCCCTCTGCGAACTCTTCGCCACCACTCACTCGCGCGAGATTGAAGTGCAGTTCACCGAATGGCTCGCCAAGTCGGCGGGAGCGGGGGGGCCATCACTCTCGCGGCGAGCGGACTAGATGCCTGCTGAAAACGTAGAGCAGGCGGCTCGCCTGCTCTCTTTTCCCGTGAGAAATCACAGGCGTGCCGCCTGTGCTACGGCTATTTCAACGGGCGGACTAAGGCGTCGATCTTCGCCGACAGTTCCTTCGCTTTGGCTTCGGCCTCGGGGAGCGGCAAGCCTGCGCCGACACCCGGTCGTTTGTGTCCGGCCGTGGCCACGTTGGCATCGCGCAGTACGGCGACGCGCTGGTTGATGAGTGGGAAGACAGACTCCGGCACCTGCTGCAACGCGAGCATTGCTTGCGGAGTGGCGGCCGAAGCAGCGGCCTCGTCGCCGAACCAACGGATGAGTTGCTGAGCCACGCACCAGTGACCTTCGTCGTTCGGATGAACTCCGTCCGGCTGGAAGGTGAACTTGGGATCGGCCTCGCGCCGCTTGCGGACTTCGTTCGTCATCGCGGTGTGCGCGTCGGCCACCATCCAGCCGTCGGCTCGTTTGGAGACCAGCCATTCGGCGTACTTGTCCATGACTTCGTTGTAAGTGAAGTTCTTCGGCGACCTCATGTCGTCATAGAACGGCGGCGTGACAACGATGAATTTGGCTCCCGCCTTCTCAACGCGAGCCTTCAAGTTTGTGATCCCCTGCTGGTACTTCTCGAACCGGCCCGCATCGAACGGCAAGTAGATGCCGCAATTGATGCCGTAACAGGCGACGACCAAATCGGGCTTGGTCACGGCCAGCACCCGGTCCAACCGCTCGGCCAGATCGGGACGAGGAAAGGCACCGCCCGCGTGCCCGTCTTCGCTCAAACCCGACACTGTTTCGCTGGGCAAGCCCGCGTCGATCACGAGCGGCTTGTGATCGAACCGCTGTGACTCAATCCACGCATCGACACAAGCCACATAGCGTCCCGCGAACGTGATGCTGTCACCGAGAAAGACGATCCGCTTGGACTGTTTCAAAAGATCACGGCGAGGCGGCTCTTCAGCGCGAACGAGCGGTGAGACGAACAGACAGGTCAACAATACACAGCGACCGAACAGTGACATGCGAATTCCTTGGGAGCATTTTTGGAGACGGTGGACATCGGGGTCAAATCATCACGGTTCGGAGCGCCTCGGCGCGAGAATTGACGAGCGGCCAGACCTTGTCGAACTTGGCGATCTCCAAGACTTCGCGACCGACATCCGAGGCGTTGCAGAGCGCGATGTGGCCACCCACCGCCGAGACATCGTTCCACAGAATGCGGATCGCCTCTAGCAGGCTCGACCCGAAATAGGTTGCTGCGGCAAGGTCGATCACGAGTGCCTTGTGCCCCCCCTCACGCAGTTCCGTGCGGACCTCTTCGAGTTCCTGCAGGACCGCCGTGCCGGCCAGGCTGCTCACCACACCGAGCAGTTCGACGACGAGGACCGGCCCCGCCTTGATCGTTTTGAAAAGTTTGGGTGCTCTCATCGGGCGATTCCTTGAATTCGTTCGGTGGCGGACGACTTGCGGCGTTTGACCATCGTCACTTCGTTACCGACAGCGTTGTATTTCACCTCGTCCATGAACGTCCGCATCAGCAGCAGGCCGCGACCGCACGGACGTTCCAAGTTGGCGGGATCGGTCGGATCGGGGAGCGTGTTGCGGTCGAATCCCGGCCCCTCATCCTTGATGCAAAACTCGGCTTCCTCGGGTGAGAACCGGGCTGAGACGCGGATCAGGCGTTGCGAATAAGGTGGCTGAGTCAGGCGTTCTCGCGCCAAGTCGTAATACTGCCGATGATCGATTTCACGCAGCGAGGAAGAGACTTCGAGATTGCCGTGAAAGCTGGCATTCGTGATCGCCTCTTGCAGCGCGACTCCCGTTCGCACGCGATCCGCTTCGTCGCAAACACCGACCGTCGATGCACAATCTTGGAGGTAATGCACGAGCGAGGCAATCAACTCGTGATCATTCTCGATGGCGAACAGAACGTGATGTGCGACGATCCGTCGCATCAAGCGAGACCGTCCCCGATCTTCTCGCGCGACAGCAAAGACCTGTCGCACAGTATCCGCAAGTTGGAAGTTGAGCATCCGCTTCGGTACGTAGCTGGACGCACCGGCACGCAGGGCCTGGACCGCGATGTCCTCGCTGCCGCGCGAGGTCATCAGCACAACCGGCACGATGGGATACGCCTTGCGCATCACAGCGACCAGTTCGAGGCCGTTCAGCTCGGGCATGACCATGTCGGTGATGACCATGTCAGGCACATGCAGCTCAATCTTCACGAGGGCATCGCTGCCATCGACGGCGTACTCGATGTTCAGATCGTCGATCTGATGCAACAAGCCGCCAGCGCGCAGCCGATCAGTGGAGGAGTCATCCACGATCAAAACGGTAGGCATGATGCGGTCCTCAGTTTCTTTGTCCGTAACTTCTGTCCACTCTGGGGAGAAGATGTCAGAAAGTGCAACGTGTGGAGTGACCAGTGCAAAATCGCAGAGAACTCTCGTCGGAAGACACTTTGCGCTAATCACTTCTCACTTTGCACTTTGCACTTTGCACTGAATTTCACCAACAGCTGTCCGAGCTTGGTGAGCCGGGTGCCGTAAGGCCCCGGACAGGTTATCGAATAATCCGGGGCCTTACGGCACCCGGCTCACCAAAACCAAACCGACAAATCACGACAGCCATTAGCGCCTCCCCTAAATGGTGACGCCCACCCCGCGCGAGTTCAAGCGGCGTTGCATCTCGTCCAAGGCGGGCTGAACGAGTTCTGTAATCTGAGCCACCGTCTCGGGCGAGATGGCGGTGTTGCCTGACTTCGCCGTCAGTTCCAATTCTTCGACGAGATCGGCGGATGCGACACCGAACGTGCGGAGCGCGCTCTTCAGCGTATGAGCCGCCCGCTGGAACGGTTTCCATTCTTCAGCAGCCAACGACAACTTCATGGTCTTCAGCAATTGCGGTCCCTCTTCCAAGAACGCGGCCAGAACTTGTTCGAGCAATGCCACGTCCCCATTGACCGCTTGGTGGGCGACCTCCCAATCGACCAGATTCGGGCCGGGCACCGTGCCGTTCTCTGTCACATGGCGCAATTCGATTTTACTCACCGCAGCCGCTCCTGAAATTTCTTCGATCTGCCGGAACAATTGCTCGGCGCGGATCGGCTTGACGAGATAGCCGTCCATACCGACTTCCAGACACCGCTCGCGGTCTCCTTTCATCGCGTGAGCCGTCATCGCGACGATGGGAATGTGGAGTCCCGATTCCAGCTCGCGGGCACGGATTGCCAGTGTGGCATCGAGACCATCCATTTCAGGCATTTGAACGTCCATTAGGATCAGATCAAATCGTTGCTCATTCGATAGCAGGACGGCCTCTTCTCCGTTGTTGGCCACCGTGACCGTGTGTCCCCAGCGCTCCAGCAGGCCGATCGCCAGCTTCTGGTTGATGAGACTGTCTTCGGCCAACAGGATCGATCTTGGATTGGAGGCCACTTTCTTTGTACTGACGTTTGGCGAAACGGAGCCACCCGTCGGCGCGTCGGCCCCCACCGCAAGCACGATCGCGTCGAGCAACTCCGACTGCTTGATGGGCTTGATGAGATACGCGGCGATCCCGAGTTGGTCGCACTTCGCCAAGTCATCCGGCCGATCCGCCGACGTGAGCATCATGATCATCGGGCCGCATAGCGTGCGGTTCGATTGAATCCGCTCGGCCAACTCAAAGCCGTCCTGCACGGGCATGTTCGAGTCGGTGAGGACCAGCGCGTAGGGAGTCCCCGCGCGCGACATCCGCTCCAGTTCATCGAGAGCATCGGCGACACTGGAAACGGCCAGCGGGTGCATCGCCCAGTTCGTCAGCATTTCAGTCAGGATGCGGCGGTTGGTGCTGTTGTCATCGACAATGAGAACTCGCAGTCCACTGAGCATCGGAGGATGAATCGACGTGGCCGTCGCGATGTTCTCAGCACTCGCCCGTCGGTAGCGGGCGGTGAAATGAAACACGCTCCCCCGAAGAACTTCACTCTCGACCCAGATGTTCCCTTCCATCAACTCGACCAGACTCGACACGATCGCGAGTCCCAATCCGGTCCCGCCATAACGTCGCGTGGTCGAGGTGTCGGCCTGCTCAAATGCCTCAAAGATCGTGTCGAGCTTGTCCTGCGGAATGCCAATCCCGGTGTCTTGCACACGGAAGTGCAGGACGAGTCCATCATCGCTCAGTACTTGCACGGCGACATCAAGCACCACTTCGCCAACCTCGGTGAACTTGATCGCGTTCCCCACGAGGTTGATGACGATCTGCCGCAATCGGTGCGGATCACCGGCAACGGCGAACGGGACATCGGGTGCAACGTGACAGGCCAGCTCGAGCCGCTTCCGGTGAGCACGCAGCGCGAGCGACTTCATCGTGTCACCGAGCACTTCGCGGATGTTGAACGGAACTTCTTCGAGGCTCATCTTGCCCGCCTCGATCTTCGAGAAGTCAAGGATGTCGTTGATGACCGCAAGGAGGGACTCGCCCGATTCCTGCACCATCCCGAGATATTCACGTTGCGTGGCGGTCAGTTCCGTATCGCGAACCAGCTCGGTCATGCCGATGACGGCGTTCAATGGCGTCAGGATTTCGTGACTCATGTTGGCGAGGAAATCGCTCTTGGCACGACTGGCCGCCTCGGCCGCCTCCTTCGCTTTGCGCATCGCCTCTTCCGCCTTCTTGCGTGCGGAAATATCTGTGGCGATACCCAGAAAGCCCTCGATTTGCCCGTCGCGATCCCGGCGGGCGGTCACGACCAGATTGACCGTCAAATGGCTACCGTCTTTACGAACGTAGGTCCATTCCCGCTCTTCGTGTTGACCCCGCCGCGCGTATTCGACGAAGACATCAATGCCCTGAAAGGAATGGCCGAACTGCTGCGACATCTCCTCGCCACGTTTTCGAACTTCGCTCTCCAGATGGATGATCGCGGGAGTTTGTTTGCCGATCATTTCTTCGGCGGTGTATCCCAGCATCCGCGCCGCGCCGGTATTGAAGACATCAATCAGACCATTCACGTCGGTGGCAATGACCGACATTTGAGTGGCCGCGTCCAACACGGCTTGCAGTCGGGTCTTGGTTTGGGACAGCTCGATCTTGGCCCGCTCCTTCTCGGTCACGTCCGAGAAGATTCCCTGCACCCCAACGGGATTGCCGCTCGCATCGTAAACAGGCGTCTTCACCACGTGCGTGAATCGCCGCTCGCCATCCTGCGCCTGAAACTCTTCCGTGGTTTCAAAGTTCTGCCGCGTCTCCACCACACGCCGATCGTCAATCCGATACTTTTCGGCCAAGTCGCGTGGGAAGAAGTCGTAGTCGGTACGGCCGATGATCTCTTCGGACGGACGGCAGAAGGCTTCACAGAGGAGTCTGTTGGCAAATGTGACGTGCCCCTGTAAGTCCTTCCGAAACATGGCCATCGGCAGCGTTTCCACCAATGACTGATAGAACGCCTCCGACTCCATCAACGCCTGTTCGACCTTGCGCCGCTGCAATTGCTCTTCTTCGTATCGCAACTGTAATGTGCGGATATCGTCGCACACCGCTTCGAGAGCCTCGACGAGCCGTGCCAGACGATAGGTCCGTTCCGTCAGCGTCCCGTCGCCCAAGATCGTGATTTGGTGCGGGTCCGAATCGTTCGGATCAACCGACCGGAGCAGCGACTTCACTTTCGCCACGATCTGTTCCGACGAACTGTCTCGCGATAAAAAGCCACTCGCCCCCGCAGACAGGCTGGCAAGAATTCCGGACACATTGCCGAGATCGATCAAGGTCAGCACCGGTACGGTGAACTCGTCGCCGTTGCGAGGCAGGTCATCCAGAAGCCGCAGATCGCCATCGCCGACCAGCAACAACTCGACCCGGTGGGAAGCGAGTTGACCAGCGACCTCAGCCAGCGACACGGCCTTCGGCCGAAAGCCCGCGTCCGTCAGCGCGGACACCAGTCCATCGCGCCGAGCGGTATCGCGTTCAACCACCAGCATTCGCGACATCGGATGGCCTTTGATGGGGAGAGACCACGTTAAGCAGCCTGTTAAAGAGCCGTAGCACAGGCGGCTCGCCTGTGTTTTCCAACGAGAAACGCGAGCAGGCGAGCCGCCTACTCTACGTTTTTCAACAGACTGCGTAGATTCGTGTGAAGTGAGCGACAAAGGTCCCTTCTTTCATCGCGCGGCCCACGCAATGAAATGACAGCGATCCTAAAATCGCAGCGGCATTGTGTCGGGAGAATTCGCAGATCGCCAGCCCGTCCGTCCGTCCGTCCGACTGCTCGCAATCAAGATCGCCAACCCACAGACAACCTCGGCGCGACAGGAACGCTCCGCAAGGTTTTCCTGGCCCCCTCATTTCTTCTCACGCATCTGGACGCGCCGATCTCGCTGACGGGTTTCCATTGGTTCCGTCCCTGCCGCTAGAATGCCGCCGCAGTTCGCGGGCTTTTTTTAAGCGTCACACCCGCACCCTCGATTCATCTGGTTCCTCCACTCGTTTTGTGGCTTCACGCATGACACGTTCGTCCCCGCCGCAGCCAACTCCAGCCGCACAACCGGTTCAAGAGACCTCGATTGCTTCGATCGAAGGGGGCCTGCGATACCGTGGCTACACGATCGAAGAATTGACCGAGCAATCGAACTTTCTCGAAGTCGCCTCGCTCGTCGTTCACGGGGACCTGCCGACGCACGAGCAACTGGCTGACATGCAGGCGGTTCTTTCAGAGGCATCTGTACTCGAAGCCGAGTTACTCGCCTGGATCGAACGCATTCCGCTCAACATCCCCGCGATCGACGTGCTAAGAACGGCGGTCAATTTCATCGCGCTGTCCGAAATCGGCGACGACGAATCGCAACCGACCGCCTCCTGGGATGCCCTTCAACGACTGCTCGCTCAACTACCGCTCGTGATCTCCGCCCGCAGTCGCCACACGCGCGGACTGGAGTTGCTGGAATCGCGTGACGACCTCTCTTATGCGGCCAATCTGCTTTGGCTGCTGACCGGTCACGAACCGACACCAATCGCCGAACGAGCTTGCAATGCCTTTCTGATTCTCTCTGCCGAACACGAGTTCGCACCCTCTACGTTCGTCGCGCGGATCGTCGCTTCGACCCGCTCCGACTTTCACTCAGCGATCATTGCGGCTCTCTGCACGATCAAGGGTGTCTGGCATGGCGGACCGGGTCGGCAGGTCATCGACATCCTCGAAGCGGTCGGAACACCCGTTGCCGCTCCGGCCATCGTGCAAGCCGTGTTGAGACAGTACGAACGACTCCCCGGATTCTGGCATCGCGTCTATCGAACCAGTGACCCGCGAGCCGAACTGCTCTCGTCCTATTGCCGCGACCTCGCCGAAGAAACCGGGCACCAGAATCTCGAAGAAGTGGCCACCGCCATCGAAAGTGCCGTCTGGGACGAACAGCACATCCTGCCGAGCCTCGATTGGCCTGCGGCGAGACTCCTCCATTATCTTGGCCTCGATGCCGATCTGTTCGTACCGCTGTTCGTGATCAGTCGCATGGTCGGCTGGGCCGCCCACTTCATGGAACAACATCACTCCCCGCAACCGATCCGCCCGCGAGGCACCTACGCCGGACAACTCAGCCGTGAGTTCGAGTCGCTCGACGAAAGGGGTTGATGGTCGAAGGTTGAGGGGTGATGGTCAGAAAATTGTGATCGCCCCAGCCCGACTCCAACTCCGCATGTGTCCCGCCTGACGTTCAACCCTCAACCCTAGACCCTCAACCTTCCATGCACGCCTACCAACACTGCATCAACCCTCTCTGTGGCGCCACCTTCGACGTGGCCGATGTTCTCACCTCGTGTCCCGATTGCGGCAACCTGCTCGACATCGACTACGACTGGGACAAGCTTCCCGTCCCGAAGTCGATGCGAGACTTCGAGGCACGCTGGTCGAACCGCCGCAACCCGCTCGACGTGAGCGGCGTCTGGCGGTTTCGCGATCTGCTGCCGTTCGCCCGAGACGAAGACATCGTCACGATTGGCGAAGGTCAGACGATCCTCCAACGCAGCGAAGCGGTCGGCCGGTACGTCGGCATGAACACGGCCGCATCGACCGGCGGACTCTACCTTCAGTACGAGGGCCTCAATCCCTCGGGCAGCTTCAAAGACAACGGCATGACCGCCGCCTCGACTCACGCCCACATGGTCGGAGCGAAGATGGCCGCATGCGCTTCGACCGGCAACACGAGTGCCTCGCTCGCCATCTATGCCAGCACGAAGCAGCTCTTCAAAGTCGTCGTCTTCGTCGGCAGCGGCAAGATCGCGTATGGCAAGCTTTCGCAGGCCCTCGACTACAACGCCCAAACGTTGCAGGTGCTGGGCGACTTCGATGACGCACTCAATCGTGTGCGCGAAGTCTCCGGCGAATGCGGCATCTACCTCTGCAACAGCGTCAACCCGTTCCGACTCGAAGGCCAGAAGACGATCATGTATCGCGTTCTGGAAAGCCTGAACTGGGAAGTCCCCGACTGGATCGTCGTGCCGGGCGGCAACCTTGGGAACTCGTCCTCGTTCGGGAAGGCGTTTGGCGAACTGATGCGACTCGGCCTGATCGACCGCATCCCGCGTCTGGCCGTCATCAACGCGGCGGGAGCCAACACGCTGTACCAACTCGTTGAAGAGCGCAACGTTGCATGGAACGCCGGTCAGCCCGATGACGACATCATCGACACCTTCTACGCCGACATGGACCGCGACAACCGCAAGGCTTCCACCCTCGCCAGTGCCATCGAAATCAATCGGCCCGTGAATCTCAAGAAGTGCTTGCGAGCCATCGAACTTTGCGACGGCATCGTCCGCGATGTCACCGATCAAGAAATGCTCGACGCGAAGGCTCAAGTCGGCGCGGGAGGTTTCGGCTGCGAACCAGCCAGTGCAGCGAGCGTCGCCGGCGCGAAGAAGCTCCGCGCGGAAGGGATCATCGCGCCGAGTGACCGCGTCGTCTGCATCCTCACCGGCCACCAACTCAAAGACCCCGACGCGACCGTCGCCTATCACTCGGGCGACAAAGCCCTGTTTGAAGCCAAGCTCGGCACTCGAGGCGTCGAAACTGCCGCCTACGCCAACAGCCCGACCGTCGTCGAAAACAACCTGCAAAAAATCATCGAGGCACTGAAGGCGTAAGCGTTGATGGCCGGAAAACCTCGCCCTTCGGATCTCGCCCCTCTGAGCGCGGCGGCATTAGCCCCCCCGGTTCTTGGTCTTGGGCGTTCGCCCTCTTAAGAGCGAGCAACCGGGGCGCTGACGCCAAACCCGCTCGGAAATACGAAAGCGGGCTAACGCCCATGATCACTGTTGAAGTGTGGCCAATAGTCGCCGGCAAGCGGCACTCTGACCTGCAAAACTAGACCGCGCCGCCGAGTTGCTCGTGGGCTGACAGAACCAATCGCTCGGTCTCTTCCCAGCCGATGCAGCCGTCGGTGATCGACACGCCGTACTTGAGCTGTGACAGGTCCGCCGTCAGTGACTGAGCACCCGCGTTCAAGTTGCTTTCGAGCATCAGCCCGGCGATGTTCTGATTCCCGGCCACGCGCTGCGCGATGCAACTGTTCCACGCGACGCTTTGTAGACCGTACTCTTTGTTCGAGTTCGCGTGACTGCAATCGACCATCAGCCGCGTCGGGAGCTTGGCCTTTGTTAGACCAGCCGTGGCCAGTTCGAGGCTCTTTTCATCGAAGTTCGGTCCCGAGCGACCGCCGCGCAGCACGAGGAAACCCCATGGATTTCCCTTCGTGTTGACGATGCACGTCTGACCGTCGTTGTCGATGCCGAGAAAACTGTGAGCCGACTTGGCGGAGAGCATCGCGTCGATCGCGACCTGCAAACTGCCGTCGGTCCCGTTCTTGAAACCGACCGGCATCGACAGCCCACTCGACATCTGGCGGTGCGTCGGGGACTCGGTAGTCCGCGCACCAATCGCGGTCAGTGAGATCAAGTCGGCGATGTATTGCGGCGTGATCGGTTCGAGCAACTCGGTCGCGGCGGGCAAGCCCATGTTGGCCACTTCGAGCAGAATCCGACGCGCAATCCGAATGCCCGTCTGGATGTCGAAGGTGTCGTTCAGATGCGGGTCGTTGATGAGGCCCTTCCAGCCGACGGTCGTGCGCGGCTTCTCGAAGTAGACGCGCATGATCAGCAGCAGCTTGTCGGCCACTTTGTCGGACAGAGCCTTCAACCGGCGAGCATATTCCAGTCCGGCCACTTGGTCGTGAATGGAGCAAGGGCCGAGGACCACGATCACGCGCGAGTCACCTCCGGAAATGATCTTCTTCACCGC
Organism: Schlesneria paludicola DSM 18645; assembly: GCA_945862235.1. GTDB lineage: Bacteria > Planctomycetota > Planctomycetia > Planctomycetales > Planctomycetaceae > Schlesneria > Schlesneria paludicola_A. Next base: position 21,731 of record CAMAYU010000020.1, read on the forward strand.
CTCACGGCCTTCAAACACCGTCTTCATGGCGGCGTCGGTGATATTTTCTTCCTGCTTCAGATAGCGGGGCGAGACCAGCGGAATGGTTTCGCGAACGTGAACATCCTGAAGCGGCGGCGAGGTCTGAGTCACAGTCATTGCTCTTTCATGGCCCGTCTGCGGGCAAGGTTTTTTGGATGTGACGAGTATAGGCGCGGCATCAAGTGGTCGCCAATTGCTGCGGAAGAAATCGGCGAACGTGAGTGTGCCGCCAAGTTTGCAGAGGCGGACTTGCATCGTTTGGGCGAGGCAAGACAATGCCCCTCCCTTTGAAGGAGTGCGAGTCATGCCTTTGTACGAATACGCCGTCATCCGGCCCGATGGTTCCCATGAAAAGACGTTTGAAGTTCTCCAACGTCTCGGCGAAACACCCCTCACCGTCCACCCCGAAACGGGCGAGCCGGTCGAACGCATCATCTCCGTCATCAATGGCCCGATGCCACCGGGCGACCGCATCAAGGGAGACATCAGCAACAAGAACCTCGAAAAGCAGGGCTTCACCAAGTATCAGAAGACCTCGACCGGCAAGTACGAAAAGATTCTGGGTGATGGCCCCGACCTGATCAACAAGCACGATCATGTGTGAAGCGCCCCACTGAACCGGCTCCTCACAAAGCGTGTCTCGCTCGGACGCGAGCAGGACAACTCGAACCCGTGAGTTGGCTGACAGCCTTGTGACTGGTGACTAGAATCCCGACCCGTGTGGCCAAGCCACGCAGGCGATGACTGTAAGCGAGAGTGGCGAAATTGGCAGACGCGCTGGACTTAGGATCCAGTGCCTTAATCGGCGTGGGGGTTCGACTCCCCCCTCTCGCAGTTGGATTGAGAAGGCAAACCGCAATTGGACCTCACGGCATCCAGGTCGCCAGTGGCAGTGCCTTCCACAGAACGTAGGCGACCGGGGACGCATAAAGGACGCTATCCATCAGGTCGAGTAGTCCGCCAAAGCCGGGCAACAGGCGGGCCGAGTCCTTCTTGCCCACGTCGCGTTTGATGAGCGACTCGCAGAGGTCTCCGACCAAGCCGGTGACTCCGAGGATCAAACCGTACACGGCGGCACTCAACCAATCGGGCGAGGCCCAGCGTTCTGAGCCGACCGGCGTGAAGAGGGGTGTGGCGTAGTGCAGCCAAGCGATCGCCGTGGCCGCCGAACCGATGAGTGCGCCGACCGCACCGGCCCACGTCTTGCCCGGTGAGAGCAGCGGGACCAGCTTCCGTTTGCCGAACAGCCGACCGAAGAAATACGCGCCGATGTCGCCTCCCTTGGTCACGATCAGCAGCGAGCCGATCACCAGGTAACCGGCATCGGAACCGGCAACCCATCTCAACTGAGACGCCACGCCCAGCAACACGCCGATATAGCTGACGATCAGCAATTCGACCCCAAGCGTCTCCATGCTCGCCCCCGGTTCTCGGTAGCGATACGTGGCGAGCAGGAACAACACGAGGACCGTCAGCGAGTACGCCAGCATGACCTGCGCGAGAGTATTGTCGTCCGACGGAATCTTGATCGGCATATGACCGAATCGCCCCCACCACGCGGCCGCAGCCACTAACACGCAACAGGCCGACACGATGATACGGTTGGGCGTGAAGGACCTCGTCCAGAGCAGGTCCACCATTTCACTGGCACCGCGAATGGCGAGCAGGATCACCACGGCGAGCAGAATCGGCGCGGACGCTCCCCACCGGGCATCGAGCCAGAACAGCCCGACGAACAGCGGAATCAAGACGGCCGATACAAGGAGTCGCCAACGTAGCATGGGAGGAGATGTCTGGAGAGAGTGATTCAATTACTGATCGACTATCGCAGCCTTCGGTCGCAACCAAAGCGACCTTCGTCGCTGCGAGTGAAGCAAGCCGATTGGGAATCGACCTGTTTATCAACGGCCAGCACCGAAACCCGCGTTCGGCGTCCTTCACGCGGAGCGACTAAGGCTACTGGGAAGCAAACGAATTTGCGCCGGCCAACAACAATCGAAACGTGAGCGCACGGAGCCAGCCTTGATGTTAAACGGTCCAGCACGGGAAGCGAATCAACTCGACAATCCTCCGAACCGACGATTGCGTGCCGCGAAGTTCTTCAGCGCCTCATGCAAATCGTCCGTCGTGAAGTCGGGCCAGAACTTGTCCGTGATCCACAGCTCGGCGTAGCTGATCTGCCATAGCAAATAATTGCTGACGCGCAGCTCACCCGCCGTGCGAATCACGAGGTCGGGGTCGGACATCCCCGCCGTGTACAGGTGCGCGGCGACGGTCTCTTCCGTGATCGCGTTCGGATCGAGCCGTCCGGCAGCGACTTCGCGTGCAATCGCTTGAGTCGCATCCGCGATCTCGCCGCGACTGCCATAGTTCACCGCGAGGCACAGCCGCATCCCGGTGTGTTCGCGGCTGACATCGCTAGTCCGCTCAATCTCACGCAGCACGCCGTCGCCGAGTCCCTCGCGCCGACCGATCACGGCGAACCGCAAGTTCTGGCGAATGATCTCGCTCCGCTCTTCGATCAAGTACTGCTCGAAGAGTTGCATGAGCAACTTCAGTTCGAGCGGCGGACGCTTCCAGTTCTCACTGCTGAAACAGTAGAGCGTCAACTGCTCGAGACCCAATCTCGAACACTGTTCGACGATGGCTCGCACCGTCCCTACACCGCGCCGGTGTCCTTCAATCCGAGGCAAACCGCGCGAGTTCGCCCACCGCCCATTGCCATCCATGATGACGGCCACATGACGCGCAAGCCGATCGGAACGCAACCCGAACGCGGCAATCTGCTCGTCGGTGTACGGGTCATCAGCGGAACGACGCGAACTGGATGGAGCCTGCATTCCATGCACCGCCTGAAGCTGTGATCGTTCCATGAAACACGAGGCCAACACCAACCCGCAGCGTGAGCAAGGAAGGTTGCCCCCAACGCCAGAACCTTTGAGTTGCCCTCAACTCGTCACCGCAAAGAACCCATCAACGAAGTCGTCCCGAGGAGATCGGAAATTGGAACGTACTCGGCCGAGTAACCCTCTTCCGTATCCGTGTCATCGTCATCAGGTGAGTGAAGGAACAACACTTCTTCGCGGTACGTGGGAGACGAATCGGGATCGATGATGGCCAATCGGACTCGGTCGCCTTGGACCTCCAAGACGCTCACTTGAACGCCAGTTCCGATCATCAAACCTTCGTTAATTCCACGCGTATAAACTCGCATCTGGCGACCTCGGGACGGGTGTGTGTGAGATGTCAGTGGCTCAAGGGAACCTTCAATTCGGCGACATTCTGCCGAGGGACTTTGATGAGAGCAAGCGGGAAAAAGTACCTTCTTGAATCTCCTCCGTGCGCGACTCGCATCACTTGACACTTCGTTCGTTACCATGCCATCAGTCACTCGAATGACACATCGAAACGAACCAACGAGATGCCGAAGTTGATGCAGACGTTTCCGACAAAAGTAGCCTTCATCGCTCCACGTGAAGTCAGCCGAGTCACCAGCGACCTGAATGCGCGGGAAACAGCATCCTTCCGCGTTCGGCTCTCTTCACGCGGAGCGATGAAGGCTACTTTTGGCGGGCGCATCAATGCCAGAAGTGCGAGTCACACGCTCCACGTTTTCTTCGCCAGGCGGTGGTCGTCGTCAGTGAAACGCTTTGTCACTTCCGTAATTCGCCTCTTCGCCACGTCACTCCCAATCGTTCGCACTCAGTAGAGCATCCAACCCATGAAACTCGTCATCTATCCCCCGGTCGATGCTGTGCGCGAGGCCCGCATTCGCGAGGCGGCTGCCCCCACGAGCGTCATCAATGCGAACGACAACGTCGAAGCCCTGCGCGAGATCGTTGAGGCCGATGCATTCTTCGGCAAGCTCACTCCCGAGTTGCTCGCGCACGCGCGGCGACTGCGCTGGGTGCAGTCGCCCACCGCGAGTCTCGAACACTTTCTCTTCCCCGCACTCGTCGAACATCCGTGTCTGCTCAGCAACATGCGCGGACTCTTCTCCGACGTGATTGCCGATCATGTGCTGGGCTACGTTTTGTGTTTTGCCCGCAACCTGCACATCTACCTTCGACAGCAACAGCGCGGCGCATGGTCGCCCGTCGGTGACCAGAGTTACGTCGCCAACTTCGTTGCCGCGCCGGGAACAGTCCTGCCGATGGATCGCGCTCACCAGCACTTGTCCGATTGCACGCTGGGCGTTGTCGGCGTGGGACACATCGGAGCCGAAGTGCTGCGCCGCGCGGCGGCCTTCGGGATGAAGTTGCTCGGTGTCGATCCGGTTCGTCGCCAAGTCGACGGCGTACTCGCCGACGTGTGGCCGGTCGAGCAACTCGGTGAACTGCTGGCTCAATCCGACTACGTGATCATTGCGGCCCCGCACACGCCCGAGACCGCGAAGCTGTTTCGTCGCCCCGTCATCCAGCAGATGAAACGCACCGCCATCCTGATCAACATCGGTCGCGGTGCCATCGTCGATCTGCATGATCTGACCGAAGCCCTGCGCGCGGGTGACCTCGCCGGCGCGGCACTCGATGTCTGTGAGATCGAACCACTCCCCTCCGATCATCCGCTCTGGCAGATGCCCAACGTCATCATCACGCCCCACGTCGCCGCTGCATCACCTCACATTGCCGAACGACATCTCGAAACACTGCTCGAAAACATTCGCCGCTTCGTGAAGGGCGAGCCGCCCACAACGCTCGTCGATAAGCACAAGTGGTACTGACAGCGGACGCGACACACACCGACCTTGCGGCGTCTGCGGCCTGCCAACACAATGGTCCCGCCCGCCCATGCCGTCGCCTGCGATGGCCCCGCCTGCACTCCTTGCAACCTTGTCAACATCCTGCCTGCACGAGGCCACTTGATGCCCACGTCGTCGCTCCGTTCTGATTGCTTGTGTCGAGCCTTCCTATTGTGGGCATGCGTCTGTTGTTTGGCTTCGATGGCCCGCGTGAATGCGGCCGACGTGCTGACGCCGCAGTCTCCCGTCACCTTCGAGCAGCATGTTCGCCCGATTTTGAAGGCGTTCTGTTTGGATTGTCATGGCGGCGGCGAGCAGCTTGAAGGGAAGCTCGATCTGCGGTTGAAGCGGTTCATGCTGACCGGCGGTGAAAGCGGCGCGACGTTGCGAGTTGGCCAGCCCGCCGAAAGCTTGCTCATCAAACGACTCAAGAGTGGTGAGATGCCGCCCACCGAGAAGAAGGTACCGGCCGAGCAGATCGCGATCATCGAACGCTGGATCGCATCGGGTGCCGCAACGGTGCGCGACGAACCGGAATCACTGCCGCCGGGCCTGGGCATCACTGCCGAAGAGCGAACGTATTGGTTCTTCCAACCGCTGCTCCGCCCGAGCGTTCCCGTTGTGAAGCAGCCCACGCGAGCACGATCACCGCTCGATCATTTTGTCCTAGCGAAGCTCGACGAGCGCGGCACGGTCAACAACGACCAGGCCGATCAGTTCACGCTGCTCAAGCGGGCGACGTTCGATCTCATTGGGTTGCCACCCACTCCGGATGAGGTCGAGCAGTATTTGAGTGACTCCGCGCCCGACGCCTTCGAACGACTGACTGATCGGCTGCTCGCGTCGCCGCATTATGGTGAGCGTTGGGGACGGCATTGGCTCGATGTCGCGGGCTACGCCGATTCGGATGGCGATGGCAGCGTCGATACGATCCGGCCATACATCTACAAGTTTCGCGACTACGTGGTCCGCTCGCTCAATGCCGACAAGCCGCTCGATCAATTCCTGATCGAGCAACTGGCCGGGGACGAACTCGTCGCGCCGCCGTACACAAACCTGACGCCCGAGCAGACCGAGTTGCTCGTCGCGACCGGCTTCTTGCGGATGGCCGCCGATCCAACGGCCAGCGGTCAGGGCGATCCCGACACGTCGCGCAACCAAGTCGTCGCGGACACGATCAAGATTGTCTCATCGAGTCTGCTGGGTCTCAGCGTGGGATGCGCGCAGTGTCACGACCATCGCTATGACCCGATCCCGCAGGCCGACTACTTCCAACTGCGAGCGATCTTCCAACCGGCACTCGATCCCAAAGGCTGGGTCATCCCGCGCGAACGAGTCATCTCGCTCTACACCGACGAGGACCGTGCGCGAGCCGTCGCCATCGAAGCCGACGCGGTGAAGCTGCAAGCCGATGTGAACGTGAAGCGGCAGAAGTTCATCGACACCGCGTTCGATCTCGAAATCGACAAGCATCCGGCCGAACAGCGCGAAGCCCTGCGAGCCGCCTTCAAAACGCCCGCCGACAAACAAACGGACGAACAGAAAAAACTGGTCGCCACCACGCCGAGTCTGAACATCAACGGCGGCAATCTCTATCAGTACAACGCGGGCGCGGCCGAGGAACTGAAGAAGGATGATGCGAGCGTCGCGGCCAAGCGGGGCGAGAAAAAGATCGAGGACTTCGTGAGCGTCCTCATGGAATCGGGCGGGATGCCGAACCCGACGCACCTCTTTTATCGCGGCGATCATCGCGCCCCCAAGCAGGTGCTGCTCCCCGCCGATCTGACGATTGCCGCTCCCGACGGACAGCGATTTCAAATCGAAGAGAAGAACGCTGCTCTGCTGCGATCCTCGGGACGCAGGCTCGCGTGGGCGAAGCAAATTACCAACGGGTCGCATCCGCTGGTCGGTCGCGTTCTCGCCAATCGCATCTGGCTGCATCACTTTGGACGCGGCATCGTGGACACACCGGGCGAGTTCGGCATTCTCGGCACGCGACCGACGCATCCCGAATTGCTCGATTGGCTGGCGGTGGAACTGGGCGCGGGACCGCGATCCTTCAAGCGAACACATCGCGCGGTGATGTCCTCCGCCATCTATCGACAGTCGTCGCGACGAGCGTCCGATGCGGCGATGAAGGACGCGGATGGTGCGTTCTACTCGCGGTTTCCGGTGCGACGCTTGGAAGCCGAGATCGTGCGTGACCGCGCATTGGCGGTGTCGAGTCGCCTGAACGACGCCCTCTTCGGATCGCCGATTGAAGTGATGGAGGACTTCGCGGGGCAAGTCCATGTGAAGGACGACTCGCCCCGCCGCAGTCTCTACATCCAGTCGCGACGGACGAAACCGGTCTCGCTGCTGGCGGCGTTCGATGCGCCCGTGATGACGCTCAACTGCGACCGCCGTCCGTCGAGTACCGTCGCGCCGCAATCACTCATGCTGATGAACGGCGACTTCATCCTCGCCCAAGCCGAACATCTGTCTCAACAAGTTCATGTCGAAGGTGTCTCGCCCGGATTCGCGACGAGTTCTTCAAACGCTCTCACCTTCGACATCGCTCCGTTCGTGAACCGCTTCCCCGGAAACCGCGCGGCATGGCAGTACGGCTACGGTGGGATCAACGACGCGCCCATCACAGCCGCAGCAACAGAGAATCCCGCAGCCACACCGCGCGCGGTTGTCGAGTTTCATTCCCTGCCGCACTGGACGGGTTCCTCGTGGCAGGGCGGAGCGACCTTGCCTGATGCGACGCTCGGCTACGCCATCTCACATGCGGGAGGCGGTCATCCCGGCGGCTCTCCCAAGTTGGCCTCGATCAAGCGTTGGACCGCGCCGCGCGACGGTTTCGTCGTCGTGAGTGGTCAACTCCAGCATGGTTCAGAAAACGGTGACGGTGTCCGCTCGCGAGTCGTCTCCAGCCGCAGTGGTCTCGTCGGCGAATGGACCGCAAAGAACGGCAGCATCGAGACGCCCGTGGCGCGAGTGGAAGTCCGCACGGGCGATACGCTCGACTTCGTGACCGATGCGATCACGAACGAGGCCAGCGACTCGTTCAACTGGCCCATCAGCCTGCGCCTGACCGACACGTCGGGAGCGGAACTCCAGACGTGGAACTCGCACGCCGACTTTCACGGCCCACTGCCATCCTCCATCCCCCATCGTGTTGTCCGCGCGTGGCATCTCGCTTACGGCCGCCCCGTTTCAGCGGAAGAACTTCAACTCGCGTGCCAATTCATCGACGACCAGTCTCGCACGCTCAGAGCCACCGCCCCGAAGGACGATCACGAACGTCTCGCCTTCACCAACCTCTGCCAACAATTACTCAGCTCGAACGAATTTCTGTACGTCGATTGAGCGGGGGGTGGCTATCAAAACGGGAAGTAGATGAACGCCTGCGGACCTCGGCTGTTGAACACGACGATCACGGTGGCGGCCAGTGCGAAGGCGAGGCATTTGAGCGGAATCGGTAGCCTCGCAAACCGCTCGAACGGGTCGCCTCGACGCGCGACGTACGGCATCGCCCAGATTCCTGCGATGACGGCCACCGCGAGCAACTGACCGACGGTGACAACATCGAGAGCGGCTCCACACACCCACGACCGAGCGAACGCGGCGATGTCCGACAGACTCGTCGCGCGGAAGACGCCCCAGCGGCGAAGACAGCGTCAGAAAAGGTTGATCTGCTGAGACGCCAAGTCGCGGTGCATCCCCAGCGAACGTTCGATCAACAGAAACGCGCCGGGCATCCCGCCCCAGATCACGAAGTTCCACGCCGCGCCATGCCACAGTCCGCCGAGCAACATCACGAGCATCAAGTTGCGAGCGACGCCCCACTGCGTCTTCATCCGGTTCCCACCGAGCCGCACGTAGAGGTAGTCGCGGAGCCACGTCGAAAGCGACAGGTGCCAGCGACGCCACAAATCTGAGAAGCTGTCGGCGTTGTACGGGAGATTGAAGTTGTCGATTCGGTGAAAGCCCATCCGCCGCGCGCAGCCAATCGCCACGCCCGAGTACCCGCCGAAGTCGATGTAAATCTGAAACGAGAACGCGAACAGGCCGAGCCACGCTTCAAACATGCTCGCCGAGGCAGGAGCATCGAACGCCGCTTCGGAGTATGCCGCGAGCAGTCCATCGGCCAGCACGATCTTCTTCAGCAAGCCGTGAAAGAGGAGAGCCACCGATCGCACGAAGGCCGCCACATCCAGCTCGGGCCGCTTCGACAATTGCGGGACGAACTCCTCCGCCCGCACGATCGGTCCGGCGATGAGCTGCGGGAAATACATCACGAAGAACGCGAACCGAGACTACGAGCGTTCCGCCGGAATGTGTCCTCGATAAACGTCGATCGTGTCGCTCATCGTTTGAAACGTGTCGAACGAGATCCCCACGGGCAACGCGACATGCCACGGTTGCCAACGGAGGTCTTGCCCCGCGAACCGTGCCAAGTCTTGCAGCGACTCCGTGACGCAGTTGCTGTACTTGAAAAAGCCGAGGACCGCGAGATTCGAGCCGACAGAAAGGGCCAGCCACCACTTCCTCACGGACGGCGAGACGCTCGCGCCGATCCGCAGTCCGCACAGAAAATCGACCTGCGTGAAGCCGAGCAGCAGAAAAAGCTGCCAGCCGTTGTTGCTCGAGTAGAAGTAGATGCTCGCGAGCAGCAGCATCCAAATCCGTAATCTCGGTCGGTCGATGAGCAGCCAACTCAAGTGACAGACCACGAGAAAGAAAAGCAGGTACTCGGTCGAATTGAACCGTATTCCGCAGGTCTCAAGTACGTCTCGTTGTCGGTCTCACCGCGCGATGATTCACTGGTCATCACGCACATGTGGTCGCAGCGCATCCGCGACCAGTCGTGAGTACCGCGCGACACCCTGGCTGTTCAGATGGTTGTAGTCAACGTAGTCCTCGTCCCGCAGGACGGTCGTGTCCGGCGAGACCCAAGTGAACCCGTGAGCGTCCACTTCGCGTCGGACCTCGCGACGCAGGAATTCTCGCTCCGTTCGCTTGGCCGCCGCGTGGCGACAGACGTAGGGAGCCTCGAGAATTTCATTCACGATCACGCGAACATCGTGCTGACGGAACAGTGCGAGGATCGCGAGGAACGCGAGGAACGTCTGCCAATAAGCGGCGTCCGGCGCAAATGCGACCTTAGCGTCCGAGGCTACCGCTTGGTCCAAGACTTCGGCGTGAGTCGCCTGCTGCTGACGAAAGTACGGCCGATCAAGTTCGTAACGGCGATACGCGCCGTCGAGACTCACCATGGCCAGTGAGGTCAACGGCCGCCGATCCTGCCGATGCAGTTGCCACCACAAGCCGCAGTGAATCAACAACAGGAACGAACCCACTTGTAGTAAGTCCGAACGACATTGGTGACGGGCGAATCCTGCATGGAATGATCCAAACCGGAGAGACTCAGAGGCTATCCGCAATTTCACCCCTCGCCCCTACCTTGCGGGGAGAGGGGCCGGGGGTGAGGGGGGCTTGGATATTCACGCAACCACTACAAACGCAGCGTCATTTCACGACGAAGTTGACCATGCGACCGGGGATGACGACCGACTTGATGATCGTTTTTCCCTCGAGTTGGCTCGCTACGGTCGCGTCTGACTTGGCGGCCGCTTCGAGCGTGGCTTGATCGGCGTTGACGGGAACTTTCACTTTGCCGCGCAGCTTGCCGTTGATCTGAACGGGGATTTCGACCTCGGTCTCGATCAGATGCTGTTCGTCCCACGTCGGCCACGGTTCGTAGGCGAGCGTCGTCGTGCGTGGGCCGGTCGCAGAGGACACAGTGTGGCCGAGCAGTTCCCACAATTCTTCCGCGAGGTGCGGGGCGAACGGGCTGAGGAGCAATACAAACGGGTCCATCACCGCGCGGGGGCGGACTTCGCTGGAAAGAAACTCGTTGACGAACTCCATCATCCGGCTGATGGCCGTGTTGAACCCGAGCGACTCGATGTCGTGCGTCACCGCTTTGATCGTGCGGTGCAGGACGCGAAGCTGCTCGGCCGACGGAGCGACTTCTTGAATCGCGGGATTGAGTCGAACTTCGGTCTCGTGCAATTCATCGGCGATCATCCGCCAGACGCGACCGAGGAACCGCGATACGCCCTCGACCCCCTTCATGCTCCACGGCTTCACCGCTTCGAGCGGCCCCATGAACATCTCGTACAATCGCAGGGAGTCGGCTCCGAACTCGTCCACGACCACATCAGGATTGATGACGTTGCCGCGTGACTTCGACATCTTTTCGGCTTTGCCAGTCGTCTCATCGACCTCACCGAGGATCATTCCCTGATTGACCAGCCGCTGGAACGGTTCGCACGTCGAGACCAGTCCGCGATCGAACAGCACCTTGTGCCAGAAGCGCGAGTAGAGGAGGTGCAGTACCGCGTGCTCGGCTCCACCGACGTAGAGATCGACGGGAAGACACGCCTTTTCGATGGCCGGGTCGAGAAATTGTTGGTCGTTCTTCGGATCGGCGAACCGCAGGTAGTACCAGCACGAGCCGGCCCACTGCGGCATCGTGTTCGTCTCGCGTTTGAGCCGCACGCCATCGGCCGTCGTCTGGAACAGCCAGTCGGCCGGAGCTTTGGAAAGCATCGGCTCGGGAGTCCCCGTCGGTTTGAAGTCGGCCATCTCAGGAAGCAACACGGGGAGCGCAGCCGCATCGTCCGTCCGCATCAATCCCGTCGGTTGCCCGTTCGCGTCGAGTTCATGCCAGATCGGAAACGGCTCGCCCCAATACCGCTGCCGCGAGAAGAGCCAGTCGCGCAGGCGGTAGTTCACGGCCTTCTTGCCGACGCCCGCCGCCGCGAGATCGTTGGTGATCTTCGCCTTGAAGACCTGCGTCGCGAGGCCGTTGAAATCACCCGAGTTGATCGCCGTACCTTCGCTCGTCATCGGGCAAGACAGGTGTCCCGCGCTGTCGTGACATGCGGGAAGTTCGACCGCGAGAGCCTGCTCGTCCTTCGTTGGCTCGTAACCGGCGGGCGGTTGCACGACGGGGATGATCGGAATGCCGAACTTCACCGCGAACTCCCAGTCTCGCAGGTCATGTGCCGGAACGGCCATGATGGCTCCCGTGCCGTAGCTGATGAGAACGTAGTCAGCGATCCAGACGGGCACCCTCTCACCGTTAATCGGGTTGATCGCAAAGCCGCCCGTGAAGACGCCGCTCTTGTCCTTGGCGAGGTCTGTCCGGTCGAGGTCGCTCTTCATCGCTGCCTGCTGACGATAGGCATCGACGGCGGCCCGCTGCTCGGGCGTGGTGAGCCGATCCACCGCCGGATGCTCGGGCGAGAGGACCATGTACGTCGCCCCGAACAACGTGTCGGGCCGCGTCGTGTAGATGCGGATAAACCCGAGTCCATGTTTTTCGCCCCATGCTTCGCGTTGGTTGCCGGTACGTTCAATCGCAAATCCAAAGTTTGAACGTGACCATTTCCATTCTTCAAAACTCCGTTGTTCCTCCTCCTGCGACAACCGTTCCGGGATAAAGAAGTCGACCTCCGCTCCCTCACTGCGGCCGATCCAGTTGCGTTGCATCAGCTTGATCGACTCGGGCCAGTTGAGGTCTTCCAATTCGTTGGCGAGGCGGTCGCCGTAGGCCGTGATCCGGAGCAGCCACTGGCGCAGCGGTGTGCGTTCGACGGGATGGCCGCCCCGTTCGCTCTTGCCGTCGATGATCTCTTCGTTGGCGAGGACCGTCCCCAGCGCGGGGCACCAGTTGACGGGGGCCTCGTGTTGATAGGCCAGTCGGTGTTTGTCCTGATAGCGCCGCACCGCCTCCTGTCCCTGCGAGGCGACATCGGCGGGGATCGGCAACTCGGCGATCGGCCGTCCCTTGCCCATGCGCGTCACTCCGTCGGGGCCGGTCCACGTGTGCTCGGCGTCGTACCAGGTGTCGAAGAGCTGGAGGAAGATCCACTGCGTCCAACGGTAGTAGTCGGGGTCGGTCGTGGCGAACTCGCGCGACCAGTCGTAGCTGAAGCCGAGCGACTTCAGTTGCCTCTTAAATGTCTCGATGTTCTTCGCGGTCGTGACGGCCGGATGCGTCCCCGTTCGAATCGCGTACTCTTCGGCGGGGAGGCCAAACGCATCCCAGCCCATCGGGTGCAGGACCTGCTTGCCTCGCATCCGACTGTAGCGGCAGACGATGTCGGTCGCCGTGTAGCCCTCGGGATGCCCCACGTGCAGCCCGGCCCCCGACGGGTACGGGAACATGTCGAGGACATACATCTTCGGCTTCGAGGCATCGAACGTTGCGGCTTTGAACGTCTCGTGCTGATCCCAAAAAGCTTGCCACTTCGGTTCAATGCGTTTGGCGTCGTAACGGGGCATGGTGAGTTTTCGATTGGAAAGAACGGGATGGATGGTAAAGAAGTTTGGCGACTTTCGGAGCGGGGGACGTGAGTCCCCTGAATGCAGCCGCGATTGCAATCGTCGCGGATTCAGGGGACTCATGTCCCCCGTCCCGAACAGGATCACTCACCCAGCCGCCAGCGGACATCGAACACGTCGGCGAAGACGGGCGTCTCGGTGAAGCCTTCTTTCGACGAACTGAACTTCATGACGGCGATGTCTCCCAGCTTGGGAAACAAGTTGGCGTTGGAGGCTTTGAACTCCGGCTCGTGGAACGTGTGGCCCGAGTTCACCACGACGTAGCGGTTCCGGTTGAGCGGGTTCGGATAGATGAGAGCCGCGCCGTGTGAGGCCGCGTCGTACTTCTCGCCCTTCACCGTCAGGCTGCTCTTGGTCCACGTCATCGGCAGCTTGTCGATGATCTTCGCGAGGACCGCGTTCGAACCGGGGTCGCCGAACAGAATGAGGTGCTTGGTCTCCATCAGTTCATCGGTGACCTGCGTGTCGTTCACGACGGGGACTTTCGCCCGCATCCGTTTGTCGAACTCAGTCTCAAACCGCGACAGCGTCCACTTGGCCCACTCGGCATGAGGCCCCGACCACGCGGTCCCCGTTGGTCGCACGCAAACGAACGGCTGCATGAAGGCGTCGTCGATCGGGCCTTGCAGGTTGTGTCGCTTCCGCACATCGTCGCCTTCGAGTTCATGAGCCGCGTACTTGTGCGAGCGGTTGTAGTCCCAGACTGCCCAGCCTTCGTCGCGCAGTTCGTAATAGACGCCGGGCAGCAATCCGCCCGCCGCCGAGTTCAACGGCAGCGGACTCCCGCCGTCGATCACGACGTTCTCGGCCACATCGCGCATGATTTGGATCACGGAGACGTTCTTCGTCTTCACCGCGAGCGTGCCGGTCTTCGGATCGACATCAGCCTCGACCAGCGAGGCGTCATACGGACGAATCTGTTCCTCAACGATCAGCCATTCGCACGCGTTGTACTTGAGCGTGTGAGTCGTGAATCGAATGCGAGCCGGCGCCGGATACTGCGGTCGCCCCGCTTCGGTGTGCTTCGCGTGGAAGGCCATGAATTCCTTGAGGCTCTCCGGGTGCCACTTGTGTTCGGTCTGAGGTCCGATGAGCTGCGGGATCGGGACACCAAGCTGTTCGCCGCGTTCTTTCATGCGTGTCGAGGCAAAGATTTGCTTGTCCAACTCACCGCCGTAACCGATCGTCGGCACGTTGAAGGCGTTCAGTGCGTAGTCTTGCGAGTCGTAGATTTTGGTGAGCTTCTGATGGAGCGGCGACAGCGGTTCCTTCAGGCTGAGGTGATGGACCGTATCGCAGAATCCGGCACCGGCTCCGACCGACGACCACTGCGACGGATGGTGCAGCCCGAGATGCCATGCCCCGGCTCCGCCCATCGAAAAGCCGCGCAACGTCACGCGGCGATCGTCGATGCGGAACGCCCGCTTGACCTGCGTCATCGCTTCCAGCACATCGGTCTCGCCCGCCCAGCGATAGGCGTTGTTCGTCCGACCGAACGGATCGACTTGGATGTAGTCACGCTCTCCTTTAAGCGGCTTCGCTTCGTGAGCATGAATGAAGCTCACCTCGTTCAGCGCGTCGCCGCGGCCGTGCAATTCGACGTGCAGCGGCCAGCGTTTGTTCGACTTCGGATCGAAGCCTTTCGGCAGTGTCACGACATAAGGTTGGACCGAACCATCGACCTCGGAGTAGTAGCCGCACACGGTCGAGCCTTCGCGGTTCAGCCACGGACGCTCACTCTTGGCGAACGCCTCCGCACGCGCGGCACCGATGTTGAGTGCCTCAATCACCCACTTGGCATACTCGGGCTTGTAGAACTCGTCATGTCGCACGATCCAGTCAGCCGCTTTGGCGAAGACCTCGACATCGGCGACCGGCCGCACGTCGTCGCGCCCCACCTTGAGCTTCTCGACTGCCGTGTTCAGTGAAGCCAGCTTCTCGCGGATCAACTTCGCGTCGGCCTCACTCGCGGGCTGTGCCGCAACGAAAGAAGCCTGCCCCACCATCAAGCTCAGTCCCACACAGACGATCCGAATCCGATTCATGAGCAAACACTTTCCAGCAAATAGCGAGTGACGAGGCTCGATGCGGTGAGAACACTGTGGCGAAGACAGAAGAAATTGGAACACTGATCGACACGGATCTTCACTGATTCTGGAGAGGACTTCTGAGAAGTACAGCGAAACCCTGAAGGACCGTTTCTTAGATCAGTGAAGATCAGCGCCGATCAGTGTTCCTTTGTCTTGCCTCATTCCACTGACGTGCGGCGAAGTGAAGGGCGACCGCGATGAGAAATCACGGTCACGCTTTTTCATCATTCGTTTGTGGTACCAGAGCCGTTTCATTCCCGACGAAGCCGCTCGTCTTGTGAGTCCCGTCGCAGAAGGGTTTCTTGAGTGAGGCCCCGCAGCGGCAGAGGGCGATGTTTGCTCCGGCGGCCGTGTCGAACTTGTTGCCGAGATGATCGACCACCCTGACTGGTCCCGTGACAAGCAGCGGCCCATTTTCGCGGACCTTGATGACGACTTCTTCTTTCGCAGCGACTTCACTCACGAGGCTGTTCCTTCCAGTCGAGACTTCCAATCGAACGCGAGATCGAGGGCGGGGGCCGAGTGTGTCAGACCACCGACGCTGATTCGTTCGACGCCAGTTTGAGCGATCGCTGCGACAGTTTCGAGCGTCACGCCACCCGACGCTTCGAGCAGCACTTTCGGTGCGGAACGGTCTCGCACGGCAACAGCCTGACGGAGCATCGTCACATCCATGTTGTCGAGCAGCACGATGTCGGGATGACCGCGCAGCGCGTCGTCGAGTTGCTCCAACGTATCGACCTCGACTTCGATCGAGACGCCCGCCGGACTCCACTTCCGCGCCGTTTCCACCGCCGCCGCGATGCTGTTCGATTCCGTCCACGCGGCGAGATGGTTGTCCTTGATCAGGACGCCGTCGTAGAGACCCATCCGATGATTCGTCCCCCCTCCACAGCGAACCGCATACTTTTCGAGGAGCCTCCAACCGGGCAGCGTCTTCCGCGTGTCGAGGATCACGGCGCGTGTTCCGTGGACGGCATCAACGAAGCGTCGCGTCAGCGTCGCGATCCCGCTGAGATGCGTCATGAAGTTGAGCATCGTTCGTTCGCCAATCAGCAACGATTGCAGCGGCCCCGAGACCGTGGCGACTGCCGTACCGGGTGACACTCGATCGCCGTCGCGACGATGAGTCTTCCAGCGCACGGCCGCGTCGAGCTGCGCGAACACGCGCCGCCCGATCGTCGCGCCGGACAGGACGCCCTCTTTCCTCGCGATGACTTGGACGGCGGCTTGCTCATCCGGCCTAATCAACGCCAGGCAAGTGAGATCACCAGTCGATGACAAGTCCTCGGCCAGAGCCATTCCGATCAACGTCTCGGCCGACGCTTGCTCATGCGCTCCAAATGTCTCTTCGATCATGAATGGTCTCCCCGTTGAGTCCACACCAACCCGAAGCGTGAGCGAGGATTTCACACCCTAAGACCTCGCTCACGCTTCGGGTTGGTGTGAATCGCGGACTCCGGTTCGCGTCACTTCTTCTTGGCCGGCACCTTCGTGCGGTGCTGCCTGACGGCGGCGAGTGCTCGTAGGAAGTCTTCCGGCAGCGGTGCTTCAAACTTCATCCGTTCGCCGGTGACGGGATGATCGAACGCGAGGCTCAGCGCGTGAAGAGCCTGACGATCAATGATGATCTGCTCTTCTTCGGGCGGCAGGTTCTCAACGAGATCGGAGAGTTTGAGGTTGCTGTGACCCTCGTACAGTCGGTCGGCCACGATCGGATGTCGCAGGTGGTGCAGGTGGACTCGCAGTTGGTGGGTCCGTCCCGTCTGAGGGCACAGCCGCACGAACGAGAACCCGTGGAAGCGTTCGAGGACATCGTAGAACGTCGAAGAATGGCGCGAGTTTCCGCCGGGTTGGCAGACCATCATCCGTTCGCGGTTGCGGTTGCTCACGCGGACGTGGGTCTCGATGAAGTCGCGGTCGAACGAAATCTCGCCCCACGCGATCGCTCGATATTCCTTCTCGACCGTCCGCGCTTCAAACTGGCTAGAGAGGTTGCCGTGAACCGCGTTGTCCTTCGCCACGACGAGGACTCCCGTCGTGTCACGGTCGAGTCGGTGAACGATCCCCGCCCGCAACTTGCCCGCCACGTCGCTCAGCTTGTCGAAGTGAAACTGCAACGCGCCGGCAAGAGTTCCGCGATAGTTCCCCTTCCCCGGATGAACGATCATCCCCGCCGCCTTGTTGATGACGATGATCGCATCGTCCTCGTACAGCACGTCGATCGGGATGTCTTCTGCGGGTAGAGTCGCATCGGGAGCGGTTGGCAGTTGGAACTGCACCGTGTCGCCGGGATAGACCCGCCGCGACATCTTGGTCTTCTCGCCATTGATCGAGACCAGTCCTTCGCCAATCACGCGCTGAAAAGCCACGCGACTGAAGTTGGAGTACAGCCGCGTCAGATAGTGATCGACACGCCAGCCGTGCGCACGCTCTTCGACGGTAACGACAATCGGCTCGGTCGTTCCCTCGACGGGTTCCGTAGCGATTGCGCTCGTCGGTTCGCCAACGGCCTCCACCGTCTCGGGGTCAACGTCATCGACGAGGTCTTCGGACATGCAGCTTCGATCATCAAAGAGGAAGCCCGGCAGACAGCGCTGCCGGGCCAGTGAGGAATCATGTTGATCAACCCGTAGCACAGGCGGCTCGCCTGTGATTTCACGGGGGAACAGAGCAGGCGAGCCGCCCGCTCTCCGTTTTTCCGCAGGCTGTTTGGGGAAGACAATCCTGCGGTGGCCCGATTATTCTGGCTTCTTCTCGGCGGGAGCATCCACTTCGGGCTTGCTCTCTGCTTTGGGTTCGTCTGCTTTGGGTTCTTCCGATCCGGACTTCTTCTCTGCAGCCGGTTCGTCAGCCTTTTTCTCGGTCTTAGGCGCTTCTGTTTTGGGAGCATCCGGCTTCGTGTCATCGGGCTTCGTGGCACCCGCCTCTTCACCCGGTTTGGCATCAGCGTCCTTCGTCTGGCCCTCGATCTCGCCAGCAGCGGCGGGAGGCAGAAACAGGTCGTGTGGATTCTTGGCCGCGCCGTCTTTCGGACGGATGTCAGCAGGCTTGGGGTTCTGCTTGGCAAACCAAGCGTAGAACTCTTTCGTACCGCCGGTCTTCAGCGACGCGATCCGTTCTTCTGCGAACGGCTTGTAGATCGTCTCAGGGAAATCAGTGACCAAGCGTTGATAAGCCTCAGATGCCTTTCCGGTATCTCCATCGCTGGTCGCTTCGAGGGATCGGGCCAAGCCCCACAACGCTCGCTCGCGAATGATTGGATCGACTCCCGCAACGGCCACGAGTTTTTCAAAGCCTTCGCGTGCCCGCTTGAAGTCGGCGAGAGCCAGTTCACGGTCGGTGAACATCACGTCCGTGCCGGACTTCTGATGAGCTTCCGACTCCCGCAGCTTGGCCCACTGACCGGGAACTTCACCCGAAAACTTTTCGGAAATGCTGCCGAAGTCATCGACGCTCTCAGCACTTTCCAACAAGGCCCAAGCAGCGGAACTCGACTCCGTCGATTGTCGAATCCACCAGATGCCGCCTGCTGCGACAACCAAGACCGTGCAAACGACGACCACGATGGCGGTCGCATTCTTTTCCAAGACGCTTCCCGTCGATTGAACCATCCGGCCTAACTCTGTCTTTTGCAGTTGCGAAACGTCGGGAACCGGTTCGGTCGCGGGAAGTTGTTTATCGGGTTTCATGCTGGTCTTCACGTCCTGTGGGCGAGACTCGCCGAGTTGAGCCATCCTGAATATCACGTCAAAAATGCTGGGCGTTCGTAGTCTCATCGACAATTTTCGACGAACAACGCTCACTTGAAGAGCCACCCTTGACGAACGCGGCGCGAGTATAGAAGTGCCCTTCCAGACCGTCAAGTTTCTCAAAAACCCCGAGCAGTCAGGCAGTTGCGTGAAAAACATCTAAAGTGCGACTATTCCGAAAGCCGGACTTCGGTCGTCTGAGTGCCTGACTTGCGGTCGGTTGTCAGTGCCATCGCCTGTTTCAAATTGGGGTGTCACGGTCACGGAGCTTCGACGTAGCCGTGCGCGGAGGTGAAGGCTGCTTCGCAATCTCACGGCCCCGCCGAAGCTCCGTGACCGTGGCACCCCAACCCCAAATTCAACAAGGCGACGGCCCCTGTCTGTTGTCACCCGTCCTTGTCGGCCCCTCTCACTGCTGACAGAATCGCCACCCGGCGTTTCAAAAATCGCATTCGCCACCCAATCTCACCCGCCAAGGACGATCCCCGATGAACTCACGATTCCCGTTGCGAGCCGCCTTGCTGTCGATGCTTTCGGTCATTGGACTGATTCCTAACATTTCCGCAGTGGCCGACGACTGGCCGCAGTGGATGGGTCCGTCGCGTGATGGCGTCTGGCGCGAAACGGGAATCGTCGAGACCTTTCCCAAAGATGGCCCGACCGTTCGTTGGCGAGTGCAAATTGGTGGCGGCTATGCAGGACCGGCTGTTGTCGGAGATCGAGTCTTCGTCACGGACAAGCTCCTCCCGGAAGGAGCGGCGAATCCCAGCAACCCGTTCGAGCGAGGCCAACAAACCGCGACCGAGCGCGTGCTCTGCCTCAGCGATGCCGACGGCTCTGTGATTTGGAAGCACGAGTACCCCTGCCGTTACACCGTCAGCTATCCCGCTGGCCCGAGAACAACGCCCGTCGTGAAGGACGGTCGCGTCTACACGCTCGGTTCGGAAGGGCATCTGCTTTGTCTCGACGCCGAAAAGGGAGACGTGATTTGGTCGAAGGACTTCAAGACCGAGTATGGACGCCGGACTTCACCGGTGTGGGGTTACTCGGCCAACCCGCTGCTCGATGGCGACCGATTGATTTGCTTGGTCGGTGGCGAGGGAACAACCGTCGTCGCCTTTCACAAGGACACGGGCAAGGAACTGTGGCGAGCACTCGATTCATCCGAGCGACATGGGCCGGGCTATGGCTCGCCGATCATTGTTGAGACCGGTGGCCAACGGCAGTTGATCGTCTGGCATCCGTCAGCCGTCAGTTCGCTTGACCCCATATCGGGCAAACTGCTTTGGAATCAACCATTCGATGCCAAAGAAGGTTTGACCGTCGCCACGCCACGCATCAGCGGTGACAAGCTGTTCATCAGCGCGTTCTACGACGGATCGCTGTTGTTGAAGTTGGACGCGACCAAGCCCGATGCCTCGGTCGTCTGGCGTCGTCACGGCAAGAGCGAGAAGTTGACGGACGCTCTGCATTGCCTCATCAGCACGCCGGTCATCGACGGCAATCACATCTACGGCGTGTGCAGTCACGGCGAATTGAGGTGCCTCGATCTCGCCACTGGCGACCGCAAATGGTCCACATTCCAACCGACCAGCGGCGAGTCCCTCCGCTGGGGAACCGCGTTCATCGTCAAGCACGAAGACCGCTACTTCCTCTTCAGCGAAAAGGGCGATTTGATCATCGCCCGCTTCTCACCGACGGCCTACACCGAATTGAGTCGCGCCCACCTGCTCGAACCAACGGGACCAGCTCAACGCCGCGAAGTCGTTTGGTCACACCCCGCCTTCGCCAACCGCTCGGTCTACGCCCGCAACGACAAGGAAATCGTCAGCGTCTCACTGGCCAAGCCGTAACGGCAAACTGTCTGAGAAGCTCCGAGAAGAGTTGGAAAGAACGAAGAGGGCTTACGCCCTGAGTTACGTTCGTCGCGTCCCCAGCCCACACGCCGAACGGACTCGGTCGAGGACTTCGCGGCCTTTCTCACGGGCGCGTTTGGCTCCGGCTTGCAGCACCGCTTCGACCTCACTCGGTTTCGTGGCGAGGTCCGTTCGCTTGGTGCGTGCGTCGGCGAAGTAGCTCATTGCGGCATCGAACACCGCCTGCTTGGCCTCGCCATAGCCCATGCCTCCCGCGCGGTAGCGGTCAGCGAGTGCCGCCTGTTGCTCGGGTGTGGCGAAGAGTTGGAAGAGCGTGAAGACCGAACAGGTCTCCGGAATTTTCGGAGCGTCCATCGGCGTTGAGTCGGTCTTGATCGACATGATTTTTTTGCGAAGGGGCTTCTCGGCCTCGAAGATTTCGATCGTGTTGCCGTAGCTCTTGGACATCTTTTCACCGTCGGTCCCCGGCACTTTGGCTCCCGCTTCAAGGACGCGCGCGTTCGGCAGTTTCAGAAACTCACCGCCGTAGATGGCGTTGAACCGTTGAGCGATGTCGCGCGTCACTTCCAAGTGCTGAATCTGGTCCGCCCCGACCGGCACCACGTCTGAGTCGTACAGCAGGATGTCGGCGGCCATCAGGACCGGGTACGTGAACAAGCCTGCGTCGGCCGAGATCCCCTTCGCCACCTTGTCCTTGTACGAGTGACACTTCTCCAACAGGCTGTGCTGAGTCACCGTCATCAAGAGCCACATCAGCTCGGTCACTTCGGGAACATCCGACTGCCGGAACAACGTCGCTTTGGCCGGATCAAGCCCCAGCGCGAGCAGGTCGAGCGCGGCGTCCCACGTACTGGCCTCCAACGCCTGCGCATCGCGCACCGACGTGAGGGCATGCAGATCGGCAATGAAATAGAACGACTGCTCGTTCCCTTGCAGCGCGATGTACTGTCGGATCGCTCCGAAGTAGTTGCCCCAATGAAACCGACCCGTCGGCTGAATCCCGGACAGAACTTTCATCGCGAAACCAAAGCTTTCAGAGGGAGTGACGGACCTACGTTAAAAGTGGAGGTGTGTCGCCCCTTCGACGGACGACACACCTCCACTTTTGAAACATACCGGGGGCTGGGGCACCGGAGCAACTCGCTTCTCGTGTCCCCTCGCCCCGGCTTTGCGGAGACAGGGTTAGCAGCCCGTTGAAAGAGTGGTAGCACAGCCGGCTCGTCTGTGTTTTTTAACGGTTAAAGCAAGCAGGCGAGCCGCCTACTCTACGTTTTTCAACAGGCTGCCAGGGGGAAAGGGCTTCTTCAGGGATACCACCTGAGCTGAGCTGAGCTGAGCTGGTCATTCCTCCTCGCTCACGCTTCGGGTTAGTGTCCCTCCGCGACTTGGACGTCACTCGGTCGCGCTGGCGGGGATTGTCACGGGGGCTGATCGCGTCGTGGGATCAATCTGCTTGATGGCGCGGGAGGCGGCAGAACGGACTTGCTCGTCTTCATCGGCGTCGAGGCGGCGCAGCGACGCGAGACTCGACGTGGCGAGAGTTCCGAGTTCCCCCAGCGTTACGGCGGCGGCGGCTCGTACGCGTGAGTCGGTGTCGGTCAGCGAGTGACTCAACGCGCGGAGGACATCGCGCCCCGAGGGACTGACGTTTCTGAGTGATGTGGCCGCAGTGATGCGCACGTTCGTGTCCTCGTCTGCGAGCAAAGCCACGAGAACCGGAGTGACTCGCTCCGCATGGCCTTCAAATGTGGAGAGGGCTGCGGCCGCGTTGACGCGGGCAAACGTCGATTGATCGTCGAGCAACCTCAACAGGCCCTCCGCTGCGGGAGCGGCGTCGGGACCCAGCTGAGCCAAGAACATCGCGGCCAGTTCACGAGCGACCGGGTTTGCGTCCCCCAACCGATCCGACAACGCGGGAATAGCCGCCAACCCCAGAGCGTGCAGTTGGCCTTCGGCCTTTGTCCACGCGTCGGCATCACTCGACTCGGCCGCGCGCACGATCGTGGCGAAGACTTCCTTCGCGCGCGCCGCCGTGTTCGTTTGCGAGTCGTCCCGCTCGGGGACCGCCGTCAACTCGGGTTGCACCGCAGCCACGGTTGCTTCCAATGTCGCAGTGCCGCCGTCAACGGTGGTTTCCACATGCGGAGCCTCGCTGCAACCAATCATCCCCGTGCAGACCAGCGACCAAACCAGCGAACGACGAAACATGGCGATCTCTCAATTCTTAACTTGGAACCTGTCCAAAACCAGCTGTGTGTGTGTGTGTGTTGTGGAGTCGTAAAAAACTAGCCCGACGCGCGAGCGAGGGCTTCGTACTCATCGAACGCCCAGCCCTCGCTCGCGCGTCGGGCTAGTTTTGAAATGCGTGCTATTCCGACTGACAACGAAACCGAACGTCCTTCGCTTCGCAGGCTATCGCCAACGAGATCGGGTCGAGATTGACATCCGCCAATTCTTGCAACGATGCGAGTTGCTGGGCGCGATAGTGTCCCGGCTGAAGGCGAATGGACTTGTCAGTTCGCTCGTGAACGATTCGTTCGATCTCATCCGCTTCCGGCGTGACCGACGAGGTACGGACAGAATCCCAACCAAGCGAAGACGGCGGCGAATTCGCGTGCGAATCTGAGGGGAGGTAGATCGTCCCGTTATTGAAATCGACGGCAAACGCGATCACGCCGGGGATGAAGAACAGCAACAGGCCGACGGCATCCAGTGCAACGACCTTCGGATCGAGTCGCCCCGCAGGCTGCCCTTTTCGCTCGGGCCAAAAGATTGTTCCGCAACCGGCGATCGGCAGGAGCATGCTCACCAGTAGCACGCACGAAACCCAGCACCGAAATTTCAGCCGTGATCTCTTCAAAATTCCGTCCCTCGTCCTTGATGGGAGCCACGACAATAACGTGTCGCAACGCGGCGGGACGGTATTTCAAACCGCTGAATCGCTCAAGATGAGTCGGCCAGGACCAGCTTCCCGCTTTCCGAGCCTTTCCTCGGCGGGGAGGGGGACGGATGGTCGGGTTGATCTGCCACTCGTCCCCCTCCCTAACCCTCCCCGCCGAGGGGCGGGAATAAGCACGAAGGACGAGAAGTGATTTTGAACCGGTTCCTTCACCGCCATCGTCCTCAGCACGTCGCTCCCGCCTCGGCGGCCTCAACCGCGTGCGCCAGGCGGACTCGCATTTGTTCGCGACGGGCGGCGGTCCAAGTCCGCGAGACTCGGCGAATGGAGGGTCTGAGCATCACGAGTGACACCTCGACCGGTGCGACTCCAAACCATTGTTCGACCGCGTGAGCGTAGACTCCCAGTTGGAATTCGTACGGCGCGAGAAGCTGTTCGTCGGCGGCATCAGCGGTGATGTCGTTCGTTTTGTAATCGAGGACATGCCAGCCACCGGCAGCGTCTTCGTACAGCACGTCGATCACACCGATAATGCGTGTCTTGGCGAATTGCTCCGCTTCCAATGACGGAGCGAGCAGCGAGAACTCGACCTCGCGGTGCAGGTGTTTCGCAGCAGCCAATTCGATGGCGAGGGGCGACGCGAACAGTCGATCGAGCAGCGCACGGGCCGCCACCAGAACGTCCTCGCTGACGTGATCGCGATGGGCCGTGGCGGCGGTGGCGAGGCGCGCTGGCCAATTGTCGGGCTGGGCGAAATCAATCTGTTCGAGAACCGCGTGGACCAGCGTGCCCAGCGTCGTCGCCTGATCGGGATCGACCGGCGCGGCGTCTTCGCCGGTTGTACCGTAGTCCGGATGCCCTCGTCCGGACTGAATGTCATCGCCTGACTGCGCTCGTCCGGACGTAGGCGTCCGAACGACAGCCGAAGGCGCTGCGTCGCCCCCAAGTTGCGCGTCGATCTCTTCCAACCGAGAAACACTGATCGGCGGCAGGTCACTCGCTTCGCGCGGCCAGCGGCGGGCAGAGGCGGGCGGCTCGGTTGGTTCGGCGAAGACGATCAGGTCGGTCAGCTCCGAGAGCGGGACTTGGCGTGCGGCTTCGTGATCGACGGGCTTCGCGGCGGGAGGCTCGCGATGCGCGAAGATCTCGGGAATCGTCTCGCGTCCCGCTGTGCGGAACTCCGAGGAACCGAGCAGCGCGTCTCCCTTGGGCAATCCCGTCAGCAGGTCGAAGCGCGATTCAACCAACTCCAGCCACGGCGAGTTCCGCTTGGCTTCGAGTTCGATCCCGGCCGACAAGATCAGGTAGTCGGCCGCGCGCGTGCAGGCCACATAGAACAGGCGAATGGTCTCCTCGGCATCGGCCTCCTGCTCCAACAGGCCGTACATTTTGAGACCGATGTGATCGTGTGAGACCCCGAACATCTCGGGGAGTTTGACGAGTGCCCCGAAGTCGGGATGCAGCACGGCCGAGCTGCCGCGCGGTGCTCCTTTGCGGTCGATGTCGGCGACGATGACGACGGGGAATTCGAGGCCCTTCGATTGGTGAATCGACATCAGGCGGATGACGTGGCCGGTCTCGGGCAGCGTCGTGGCGAACTCTTCGTCGGTCTCTTCGAGGACCGACGTGTGCAAGCGTTCGACGAAGTCTTGCAGCGTGAACAGCTCGCCCCGATCGAACTCGGCCGCCATCTCAATCAACTTCCGCAGATTGGCCACCTTGCGCGGACCAAGATGCTCGGTGAGCAGCGCCGCGTCGTAACCGGTTCGCTCAATGGCCCGCGTGAGGAGTTCCGCCAGCGGGAGCCGGTCCTTCACGGCGCGCAGTTCGGTCAGCACGTCGCGCGCGAAGCTCAGTCGCCGCTGCTGTTCATCGTCGAGGAACGCGGGTGGTTCCGCGAAAAGGCTGTCGTGCAGTGTCAGTCGGTCGCGGCTGAGAGCTTGAATCGTGTCGTCGCTGAGATTGAAGAACGGCGACCGCAGGATGCCGACCAATCCGATCAAGTCATCGGGATCGTTGAGGTACCGGCAAAGATTGAGTAGGTCGAACACTTCCTGCTGCGCGAAGAAGGCTTTGCCGCCGACGAGGTAGTAATCGAGACCGTAGCGTCGCAACGCCGACTCGTACTCTTGGACGTTCGATAACGCGCGGAACAGGATCACGATGTCGCCCGACTCGATCCGCCGCAGCACGAGCTGTCCCGTGGAGTCCTTCGCGCGGATGCGCGGCGTCGGGTCGGAGAGGAGTTCCGCGCAGCGTCGTGCGATCCAGTCGGCTTCGCGCGATCGAAGTTCGCCGACTCGGACCTTGCCGGCGGGTTCTTTCATGTCGCTCGCAACGGCATTTGTCTCATGCGGGACGGCATCAACACCAACCCGAAGCGTGAGCGAAGATGGTGTTATTCCTCGCACGGAATCATTTACGTTTTTGCCTTCGTCCTCGCTTACGCTTCGGGTTGGTGTGACGAGGTCTTCCACAGCGTCGCTCGTCGCGAGCAACAATTCGATCGCGGGCGTGGGCGAATGCTGGATCGTGTCGAACGGCGCGAGGGCTTCGTAGTTGTCGCCCATCGCGGCGGCGAAGAGATGGTTGACGAAGTTCAGAACGGCGGGCTGGCTGCGAAAGTTGACGTTCAGCGGCAAGCGGCCTCGTTCGGGAATCTCTTGCCGCAGCTTCGCGAAGACGCCGGGATCGGCACGACGAAAGCGGTAGATCGACTGCTTCGCGTCACCGACGAGGAACAACCGCCCGCGCGTCAGTGCAGCGCCGCACAGCATCCGCACGACATCGGCTTGAATCGGATCGGTGTCCTGAAACTCATCGACCATCAGTAGGCGAATCCCCGCCCCCACGCGGTTTCTCACGTCGGGGTTGTCTCGCAACAGATCGCGTGCTTTCAGCAAGAGGTCATCGAAGTCGAGTAGTCCCTGCGACTGCTTCGCCCCCTGAAAGGCATCCGACGTGAGCCGCGCGAGTCGCAGCGCGCGGCAGGAGAACTCGGCTGCGAGCATCAAGTCGTCTTCGTTGATCGGCAGCAGCTCGACCAGTTTCGATGTCGCCTTGCGCAGCTCGGCGAAGGCGTCCTTGATCTCTTCATGCACTTCTGGGCGAGGCCAGTTCTTGGCCGTTCCGCCACCTTGAACGCGGGCGTGCTCTTCAATCGCTTGCAACGGCGCGAGCGGCTCTTTCCACGGCAGTTTCGGCTCGAGCCACTGCAAGAGAATGGTGCGTCGTTCCTGCATCGTCGCGTGCGTCGAGTTGTTGTCCGTCAGCAACCCGAACGTGCGCAGCGTGCGCGGATGATTGCGGAACTCGGCGACCAGCCTGGGGACGAACTCGGACTCCCACTGCGTTCGCCAGCGCGCGGCAATGTCGTCGGGACTCTCGTCGGCCAACTTATCGAAGTCGATTTGAAACCGCTGATGAGCCAGCACGCGGAGCAGCTCGCGCGTTCGCTCGAGTCCAAATTGCAGGACGAACGCGCTCGCATCGGGATCGCCCCGCTCGACCAGTCCGTGCAGCACATCCTTCGCTGTGTTGCTGAGCAGCGTGTTGGCCAACGCCGGTTCGAGCAGCCCGAAACGGGGGTCCAATCCCGCTTCCACCGCTTGCGATCGAAGCAGACTGGTGCAGAACGAATGGATCGTGCTGACCCGCGCCGAATCGAGACCTCGCATCAGTGCGAGCCAGTGATCGACCTCATCCCGTTCGCACTGTTGGAGCCGCTGCTGACAGGCCGATCGAATGCGATCCCGCATCTCGCGCGCGGCCTTGTCGGTGAACGTGATCGCGACGAGCGAGTGCAGTTCGGCCGAGTCGTCTCCCGCTTCGAGGCTCTTCAAAAATCGCTGCGTCAGCACGAACGTCTTGCCGCAACCCGCCCCAGCGGAAAGGGCGATCGACACCCCGCGCGTCTCAATCGCGGCCGCTTGTTGCTCGGTGAATCGGGGTCGGGAGGAAGTGCGGTGAGGCTGTACTGTCATGGTGGGTCACGTTGTATCAAGGGCCACAACACCTCGACAGCAAGCGTGGGAGATGCCAACGGCTTTTCAACGTAGGGTCGGACCAACTGGACGGTGGCCCCTCAAGCGCGGGAGATGCGACGAGGCTGAGCGTGGCTCAGCTAGGTGGCTCGGCCGCGCGGAGCCTTACCGTGAACGTGCTTCCCTTTCCGAGCTGACTGGTCACACGCACCTGTCCGCCGAACACCTGACAGTGGTGCTTGACGATCGACAGTCCCAGTCCGGTTCCACCGACCTCGCGCGAGCGGGCCTTATCGACGCGGAAAAACCGCTCGAAGATGCGGGCTTGGTTTTCCTTCGCGATGCCAACGCCGTTGTCTTCGATCTCGATCACGATCCCATCCACATCGCGTTTCCAACGCACGACGATCCGTCCGCCGGAAGGCGTGTAATTGATGGCGTTGTCGAGCAAGTTGTCGGCGACCGTCCGCAAGCTTTCCTCGTCGGCCAGTCCCCAGAGTGGATCCGTGGGAGCCTGCGTTTCCAATAACAGGCTCTTCGACTTCGCCACGTTTTGATGCTCGTCGATGCACTCATTCAAAATCTCGCTGACATCGATCGCGGTCAGATCGAAGGCGGGTTCATCCGACTCCATCCGCGCCAGTTCGAGCAGCTCCAAGATCAGGGTGTGGAGGCGATCCGCCTGTTCACCGATGCGAGTCACAAAACTGCGATTGTTGTCGGAGTCTTCGAGTGCCCCGTCGAGCAAGATTTCGGAATAGGCCGAGATTGCGGCGAGGGGTGTCTTCAATTCGTGCGACACGTTCGAGACAAAGTCGTGGCGCAAGCTTTCGAGTCGCCTCAAGTCCGTCACGTCATGCAGGACGAGGACCGCGCCCGAATTCAGTTCGCCCGGCAGTCGCGACATGACGGCGGCCAGCACCGATTGCGTTCTCGGCACGTCAATTTCGATTCGCTGTTGTTCACCGCTCTCCAACGCCTGAATGACCAACTCTTGAAATTTCGGCAGACGAACAGCCTCCCACAACCGACGGCCCGTCAGACCGGTCGGCTTCAGATCGAGCATTCTGATCGCGGCACCGTTGGCGAGCAGGATGCGTTCCTGGGCATCCACCGCGATGACCCCTTCGACCATCGCTTCAAGGACGATGGCCAGTTGCTGGTTGTTCTGGTCGAGCGAGTCTCGCCAACGTTCCAGTTCGATAATGCGTGCGGTCGCCCGACGGGACATGGCCTCATACGCGCTCACGAGCCGCCGTGGAAATGCCTCGGCGCTGCTGGGACTCAGACGAGCCGGTTCCGTCGCATTGCGATCACTCGCGAGGAAGCGGTCCACTGCAACGGTGATTTCGTTGACCGGAACCACGACCCGCTGGACGTAGCTCCGTGCCAGCCACGCCGCCAGCACCACAATAACCACCAGCACTCCCGTCACACGCCAGCACCAACCCAGCCATTCGCTCGGTCCCGCCGCAAGCGGAGGCGAACCACAAACCCACACTCCCGCCACCGCCGCACACGCGCCGCCCGCGACAATCATCACAAACGCACGCCAGAACTCTCGCGACGGCAACATGAAGACACTCTCGGCAATTGACGGTTCTTGAAAAGCGGGCCTATGCTAGCGACCGCCTTGAAGGAGACAACCAACACCGCAACCACTGCTGTCGTTGGGTGTAGAGGTCGCCTCACACCAACCCGAAGCGTAAGCGAGGCCGTTCGCCCCGCACGGCTCAAGAGACGCGAGTCGATTGCAGGGGAAAGGCGAGCGAAGCTTGCTCTTTTCCTGCTGAACCTCATCACTCACGCGGCTGGCACCTCGTCGCTGACACTTCGGGTTGGTGTGGTGCGTTGTCACACGTCCGAATGCCGTTCCTGATTCATCACAGAAAGAAAGCCAACATGAAGTTCACCCCGTTCCGCTGGAGCTTGGCCGTCGTCATTTTGAACCTACTGCGGATGGGAGCCGTCGCGGCCGATGCCGTTGATTTGAAGGTTGGAGATGCCGCGCCGAAGTTTGCCGTGAAGGATGATTCAGGCAAGGACTGGAAGTCGGACGAGCATGTCGGCAAGAAGATCGTGGTCGTCTACTTCTATCCCGCCGACATGACAGGTGGCTGCACCAAGCAGGCGTGCGGCTTCCGCGACGACATGGCCAAACTGTCCGGCAAGGACGTGGAGGTCGTCGGGGTGAGCGGTGACTCGGTGCGCAACCACCAACTGTTCAAGAAGGCGCACGAACTGAACTTCGCACTGCTGGCCGACACCGACGGCATGGTCGCGGAGAAGTTCGGCGTGCCGGTCACCGCCGGCGAGAAGACGGTCAAGGCGACGATCGACGGAAAGGAAGAGGCCCTCACCCGCAGCGTCACCACGGCGCGATGGACGTTCGTCATCGACAAGCAGGGCAAGATCGCTCAGAAGAACTCATCGGTGAAAGCGGCCGATGACAGCAAGGCCATTCTCGAGCTGATCGAGAAGCTCAAGCCGTGATGTCGCAGTCCCCTTCCCAATCAGCCGCAGGGCGCTAGCCCCGGTTTGGATGACACAAACCGGGGCTAGCGCCTGCGGCTGATAGCAGCCTGTTTCACTTCGGGATGTGATTGCGACCTCGTTCCTTATCGCTCGGAGTAGGAATACTCCCTCCGAACGAGTTCCGGGGTGAGCCAGTCCAGCGATTGGGGCAGCTTGTGTTCGCCGAGCCACTTGATCAGGTCGTCGGCTTGTTTGCGGGCCGCCTCGGGTTGATGGAACTGGTGGTAGCAACGCGCCATGACGTAGAGCCGGTAGCCGAATTCGGGTGAGGACTCGGACGGCCAAGCTTCTTGGATCAGTTCCAAAGATCGGGCGTGTTCGCCGATGGTCGATTGCACGCCTGCCAGAATCAGGAAGTCGCGGATCTCGCGGCTGTCCAAGATTTGGCGGTGCCGCTCTTTTTGCAGGACTTGCTCGGCGGTTGAGTCGGGGAGTCGCGACACCAGTCGCTCGGCAGTTCGCCGGGCATCGTCCCCGTTCATCTCACGCAGTGGAGAGTCGGTTCGGGAAACGGTCTGTCGCGCGGGCCGATCCTTGAGCTTGATCCAACGTGACTCCCACTCGTCGGAGGTCAAGACGTTGGACTCACCGAGCGCGATGCGTCGAGCCGAGGACAATTCGGCGAGCATTCGCAGGGACTCGGTCGATAGCCCGGGATCGCTCAACAATTGCGAGAGATCGATGACGGGGAAGTCTGGTGCCCCGACGATCACGCGAAATCCGACCACGGCAAGTTGGGTGATCCCGTTGTTGAAACCATCCGTCCGCCGAGGGAAACGAATGGGCGACACGACTCGCTTGCCGGTGACCAAGTCCCAGACATGCACCGCCACTTCCCGGTCAAACGTGAGGCCGTAGTTCCCATCCGAGGTGAACGCCACGTCATAAACTTCGTCGGCATGTTTCATCGCCGGACACGCCAACTTCCCGGCCTGCCAGTCCCACAGTCGGGCGAGACCATCCTTGCTGGCCGACAGCACGCGCCGACCGTCCGGACTGAACTTCACGGCGAACAAGCCCCAAGCATCGCCGGGATGAAGCAGCGGAGCGGACTTGGGCTTGCCCGTCCGCATGTCCCAGATTTGGACCGCATTCTCTCCCGTGACGGCGGTGGCGAGAAGCAGGCTGTCAGTCGAAACGTCGATCGCGCGACAGATTCCCCCTTTTCGCAGTGGATGAATCGCCGGGAACCGCTCGCGCCCGGTATCGCCATCACGCACGACGATGTCGCTTTGCGCGGTGACGGCAATCAATGCGGAACCATCCGGCGACCAGATCACCCGCGACTGGTCGATCTCGTAGCGGTCCTCCCATTTCCAGTTGGCGTGAGTCCATTCCTGCAGACGGCGACCGTCGCGCGAATCGATGACCAGCAACGTGCCGTCCTCGCAGAACACCGCGACCTGTGGATGGCCGGGCCGCGCGGCGACACTGTGCGGCGTGGCGGAAAATTCAATCGGTAGCTGGCCCTGTTGACCGGTGGCGACTTCGTAGAAAGTCAGCAGCCCCCCCTTGTTCTTCCGCGAGATCACCGCGACCGAATGCCGGTCGTCACACAAGCTGGAGTCGATGATGCCGAAAAGTGAAATGGCCGGACCGGCCGCTTGTCCGGTCGCGGTTTCCAAAACGGTCAGCTCATGAATCTCGGGGACCCAGGGCATTTCGTGCCACTTCCCGCGTGTGACCCACCGACCGTCGAAACTCGGTCGAGGCCGCGTCGGAATCTGTCCCCAACCCGGCGCACGCACCATCGCCGCATTCAACGTCGGCAACTTCCAGACTCGAATCTCGTCATCGCTACAGACGGCGAGCAACTCACCATCTGGCGAGTACGTGCAGAGTTCGGGCCGTTTCAACTGCGGGACTTTCACCGGAGACGGCTTGCCCCACGGTGCGGACCACAATGAAGCGTTCCAGTCGGCACATGCGGTGGCCACCGTCGTACCGTCGGGGCTGAACGCAATGTCCGAAACCGGATGAGACTGGGGAACCGTGATCCGCTCACCATTCGTCGGCCAGAGTTCGACCGAGGCCTCGGTGCTGGCTCCCACACAACGGCCATCCGGACTGGTCGTCATCCGCAAGATGCGGGGCAGGCTACCGACGGAATTCGTCCCCACAAGCAGCCCGGTTGAGGCATCTCGCCAATCGACCTGCCAGTTGAACGCCGTGACCACCACACGATCACCCACAAACACCGGTGAGCTTTCGACGAAGGTCTTGTGCGGAACCGGCTCGAACAGCGGTGACGAAGCAGGGGATTGCTCACCAACCGCAAACACGCGCACCTGATCGTCGCGGCAAGCTGTCACGAGTCGATCGCCGGACGGATTGAAAAGCAACGAATGAACCGTCTGCGGATGAGGCCATGCGTGTTCGAGTACCGGTTCGGAGGAGACATTCCAAACTTGAACAACCTCGCCGCCAATCGCGATGCGCTTCCCATCCGTCGAGCAGGCGATCACCTGAACTGGTTCGGGAGTTTGAAACGCCCTGACGATCTCACCGGAAGGGACTGCGCGAATCTGGACCTCACCGCTCTTCAGTCCCACCGCGACATGCCGTCCATCCGCAAGCCAGCCCGCGTCGGTGAAGCCCGATCCCGGCTTCGTCCACGGGAGCATCTGCTCGGTGCGCACATCCCACAATTCAACCTGGCCGCTGGCAACCGACAGTAA
>CAMAYU010000021.1 GCA_945862235.1 Schlesneria paludicola DSM 18645
AGGCGGGCCTTCCCATCACGGTCTTTGGGGCCAAAGAGACCAACCACACAAAGATTAACGCCGACCTCGGCCTGCCCGACGATCCGGCCACGAAGGCGTTGTTCGAGTTTGTCGGTGAAGCTCTGAAGAAGTGAACACGGCTCGCGAGAACTGTTCGTTCGGTACGGGCGCGAGGAACGATCACTGGATGCCCTGCCGAACGCCCGAGCCGCCGCCTCACTCCCGGAGGCCCGCCGGAAGCTGGCCGAAGCTCGTCGCGGCAAGCCACGGCCCAACTCGGTCATTGAGGCCCTTCGGCGGGCCAATCTCGGCCGCAAGGCGACAGACGAGCAGCGACGAAAACGGAGCGAGGCCCAACGGGCGCGGGCCGCCAGTTCACAAAGACCACGCCGAAATTGGACTGAGCACGATGATCAACTTTGCCGAACCCTCGCGCCGGGCGAGGTTGTCACAGTGACCGGGCGTTCGCTCAGTGCCGTTTATTCGCGCCGCCACCTGCTGGCCCTTCCTGACCGTCGGACCGAAGCCTATCGGGAGCTTGGGCCGATCAAATCGGTCAACCATTGAAGCGAGACCGATCACGAGTTGGTCCGCACTCTCTCGCCACAAGCGGCCGCTCAAATAGACACGTCGAACTTTGGCCGCGGTGCGACGGCGGAGCGGACGACTCGGATCGCCGGGGGATCGCAAGGAGTGAGAATGTTCGCCGATCGTGAACGCGGCTCTCGGCGAACATTCATCAGCGTCCTCGGACTGATGCTGAGACTATGCTGGCTTGACGTTCTCGGCACACGGGCCTTTCTGCCCCATGCCTTCGGTGTACGTCACCTTCTGGCCTTCGCGCAGGTCATTGAAACCGACACCTTGGACCGCAGACGAATGGAAGAACAGGTCTTTGTCAGTTGCTGTCTTGATGAACCCGAATCCCTTGTCCAACACCTTTTTGATCGTGCCTTCGGCCATGTCTGCTTTTCCTAGAATGCCTGTTTGAATGGAATGCTGATCGGCACACGATGCCGACTCGCTACCATCGGTTGGTTCGAGAAGTTGTACCATGTCCACGTATCGAGTTGATGGATGCGAATCATCGCGCTCGCCAGTGTGATCGTTCTGTGTGGACCATCGTTGGGCTGATCGTCGCCATCTGGCGGCACGCATGCTGGGTCGCCGCAGCGCGGGCGAGCGCCGAGAACTTTGGCGAGAATTGAAGACCGGCCCGTCCCTTTTCAAAGGAAGAACTTCATGACGAAGATCCCCTCCAGCAAATTCTCAACTGCCAAGAAGAAGATTGATTCGACAAAGTTCCCCACCGCCAAGCGGAAGCTCTCATCAGGAAAACTTGCCAGCCCGTCAGCCAAAATCACGTCGAAGAAATTTGCAAAGGCAAAAGAAGGAGCGAAGCAAGGCGTCAATGAACCTGCTCCGCTTGGCCGCCCTGCCGATGAACAAACCCGTCTGGACGAAATTGCGACCTTGAAAATCCAAACGGATGCCCTGAAGACGGCGAGCAAACGAACTGCTCGTTGATCGAAGGCGCTTGCCGTCACACGTCGAACGCACGAGAGAGACGTTGCGTGTGGGGGGGCACTCAAGCAAATGAAGCTCGGCCTGATCACGGACATCCACGAGCACGTCGAACACCTGCGAACGGCTCTCAGTCTGTTCCGCAGGAAAGGTGTCGAGCAAATTGTCGTCATTGGTGACGTGTTCGAGATGGGGCACCGGATTGAGGAGGCATGTCAGTTGCTGGCTGAGGCAAAGGCCATCGGCGTTTGACGATCAGGCTGGCTCATTTCTTAGACTTCTCCCGTTCGGTTTTCCTGAACTCCCACGGAGGCACCGGCTCCTTGTCCACCCACAGACCCTTCTTCTCTTTGCGTGCCAAATCCTCCGCCTCGGCCAGTTCCTTCGACTTGGAATACTGCTTGTAGTGCCACGCCATCCCGTCCTGAACCATCTCCAGATTGATGTGGCGGCTCCCGATCATGACTTCACCAATAATGCGTCCGTAGCGGTCCTTCTCTTTCCATTGCACGACGACTTCTTCGCCGCCGACCTTCTCGCTCATCCGCTCCTTGCTCTTGGTTCCGAACGCCTGCTTCTTCTCCGGGGCGTCGATCCCTTGGAGACGAATCTTGTGCTGAACCTTTTCGGCATCGAGAACGGTGATCGTGTCGCCGTCTGCGATGCTCACGACTTTCCCTCGAAGCTCGTCAGCATGGAGCGAGGCGGTGATGACCAAGACAACGGCAGCGGTGATCCATCGCATACGGACATTCCCTTTGAATTCAGTTCACACTCTTCGCACAACCACGAACCATGCCTTCGGCCCTCCGTCACTGGACGAGATGTCCTTCGGGTCAGGTCGGACTTCGTACTGTGACGGCTCGATTGACTCGATGGCCCAACCCTCGGCGAAGGCGACCTCAATCTCCTTCCGAGATACCCGCCGTGGCCCCTGCGTCCCCGGCTCCTCGTCGCTGAAACAGAGAAAGAAAAAGCGACCGTTCGGCTTGAGGATTTTCGCCAATCCCTCAACGTAGCGGCGGCGGTCATCGTCGCTGAAGACGTGGAAGAGGCCACTGTCGATCACGTTGTCGAACCGTTCAGTCCAATTCTTCAGGGTCAGAGCGTCCATGACAAGGAACGTCACCGTCAGACTTCGCTCTGTAGCTTTTCGTTTCGCTATCGTGATTGGCTCGGCTAGAAAGTCGATACCCGTGACCTTGTTGCCTCGGCTGGCGAAGAAGAAGGCATTTTCACCGGTCCCGCACCCGGAGTCCAAGATTGACCCTGTGATCTGATCGGCCACGTTGATGAATGCCTTTTGCGGCCTGCCGATTTCCCATCGTGGTTGACCGGCATAAATGGACTCGAAGGCAGTGCGGTCAATGGTCATCGTTGTCTCTCCGGCTCGGCCTGAAGGGCAATCAAAATCGTCGTTTCCAACTTGGATGGTTCGTCGCAATGATGCCCGTAGATTTCCAGTGATGGTGAGCCGATGATTTCGCCACGAACGGAAAGTTCTCCAAGAGAGAATCCGGACGGTCGGTCTAATCCTACACGATGAGACAAGAATGTCTGAGTGGCTCGTTTACATTCTGCGGTGTGCGGACGACACGCTGTACACCGGGATCACCAACGATTTGAGCCGTCGCTGCGACCAGCACAACGCCGGAACCGCTTCCCGTTACACACGCAGTCGCCTCCCTGTTGTCTTGGTCTACCAAGAGACACAAGCAACTCGAAGTCTGGCTCTGAAACGTGAGTTGGCGATCAAGGCTCTGTCTCGGAAGCAAAAAGAGTTGCTGATTCAAGCGGCTGATGAAGGACAATGAACGTGCGATTGTGTGTGGTCCTCTGCTGTGTTGTCCTGATCGGCGTTACCGCTGCTGTTACCCGAGTTCAATTGCCCACGAGCAGCACGCCCCTTCGCCTCGACGACTTGGACCAGTCTGTTGAAGGACTCCTGCGAGGACTGACGTTGAAGCAGTACAACCAAGTTGAAGAGAAGTAATGATGGGAAGCATTCACGCCTTGGAGTTCGAGCTAAGGGCTGACAAGTACATGGCATTCATCATTTGGCCCGAAACCCCTCCGACCACCGCGAGGCTCATCAGTTCTCGCAAGTCTTGGCTGACTGCAAAAGCGGGTGATGCGGTGCTGGTGAACGACGAGCGGCACTTCATCAAAGAGGTGCGTCTCTACCGTGTCGATCCCGCTGGGGAAAATGGCCAAACGGTCCAGTCAGGTCAGGCGTGGATCGACGGTGAAGTGATCGACGAATCGAACAAGTGACGCCGAGGAGATTGATCCATGCGAGCCTTAGCCCACATCATCGTCGAACAACAAGACGGTCACTCGGCCGCATGGTTCAGCGGCACGCCACAATTCGCCTGTGGTGGGCAGTGGCCTGCTGACGCCATTCGTCGATTGCTCGATGGCTTCGGTGGTGCGGGGTTCGACGGCGAAGAGATCATCGCCATTGAGGATGCGACAAGAGACGGGCATCTTGAGTTTCTGATTCCGCATCTCAACCGCTGGCGGATTCCTGTGGCGTCGGTGAATTGAGGCCGCAGACAGCCCTATGCTGGCCTGACCTTCTCTTTGTAACGAACACCAAACACCAGCACTCGAAACAGGTGTGGTTTTTGAGTACTCCAAAAGATAACGATATCGTTATTTTCGGTACTTGTCGGTATTCGACGCGGTGTACACAAACAGGTGTTCATGAACTACTGTGACTCGACCGTCGCATCTATATTGATGAACAGGAGTTACGTCAGAAACAGTCTTGGAGAAATTAGACGGGTGTTTTTTCCGTCGGTCGTCTAAAAGTATCAAGAAATAGACGAGGTGTCGGAAGACTGCGACGGAGCAGTCTATCCGACAGGACGGAAATTGCAACCCCTGGAAAAATTTTTCAGGTCGCCTTGTACACTACCTGTCATTTTTCGTAACTCCATGTGAAAACTCAACTTCGGACGCCGTAGGAAATAAAGTAGTGTGCGCACGGGGAACTAATCCTATGTCTTTTCTCTTCTAGAAAAGAACATACGGATATGCTGCACGCCGCCGCTTAAAGGGCGTCGTCGTGCATCATCAAAACCTAAGAAATACACGCGCCGGTGGAAAGCAGAGTCTGGCGAGCCACAGAATACTCACGCCAGACGCACAGGCTTCGTGTTTGGCGCTGTTACCCAGAAAAAACGATGTGACCCACGCACTGCCCGACAGAACGCTGCCAGGCTCGTTTCTTGAAGCGCTGGTTTTCGCCCCGAAGAGACAGCTTCGAGGACGCATCAACATTGCACGATATGTACACTGAACGTAGTGTACAGACCATCGAGCGCAGTCTTTGTGCGAAGAGCGCCAGCCGGCTTCAGCGACAGAACCTAACTCGGGCGCGCAGACCTAGTCTTTGTTGGCGCTCAACAGTCGACCTTCGTCAGGCCACTCTGTCACGGTGCCGATTAGCGCCTTGCGCGACTCACCAGCCAGACGATCACAGATCTGGTTCAGTCGGATCGACACCCGAGGAATGTGTTTGAACGTCAACACATAGCCCGACTTCGCGATGTCTCGTACACCCGACCAGATGGGTGACGTGCTGCGATTGCACTTGTCCGCCGACACGGAGCTGGACAGCAACTGTGTTCGAGATTGGTCGACGATTACTTGGTTGTCCGTCAACACCAACACCGACACAGGCCGTTTGAGCTTTTGCCTCAACGCGTCACCACGACGTCGATCAAACGCCAGCAGGCTGTGAAAGTAAGCCATCAACTCCGCCACCTCGATCGGGCCGACGGACCAGGCACCACTCACCAGGTCGCGTCTACCGCTCGACATCTCGACACAGACGCAGGCCCAGCCGAGGCCGATGTCGCTCTGCCAGCCACCCGTACCTGAGCCATCGCCGACAAGTAGCAGATCGTAAGAAGGTAGCCCGAGCTCCCGGTTCAACCGAGCCAGTCGCGCATTCGACCGCCCGGCTTCTTTCAAGCGAAAGACGGGTCGGTCACTTGTTGGCATTGGATTTTGCCTCGTCCAGTAGTCGCACACACTCAGCATGCCGCCTGTGGTCGATCAGATGCGACGTATGCTTGCGCACGACCATGTTGTAGCCGCGATCCTTCAGTTCCTTGAACAGTGCGGCGTACTCGGACTTCTTCGCCGGCTTAGACGAGTCAACACACTTTTGGTAATCCGCGGCCGAGTGCTGGCCGGTGTGCGTGTAGCTCTGGCACACAACCGCTCGCTTGCCGCAAAGGAATGCGACGGTCACTGCATACACCTCCGCGGGCTGCCGCACTGACGCTCTGGAGAGCCCATGATCACAACACTGTCGTTCTGCCGTACTCGCCACGACACGGCAAACGTGGTCGACGGCGCAGTCTGGCCGAAAGTTTGTAAGGCCCAATAAAGTTATTGCCGGAGATAACGAATCAGGTGAATGCCTCACTTTGATAGGGACGACGCCAGGAGTGTTATGGCGTCTAGCCCACGGCTGGTCGCGATGCTGTGGCCGATGGCTCGGCAGCATCGGTTGGGGCATCGTCGGGGGTCGGCCCGCGTCTTGGCGGCGCAGCAGTCTTATACCCTGCCGGAGGGACCGTGTACGCACGGATGGGTTCAACTCCCCCGGTCTCCGTTAGCCAGCATCGGTGCGCTTGAGCACCCGCGCAGCGGCTTTCATGGCAACCTTGCGTAACCACACGGCAATCGTCATCTCTTCCGCTTCAGCAGCTTGGACGAATTGCGTCCATTCGTCGTCAGGGCAACGGAACTGGTGTTGAGGGTCGCTTGCCTCTGAGAGAGCCGAGACGGACCTACCTCCTCGCCATTCCCTTGTAGATGTAGCCGTGCGTTCGAGGGGTCTGCTCCAAGTAGAACTCGTCGAGACCGACGTTTCCAAACGGCTCCTCCCGAACGAGGTCATTGACGTTGCGGTCGAGATGGCAGTTGTCACCCAGTCGTCGTTGAAGCCAGTTCAATCGCCGCTGCCACTTCTGAACCTTCGCATTGGGGCTGTCATCGTCGCCCGAGGCTCGTTGTCGCCTTACGGCGAGAGAATGGACGCCCAGCTCAAGGTGCTACCCGATGTCCTTGATTGTGGCTTCGTGCGGCTTCGGATTCTTGGTCATGAGATATGCGATGACACCACCGGCGACGGCACCCAACAAATGACCGTCCCAAGAAATGTGCGTGCCGATACGAGGTATGACGCCCCACAGCAGAATTCCGCCATACACGAACGTCACGACTAGCGAGACAACGAGCGGGACAAACCTTCGTTCCAACCAGCCTGAAACAATCAAAAAGGCAATCAGTCCGAAGATCAGGCCGCTGGCTCCAACATGAGTCGCAGTCCGTCCGCACAGCCAAAGCAAGATGCCACCGAGCAAGACAATTTCAGTTACGACTTCCCACGATCTCGCCTTGGAACCCGCCAGTAGGATGAGCAGCACAAACAGCGGCAGCGTGTTACTGACAATGTGCTGCAAATTGGCATGAAGAAAAGGCATGGCCGGAATCCCCACAAGGCCGTGCAACGTCCGTGGAGTTACTCCGAAGGAAAGCAGATCGAGTGGCACCACGCATTCCAGAAGAAAGACGCCCCAAATGGTCGCAATGAAGATGACGACGCCCTTGATTTCCTGTTGGATCGTGTGCTGCATAGAAAGTTTCACCGCTGGCTGAAGTCAACTATCCGTCCAACACGACGTTGAGCGCAAAGAAACTGTTACCTAGGAAGACGACATCATTTCTTGTACCGATACACCCACATTACGCCGTTATCACTGCTATCACCGGCGACGTGGCAGAAGAAGGCGTTCAACTCACGGTCAAAGAAGGTGTTGGCAGCGAAGTGAAACTTGGGACCATCAGCCGGAAAAGGAATCGGGTCTGTCCATGAATTCGTCTTCGGGTTGTACACAAAGATGCCGGGCGACTTTCCCTTGAAGTGGATCGCCACCACGATGTCGAGGCGAGCGTCATACTCGTAGAACGCAGCGTTCGTGTTCGCTGGCGGCGGGGCTGTCCCCGTGGGTTTCAGGTGGCTCCAGGAATTGCTCTCGATGTCATACGCCATGAGTCCTTCGTCTTTGGAGTCGTCACCGTCGTTTCGATAGAACTGGCTCCGCTTGGAATCGTAGCAGCCACAGGCATCGTACCCCTTGGGGCTTGGGCCTTTCGGCTTGGCATCGCTCCACTGGTTCTTCGCCGGATCGTAAATCGCCACGGTGTCGGACCCCACGGCAAAGAATTGCTTCTTGGAAGGGAGATAGTGGAACTGAGGAAATCCTCCAGCGTTGATGGCCATCGAATTGTTTGCCAGGGATCGCTCGAATTTGTCCGACGCCACGTCGTAGAACCACGGGGAGTAAACCAATTTCTTTTTGTCCTTCAGTTCTTCTTCGAGCAGCTTCAGCCCCTCGTCCATCTGCATCTCGCCGCCTAGGAAGTACCTGGGAATCTGGTTGCCCGTCCCGTTCCAACTCAGGAAGGTGAATTTCTTCCGGTCGGAATCGTAGGTGAGATAGCCCCAGGCATGAGCCAGTGTATGTAGAGGAATGGGCTGTTTTTTCTTGTCGATCAACTGCCCATTCTCGTCAATCAATAGTTGCTGGTCTTTGACTCGCTGCGTGAAAGTTTTCGTGTTCATCCCAGGGTAGAGACAAATCCAGGCGTGGGTGTTGATGTCGTAGAACCACAAGTCGTCCATGATGTGACCATCGGGCTTGACGTAGGCGTGGACTCCTTCTCCGAAGAGGAAGGCTCCACGCTTGTCCGGTGCGAGGATCAGGGCTTTAGCGCCCCACGAACTACCCCGTGCCTTGCCCCATTTTGGGTCTGCGGCGGGGACGCCAAGATTCAGCCATTCGTTGTCGCCCATCGCTTTGATCTTCTCGACATGCGGCCCCGGTTTGCTGGGCAGTTCAGCAAGTGGCCCTTTCTTGTCCTGGACGAACACAGTCAGACCCATCATTAGAGATGCGGCCAATACAGTTGCACAACGGATCATCCCGAAGCTCCTTTTGATGTCGGTCTCGACCTGGACAACCCGACAAATTCTTGGATGGCAATCAGTCGTTTACAATCCCCGCCAGTGCATCCTCAATCATGCCCATGCGTGCCAACCCCGACCGAAGCGATTCCGAGATGCCAGACTCACCCCAGTACGCGCCGGCCAACTGCCCGCAGATCGCTCCTGTGGTGTCGGCGTCGTCGCCCAGATTGACGGCCTTCAACACGGCGTCCTCAAACGACACGGCATTGTGGAAGGCCCACAAGGATGCTTCCAAGCTCTTGACCACCCAACCCGATCCTTTGATAACCGGTGGTTGTTTCTGGCGGAAACTCCCCTGTGCGATTTCTTGTATCAAGGGATGCAGCGGCTTGATGTCGTTGAGTTGCTGTAACGGTTTCCAGTCCGGGGAAAGAACCTTGTCACGGTCTTCGCCGTGGATCAACGCCGCCAATACGGTCGCCAGATACCGGCACGCTGACACGCATTGATCGCTGGCGTGCGTCGGGATGCTGGATTCTTCAGCCAGTCTGGAAAGTTCATCGAGTTGATCGGCGTAGAGATGGCCGAACCGAATCGGCACGGGAGCCAGACGCATGATCGAACCATTGCCGCTGGCTCTGTCCGAGCGGTCGCCGGATGTGAGGGCATTCTTCTTGGCGACGTAATTGCCCAACGCACTTCTTGTCGTGATGCCGATGTCGAAACATCGCCCGTTCACGGAATACTTGCCGGTCTGCCACCATTGAACGTATCGGTCGGCTTGGTCGTTCAAGTCCCAGCCCACGGCGATGCTGTCGGCCATCGCTAGGGCCATGCTTGTGTCGTCGGTCCATTCCCCGGCGTTCAAACCATGCGGCCCACCGTTTCGATAGTCAGTCACGGGTTTGAAGCTGCCAGGGGATTTGAACTCGACAGCGGCACCCAGAGCATCGCCCACGGCCAAGCCGATCAGGGTGCCACGGTGGTGGTCATTCATGGCTTCCTACTCCAAGGCTGTGGTAGTGCGATCAGGCTGCTCGAAAGATATGCGCCGAGCTTCCGGGTATCCAAGATATCGTTCAGCTTCGTACCAAGAGCCCAGATTGTCAGGGCGTCCTCGCCGTAGCCGATGATCCGATGTGTCATGCCTTACTCTCCATTCGATGGCTGTCAACAAGCGGTGATGGACACAGCGCTGACCCTGCTCAGTGTGTCAACCATCTCTTTGCACCGGGGACGTCGAGGAGATAGTTGGCAACGACTTCTTGTTCGACCCACGGAGGCATCAGCGGCTGAAACTTGCTCAGGCGGTAGTTTGGCAGTGAGGCGGCGACTTGTTGCCAGAGGGTTTCGTTGTCCCAGAATGCTGGATCGCAAAGTTGTTGACGGACAGCCTGAAAGCCAGCCAGCGTCAGATTGTCATCGCGGATTCTGAGCAGGTAGTTGTCGTTGATGATTCTCCAATTCGGTCCGATGGAGGCCATCGCGTGCTTCAGTGTCGAGTTGATTCGGCCGCCAGCGAAGGTCCACCAGAAGATCTCGCCGCCGATCTCCTCGATGCCTTCGCAATCCGGTTCGATGATTCCGTGCCTGGCTTGGCGTTGTTCCTCCAGCACCGCCTGCGACGCTGGGTTCAAGTAGCCAAAGGTCTCGGTGGAGGTCAGGATTTGCAGGATCTTTTGACAAATGTGAAAGCCCAGGAATTGGGGGATGTATCCGCCCCAGGTTGGCTGGCGACCGCGGGGAGCAGGTTCCACGATCACTCGTCGGTCGTCGTGTTGAACCCGGAGCACGGCCCACGGACGTCCTCCCAGCAGGAAGCAACTGACTCCATCGACCAGCCGGTCCACGAAGCCCTGATTCAACGTCCCGAGCGGCTGGGTGCCTGATGTCTGAACGGTGTAGCTTTGAGGACTCGAAAAGACTGCATACAGCTCCATGAAGTTTCGTCGGCCGAATCGCTTCTCGGCTTTCGGGCCGAGGACCAGCAGCCCGCTGGCCAGACGCAATGATTCGTCGTTGAGCATCCATTCGATCAGACGGTCAAACTCTTCCCGCGAGATACCACGAAAGTCTGGGACGTGATGCAGGTGTTCCCACGCCACCTCAGGCGCAACGCCATCACTCGCCAGTGACATGGCGAGCAATTGGTGGATCAGGACGGGCCAGCACCGGTCCGAGACCTCGACACTCTCGACCCAACCCGACTTGGCCAATTCCACGAGGGCAATGGCTTGCAGCACTCCCTCGGACGTTTCGCAAAAGAACGTCGTATTCGCCGACTGCCCTTCACGGCGGCCTGTGCGGCCCATTCTTTGGAGGAACGAACTGACCGTGTCGGGAGCCTCGGCCTGAAGCACCCGATCCAGGTCACCCACATCGATCCCAAGTTCCAGTGTTGAAGTGCAGACGATGCACGCATCGGTGCCGTGATGGAACCGTTCTTCGGCCAGCAGTCGTTCTTCCTTCGAGACGGCGCTGTGATGAACAAACACTTCGGTCCCGGCGCGACGCATGTTCTCGGCGACGGCCTCGGTGACCGATCGGGACTGGCAGAAGAAGAGGCTCTTGCCTCCCTTGGCCAGCCGGGCGGCGTCGAGTGCCAGATCCGACAAATCCTGAGACCGAACGATCAGCAACTGTCGGCGGGCCGGTTGCTTGGGAGGATCGACAACCCGACCCGGTCGGCGCGAGGTCCCCTGCAACCAGTCCAGGATCGCGTTGGGGTTACCGACGGTCGCGCTGAGGCCCACACGCTGTACGTCATGCCGGGAAAGACGGGCGATCCGTTCCAGCACACTCATCAAGTGCGCACCCCGGTCGGTCCCTGCGATCGCGTGAACCTCGTCAATGACGACGATGCGCAGATCCCCAAACAACTTGGCGGTATCAACGCGCTGTGAAACCAGCATCACCTCCAGCGACTCCGGAGTTGTCATCAGCAGTTCGGCCGGCTCTTTCAGGAATTGACGCCGTTCGTGATCGGTGGTGTCGCCGTGCCAGACGAACCGGTGCAGTCCGACCATCTCAGTGTAGAGGCCCAGTCGGTCGGCCTGATTGTTCAGCAACGCCTTGATCGGAGCGATGTACAGCGCCCCGACACCGTCGGGCGGATCACTGACCATTCCCGAAAGAGTCGGGAACATCGACGCCTCGGTCTTGCCGCCGGCCGTGGGAGCCAGCACGACTGCATTGAATCCGTCGAGCAGCGCCTCACCCGCCTGTTCCTGCACGGGGCGCAGGCTCGACCATCCCAGGCGGGCGACGATGGCTTCCTGTAGGCGCGGAGCAAACCTGGCGAAGACACTCACCACGCGTCCTCCTGCGGCACCAGTTCTTCCACGTCGTCCGGCGGCAGCGGAACCTGACCAGCCAGAATGTGCTGCTCCTCGACCGATGGTTCTTTCGGGGTGAAGCCGTACTGCGTCATCGGATCGTAATCGGGATGTTGATCGACCAG
The DNA here is from genome assembly GCA_945862235.1 of Schlesneria paludicola DSM 18645. Lineage (GTDB taxonomy): Bacteria > Planctomycetota > Planctomycetia > Planctomycetales > Planctomycetaceae > Schlesneria > Schlesneria paludicola_A. The sequence continues at coordinate 11,976 of CAMAYU010000021.1, forward strand.
ATCCAACTGGTCTACGAATTCGCGCAGGAACTGTCGCGGCACAACGCCGACATCCCCCTTGAAGCCTGTCGTCACCTGTTCCACCAAACGGTCTACAAACTCTGGGCTGATGCGCGTCTCCAAGTCAATCCGGTTGTTCGTCGGATACAACTCCCGCAATTTGATGGCAACTGCCTTCAATCGGTCGGCATCGAAGGGAACCAATTCCAATTGAGCCTGTCGCAGGCTGGCATACTTCCCCTGCTTCATGAATCGGATGCGATCGTGCAGCGGCGTCAGTCCGGCGACTCCGTGTCGCGTGTCGAAGAATTCGGGCGTGCCCGTGAAGAGCCAGAGCAGACCGGGATACGAGCCTGCCGCATCGGCAATCTGACGGATGCCGTTCAGCGACTTGTGCCGCGAGTCCTTTCGCATCCGCAGGATTGTTTCGGCCTCGTCGATCACGATCACCAACCCGGCGTATCCGGCAGCTTTCACGATCTCCAGCACACCACGCAGATAATCGAGGGCGTCGCGACTACTGATGTCCCCCTTGATCCCGGCCGCTCGTTTGGCGGCTGAGCTGACGTTGCCACTGCCACACAACCACGAGATGAGTGATCCAGCCTCCGAGAAGTCGCCCTTCTGCTTCAAGTCAAAAATGGTCTGGATGACACGCACAAAATCCGGGGGAGCGTGTCCGCCGGTGAGCGACATCAGATTCTCATCCAGTCGTTGTCGGACCAGTGCATCGAATCCGTCGTCACTGTCGTCCTGTCCCGTTGCAATCAACGCCGCTTCAACGTTCCCGATCCAGCGATCCAGAATGTCACTCAGTGCGCCGCGAGGACACGAGGCAGTTCCCAACTCCGTCATCACCTTGCGATAGACATCGTCGAATTGGTGGAAACGGAGGTCATTGTCGGAGACGACGACAAAGCTGGTGGCGAAGTTCTTGGCTTGAGCATCGAGAATCGCCAGTCGGGCCATGAACGTCTTGCCGCATCCGTAGCCACCGCGCAGGAACTTGATGGACCCCTCGCGATCCCCCACCAGTTCGAGCTGCCGATGAATCTCGCCCTGCTGCTTCTCGATCCCCACGGCGAACGTGTCGATGCCGCGTTCGGGGACCAGTCCCTTCCGCAGGGCTTCAAAAATGTGTTCGACATCGCGGGTCGTCAGAGTGCTCATGGTGCTCCCTCTCGAACGTAACGTTTCACACCGGCAATGACATCGATGCGGACACTGAAGGGTGCGTTCTTGGCCAAATCTTCAAACTCGCGGGCAAACTTTCGGAGCGCCCGTTGCCCGTCGAGCATGGTGCAGGCTTCCGATTCCGTGACGGCACCGTGAACGGCCAGATGCTCGAAGAGTTGTCGAACTCCGGAATCGGAGAACTTCTGTAACCAATCGCGTTGTGGTCGAGTTGAGTTGGGAACCGGTTCGGTGGCCGGTTTGCGGCCGGTGGCCGTCACACCGAAGCGATCATTCACGACACAGGGCGTCACGTGGGCGCCGGCACCGAGATGATAAAGCTCGACCAGTGCGCGAGCGTCGGTCGCTCCCGCCAGTCGGAAGAACAGTTCAAACTGCTGACCGACGGTCGCCGAAATCGTTCCTGCCGAAAGTAGAGCCCCCCGCGCTTCACAGAGTTCGACTTGGACGTCGGTCGCGTCGGAGACACGCAGACCCAGTTCCACTTGAGCCGACCCGCTGAATCCCAGCGTCTTCTGAGCCACTATCGAAACCGTCGCCTGCAAACAGTGCATCCCCGCCACTCCCTGCGTGGCTGCGGCCGTGACCGAGTATTGAGTCGGACTGCCCCCCTTCGACGTGCGGTGAACCAGTGTCAGGACGGGAATCACCCGCTCCTGCAAACTGTTGCCACCATGCACGAACGGCATTGGCTTGTTGCCACGGTCGAACAACGCGGTGGACTCGGGCATCATCAGTTGCTGGTCGTTGCTGTCACAATCGTAGCCCAGATCGCGGAGTGAGACACGGACCTCATTCGCATGATCTGCCGCAACGGACGAGACGACATGGCGGCGGTCCGGATCAATCTTGCGACCATGCGGTTGCGCGGTGCCGGTTGTCTCGTCGTTCAGCAGGAAGCCATGATCGGCCGTGATGACAAATCGTTTCACACCGGCCTCGCGCAGCAGTCGCCATGCCGCTCGTAGTCGTTGCAGTGTGGAGTCGAAGACCGCGAGTCCCGCGCCGCTCTCTCCAGCGTCGTCGATCTCTTGGCTATGCACGATCACCAGCCGTGCGCGACCGACCGTCTGCTTGAGGGACTTCGCATCGCGATTGATGACGTCATCCAGTTTCAGCCACGGGCAGGTTGAACCGCCTGCGCGATTCTGCATGGCCCGTTTGCGAGTCTCCGGGTCGAACACGCGGAACTGATTCAGGTCGAAGCCTTCGATTGAACCGTTCTTGAGGACCAGCTTCATCCGACCCCGTTCCGCCACCGGGGCGAGGGCATTCATGCCGATGGCTGTCACGGTGGGAAGTTCTGCCAGCCGGGCCTTCAACTGCATCGTGGTGCCGGCGGAATCCTCCAAGGCTCGATGCAGTTCCTCGGCCATTTCAAATCGGAGTGCATCGACGACGAACAATGCCGTGGTTTCCGATTCGTGAATCAGTGGCCGCACGACATCGTCGAACAAGTTCCGTTGTTGCAGCGAAGCGGGCGGCAGGAAGCCATGCTTGAGACAAAGCCCATTGAATGCCCGAGCCCATGCGTCGGCCCATGCGCGCCACCGCTTGCGGAGGTCATCGAGACGCGCCCGCAGGGAATCGAATTCCGGCAACTGGGTGTACAGCAGCGCCAGGCGTCGCTGTTCGAGATGTCGGTGGGCCTGATCGACCGCGGCTCCGCATTCGACGTAGCGTTGCATGGCCTCTTCGAGAGAAGTGGCGCCACCCAGCGACAGGGTCGCCCGGTCGATGGCCAGCCCCAGTTCAGCCGCATCGCCAATCAACTGCCAAGTATTGCGACGGGAGACATCCTCGCGCAACCAGAACGATTTGTCCCCCTGACGCTGAGCCGCCCAGTCGGCCGCTGCGGTCCAGCGTTGTTCGTAAAGCGCAACCAGAGCCGCATCTAGGACCAGCTTTTCCTCGAACCAGAACGTGTCGACTTTGCCCAGGTCAGCGGCTTTGGCGGCCTCGATTTCGTCCGTCAGCGCAGTCTCGGTTTCGTTGGCCGTGTCGCGATAGAACGTGACTCGGCTTTGACGCAGATGTTCCGCCAATTCGCGGCAGTTCTTGATAAGAGTTTCCGGCAGGCCGCGAGCCTCCAACAACTGGGCATCGACCGGCGGACGTTTCAGGTCATGCACGTACTCGACGCGCAGTGCCCAACTGGTTACGGCGAACGCAATGTCCTTTGCGTCGATCCGGGCCGTTTCCGATCCATGCGAGGCGAGCTGCATACCGATCTCAGGTGACACCCCGGTCAGCGTTGCCAGACACTGCCAGACGGCGTGTTGATTTCCGGGGTGGCTGAGCTGGTTCGCGATCAAGCCGCCGTTGAGCAGATCGTCGACCAGCGCGGTCAGCGACACTTCGCGGAGTTGTCCGCCGAGTGCTCCATCCTGAACGGATTGCATCGCCGTGAGCCACGCATCGGCATTGCTGAGTGTCCCTCCCCGGCCACTTGCCCGAAACGCGGCGACTTGTTCGGGGCGAACCCGTCCGGCCGCAGACTCGGTGATGAGCGTGTCCAGGTTCTTCTCGTAGCACGTGCCAGCCTCATATAGTTCCAGCAGGGGTGTCCCCTTGATCGTCTCCTTATTGAAGCCGGACAGATGGATGAGTAAAGGTGGCCGATCGACACCGTTGGCGAGCGGCTCCAGCTCCAGCAACAGTTCGAGGAAGCTGCCGCGATAGGTTTGCACCGGGTATGGCAGACGGTTGTCGGCTCGCAACGCGATGAGCTGTTCCACAAAGTTGGAATAGTGCGCGTCGGGATCAAGCCAGACGACGATGCCGTGCCGCCGCGTCTTGGCTCGCAGTTCGGTTTCCAGCAACGACGACACGGGGCCGAGTTCTGTCATTCGTCATCCTCCGCGCTCTCCGAGTCGGCAGATTCATCATCATCGGCTGGGGGTTCCTCGTCGTCATCGGGGAACAGTTCGGCAACGGGGGCCATGCTGGTGAGGAGTTCTTTTCGGGCCTGAACCAATTCCGGATGAGCCTTTTCGTAGGCGGACCGTGCGGCCGATTCGTCTGGAGCGAGCAGTTGGAACTCGCAGCCTTGCTTCTCGCTGAGGCGGAGTTCGAGTTTCCACACCTGATCGGGGACGGCGGCCCACAAGCCCGATTCGAGTAGCGACAGTGTTGCTTGCGGACATTTTTGTTTGCGGCGTCGGCGCAGGACTTCTTTCTCGATGGCGGCGAGAGCTTGGTCGGGATGATCGTGGAGGAACGTGGCGCGATGCGAGACATCTCCCCCGTCACCACGGTACGGAGCTTCCTGAATGCGGAAGTCCGGGCCGATTTCATCTTGCAGACGCAGTTCCCAGGCCCAGGCACGGGCCGGGTGGTATTTCCAGAAGCAGCCGTGAGCCACGCCGAGCGACGGGTCGAGTTGGCACTTGGCATCGACGCGCGTCGGCCAGTAGCGCATCGCGAGGTGCGACCAGTCGTAGTCTTTCTTCCCTTTGGACGTCGCCAGTTCCTTCCACCACTTCTTGGGATCTTTCCATTGCGGAGTCAGCAGCGGCCAGAGGGCGGCGCTGTTGATCATCACGCCGTCGTCGAGGTCCGGGGCGTAGCGGGCATCGACTTCGCGCGGCGGGCAGGCGGCGTCGATGGGGGGCGGCCCTTTCTCGGCGCACTGCTCGACCTGTTTGATGAAGGCGGCCAGTTCATCGCGGGCTTTGACGACATCGCCGAACCGTTTCTCGGCCTCCTTCGCGGCCTTCTTGTCCGCGCCGTCGCGAGCGGCCCGCAGGTCGGTCAGTTCCCCGTCCAGCCGAGTCAGCGTCGCGGACAGATGATCGGCCAGCAGCACGCGCAGGGTGGACTCGGTCCAGCGATGGATCGTGATCCAGGCGACGAACGTTTTCTTCTCGGACGACAGCGGCCAGTGGATCGGCCGGTTCTCGTACATCTGGCGATGGACCTCGGCGAAGAATTTCTCGCGGAGGTATTCACGCAGATGAGAGCGTGGGGCGATCTCCGCGCCGTGCTTGTCCCAGGCGTCGAGCAGCGGTTTCGCGGCGCGATGTCCAAGTCCATCGCGGCGGTCGTTGGTGTCGAGCGTCCCGTCAAGAAACAGGATGCCCGCGGGCAGTGCATCAAAACTAGCACGACGCGCAAGCGAGTGGTCCGAGTCGCCAGACGTTCGACCACTCGCTTGCGCGTCGTGCTGGCTGGGATCGAGAATGCCTTCGCCGTGGGCTCCGAAGCGGCCGAGCGCCACGCCGAGGGCAAAGCTGAGATGATCGGTCGGCGGCTCGGGATCGGACTGCGGTTCGTAGTCCGGCAACGGAGCACCCTCCGCCCGATCGACCGCCGCTTGAGCCCACTCTTGAGCATGCCGCCACGGCGACGGACCCGGCTGTTGGAATTCCACCGACGGCTCCCGATGCGATTCGTGTGTCGAGAAGGCGTCGTCGATCGTTTCAAAGATGCGGTTGCCATCCGCGACATCAATGTCGGGTGCCCGTTTCAAATCACCAACTTCAAAGTGCAGACCAGGATTTAGCGACGATAGGAAATACTCCATGCGACGTGAGTTCAACGCACAGACTTCGGTAGCTCCAGACGCGCTGAAGACTGACGTCCCCATGTTGTGGCAAACGCTGCGATAACGATGCGCTCTCGCGCGAAACATTGACCCAATTGCGGTGCATGCGACGCCAATTCTGAAGTGCGTGTTCGGACTCCGAAATGCCGAGCCGTCTTGCACGCGTATCGCCAGAGCAGCCGGGGACCACGACACAACGTACGTCAACGGTTCCACCCATTCGTGCCACATCGCGCCTTTGATCAATGGAGCAAAACGGGACATGGGGCTCAGTTCTCCTGTGCGATGAACCGCGTGCCACGACGATGGCGATTCCCACACAAAGCGAATGAAGCGTGGATCATTTGCGGTGGATATGCCTTGGGCGATGCGATGCTTATCACCCAGTGTTCCGCGTTCCAAATACTGCTGTAAGTCGGCGGCGTCCCACCAATAGACCAGCGGCCACTCCGGTACGACCTTCAGCGCGGCGGGATCGAAGTGGTGTCGGCCCATGTGGCACAGCGTTGCCGCTCGCTTGCGCGACGTTCGGGCGCGGTCGTACGACGTGTCATGCGGAGGAGTCGGTTGCTGAGCAACGCTCCTTTCCAGTCGATGTTCAGCACGGTGAATCACGCTCACCGTCACACTCAATACATCGTTGGGCACTGCATCAAACGCCCCGACCGCGAAATCACCCAGACTGCGAATGTCGTACGTCTCAAGCAAATGCTGCCGCAGTTCCGAGTACTGCTTGATAAACATCCAATTTCGCATCGTCAGCATCGACGACACGCCGCCCGGGCGGACCAACTCCAGGCCGCGCAGCAGGAACGCTGCAAACAGGTCGGCCTTGCCCAAGCGATACTGCTGCTCGATGTACTTCGAGCTGGCCATCTTGCTGGTTCCCTGATACGGCGGGTTGGCCACCACCAAGTCATACGCACCCTCGCGCACCATCCGCAGAAACCGGACGCCGGCGGCGAGCTGTTCTCCCGACAGACGCAGGCCCAGTTCATCCGCGCGGGTGTGCCGCGTCAAGAACGCTTCCAACGCCGACAGCACACCGACCGCCACACGCTCACGCGAGAACTGAAACTTCTGCTGCTCGATCCGACCGTCCGGAAAGAGATTCAACTGCTGGACGCGGTCGCCCCAGGCTTCCCACCCCAGGCTCCGCTCGAACTCGGCAATGGCCGCGTCGATCGCCGCATCGACCTTGAGCAGGCTCCCCAGATGATCGGCCCCGCGCAGCGCATGCACGATCGAGTCCGTCAGCGTCCCCGGAATCCCCGTCTCCGCTTCGACGGCGCGACGCAGTTCGACCAGCGACGGATCGTCGTCCGGCAGACTCGCCAACCGCAGGTTCGACGCCACCAGATTGAGCCGCTCCGGCCGCGCCTCGGCACACGTCAACCGCCCCTTCAACCACAACGCCGCCGCCGCAATCTGCACGGCTCGCGGATCAAGATCGATCCCATGCAGGTTGTACGAGAGGATGCGCTCAACGATGTCGCGAGTCGTCCCCGTCGTGAGCGGCACGGCGCTAGCCGCCGGTTGTGATAGCGGTACGTCAGAAGAACCCGCGGCTAGCGCCTTGCGGCTCAGTTCTTCCCGATGCCTACTTTCTTCCTGATACAACGCGAACAGCAGGTCGAACGCGACCACCAGAAAATGCCCCGACCCCACCGCCGGGTCAAGGATCTTCAAATCCCACACGCTCTCTGGCGCGTGGTCGATCGCGTCCTGCGGAATCGGCTGCGGCACGTAGTACGCCCATCGCCGCTCGGCATCGGTATTGAGTGGCATCAACTCGGTGAGTGAGACGCCCGGCAGTTTCTTTTCCTCGAACTGGTATGACGGGTCCGCTTCTTGTCGCTGCTTCGCTGCCGCCAAGGCGACCTGTCGTTCATCCCGCTTTGCTCGCCACTCGACACGCCGCTGCTCCAGCAGATCGAGCGTGCCGTCGGCCTCGACCTCCGGCGTCCAGCCGTGCTTCTGGCACATCGCCAGCCACATCGGCCCCAGACTGTTCTGCAACAGCCAATCGACCATGTACCGCTCGGTAAACATCTGTGTCTTGCTGGCGATCTCATGCGGCTCGATCTTGCCACCGGCGTTGATCTTGTCGTCCAACGCCTCACGCTCGGGATCGTTCCAATATTGGTAGACCCAGCCGAGCGTCATGTCGTCGGTCCAGCAACTGCGCAGTTCCTTGTCATCGAACGCATCGACAATGGCTCGCAGCGTCTTGGGCGGGATCGGAATCAAATCGGCCATGCCGGCGGGGCCGTACAGACCGGGCAAGTCGACCGCCAGATCCTCAAACACCAGCTTCAACAGAAACGCATAGCCCTCGGTCTCGTCATTCCGGATCAGAGCCGGAGCGACCTCGCGAAAGTTCTTGTAACCCAGACTGTTCCAGCCCCCCGTCACGACGTGAGGACTGCGTTGCTCGAACGCTTCCAGCAACCGCAGAAAGACCAGCCGATTGAGCAGCGTGTAGGCCGCCTGCTTCACCACATCACCGAGAAAGTCATCGCGTGTGCGCTGCTGCTTCCCCCGCACCGCCTCGGCCCGGACCTGCTCGTCGAGCCAGGCTTCCAACCGCTGCCGCCTGACCAGCGTCGCCTGATTCAGCTCCGCCTCTTTGGCCTTGATCGCCAGCCGATAGACACGCCCTGTCTCAGCTTGCAGGTCATCCAGCAAGCTGGCCCGCAACGAGCGAATCGTGTTCGAGAGCTGTTTCTTGGCTTCGGGAGTCATCGACATGGGTGGGTGTTACTTGGCGGAAGAGGATGGCAGAAAGATGGGTGGTAAAAAATGGGAAGCAATCAATGGCGAGTTCAGAGGTTGGCTGAACACGAGGGTCTGCTGGGTGCCACGGTGACGGCTTTGCGTCGCCGTGTTTTTTCGACATTGAAGGCACGGCGACGCAAAGCCGTCACCGTGGCACCCGAGCACATCTCTTTCATCGAAACTTCCCCTCCCATTTTTCTACCACCCATCTTTCTGCCAACAGTCTTCAAGCGTCATTGCAGCCGGACTCGACTGCCGTTGCGGACTTGTTGCATCAATCGCTCCCGCAGTTCTGAGAGCAGGGCTTCGACATCCGCTTCAGTCGCCAGCTCGCGATTCCTCAGATTGAGATCCACCTTCACCACCAGCGGCTGCTGCCCCTGGCTGCGGAGGCCGTCGAGGATGTCGCCCGCTTCGTCTTCCGCGCGCTTGAGCGAGACGACGACGGGATCTTTCATCATCAACAGCGCCGGTGCGATGGCCTTGTCGGTCGTGTCCGTCGTCGCCTTGGACAACGGTCGCAAGACTTGATGCGACTGGTCGGCGGTCAGCGTACTGAAGCCATCTCGTGACTTCAGACGGCCACGCGCCAGTTCCGTTTGCTCCTCCTGCCATTGCAGGATCTGCCGCCGCTGGGCGATGTAGGCGTCGCGCAATTGCTGAAGGTCGCCGTCCAGAGATCGAATCTCACGCCAGGGGCGTTCCTGTTTCAGTTGCTTCTGAAGTCGATCCGCTGCCTCTTCCGTTTCCGCCGTCAGCGCACCCAGTTCGCGCAACTGCTCGACCTGATACCGCAAGACGTCCGCCGCCTGACACACCGCCTGGATGGTCTCGTCGGTCAGCTCGGAGGAAAAGATGTTCAAAAGCTGCACACCGTCACGCAGTCCGTCGAGGTGTTTCTTGACGAGCTTCACGGTCGGCTTCGTAAAGCGAGCGGAACGGACGCATTGCTCGATGCCCGTCGCGAGCTTGGTCAACTCTTTGGGAGTCGCGGGAGAATCCGGCAACTGGTTGAGCTTCGCGAGAACCTCGTTCAGGCGATCGACCTGCTTGGGGAAATACTCGGCGACCGCATCGGCGATCGCGTTGTCTTCTCGGTCCACCGCATAGCCGAGTTGTTCCTGAAAAAACTTGCAGATCCGGGCGCGTGCTGGAAAGCCGATGTCATCGTCACCGGCCGGAAAGATCTCGGCTCGACGAAACGACCGATCTTTTTCAAACACATCCCGCGACCCGGCGTCGCGCGGTGCCGTGATCTCCGTCCCCGCTTCGGGTTTGATCTTGATCTTGCTGGCACGCAACAGTCCCGCCACGCACGCCTTGATCAGATCGCTCGTGTAGCCGTAGGGCGGGCCGCCAAATTCTGAAATCAGACTCGAACCACTGACGCCGTCCAGGTTCTCGATGCTGGCCTCCACACGCTTGGGGATCACGCCGCTGCAAGTCGCCACATAACGGCCGGCATCCAATTCGAGAATGCCTAACTCGTCGCTCAGAAACTTCGGAGACGGACCCGTCAAATCGCTGTCCACGAGCTGCATCATTTCCGCCGGTGTGATCTGCACGTTGACGAAGTGTGGGAACAGATCGGGCAACAGCCGATTTGCGGCGGACAGCAACGCGGAGCCGAACGCTGCACCATGTTCTGTCGGTGACAAGGTCCGGCTGCGGAAATAGATCCGCCCAGCCATCCACGCCTTGGTGACCTGGGTCTTCACGGCCTTCTCGAATTCTTCCTGCCGGCCCTCTTCCTGACTCAGCAAACTGCGTCGTGCCGGAGTCAACGATTGGCTGCGCGGCTTGTACTTGTTGACCATGTCGCGCGATCGGGCGAACTCGCGGACCTGCGACTCCAGATCTTCGGTATCACCGCAGACCCAAACGATTCGGTTGTGAAGTGCGGCTTCATCGCTGCGTTTGATCCAGACGGATTCCATTCGCTCTTCACGCGACACGAAGCGGAAGTCGACTCGAACAATCGCTTCGTCGCGCGGATCGAGCAGCGCGGTATCGGTGAATTGCCGGCCGTCGGAGAAGGACGCCGCCCACGGGAACGGACGTGCGTGCAACTTCGGCCGCTCGGGTTCGGTCAGCAGCAGCTTGAGTGACTCCTGGATCACTTCACAGATCGTTTGGCGACCGATGCTGTTCTCGCGGCGTTCGCGTTCCCATTCCTCACCGGCCGAGGATTGGATCTTGTAGCCCTGCTTCTCGGAGTAGCCGAGCAGGTTCAGCCGCCGCAGTTCTTCGAGGGCTTCGGTGATTTCATCGACTTGGCTACCGCGATCAATGCGGTCGTACAAACACTGCGCCACCAGCTTGGCATCGGTGGGGACCGTCTCCTGAATCAATTCCAACAGCGCCACCGCCTTGGCTGCCCGAATCTTGAGATCCGAGTTCTCATCCGCGCAATGACTCAGCACGCGAGCCATGCTCGACTGCACGTCGGCACCGAGAGCGGTGTGCTGGACTTCATAGATCTTGTCGAGGGTGACCAGCGTCCCTACTGGCTTGTCTGCCAGTTCTTGGCTACGAAACAGTTCCCCGAGAAGCTGCATCAGCCCACGTATCGCCTGGTCGTCCCCCTGAGCACGTGCCGAGCGCAATCGCAGGGCGCTGGTGAGCTGCAACAAGAGTTCAATATGCCCCGGCAGCATCGGGTACGTTTCGACGAAGTCTTCTGCCGTGACCGACTCACAACCGTAGGCATACAATTTGAGATCGGGACGATGTTTTTCAAAGAGCGTCTTGAGAAGAGCTTCGGCCTCGGGCGTCTTCTGCAGAAGTCGCTTGTGAACGACATCGCGAATGTTAGTCGGGGCCAGGTGAACTCGCAGTTTTTGCGGGAAGCGATCCTTGGCCCACGTCAGCAAAATGTCCCCGCCCTCCTCGTCGATCTTCTGCTGCCCGAGTGCCAGCACCCAGACCTTGCCCTTGAGCTTTGAACCGAGAGCCGACGCAAACGCCCGCAGTCGATCGATCCGGTCCTGATTCCCTCGCACATATTGCGAGACCTCGTCGATGACCATGAACAGCGTCGCGTTCGGATCGCGAAACTTCAGCATGTCTCCAATGGCATCGACCGCCTCTTCCGGAGACTCGGACCGTTGATGCATGCCGGCGCGACTGGAGTACCACATCATCGGATCGGTGTAACGATCCGGAAACATCGTGGACATCACCTGCGAGAAACCATCTTCAACGAGAGAACTGTCCTTGGCATCTTTCCAGGGTTTGCCAAAGTTTTGTTGGGCCAGCTTCTCAAAGCGTGGCCACTCGCCGTCTCGCTCCAGCTTCAACTCGAAGTCGGCTACGATCGGGTCGGTAGTGCAATAACCCAACCGCTTCTGGACCTGTCGCATCGCGGCCGCATGGATCTGCTCGTTGTCGCGGGCAAAGCCGCCGATGTCGAACACGACCGAAACCGGATGGTCGATCTTGGCCCGCAAGGTCTTCCAGGCATCACGCAATTCACCGGCCTGCGGCGAGGTGTCTCTGGCCAGCCAGGCTTCTGACAACGATTTCCCGTTGGGTAGCGCGACGCCATTCAGGGCCATCCCCAGCAACTTGGCGAAGCTCGACTTTCCCGAACCGTAAAAGCCCGAGATCCAGATGGCGGGCAGATCGACTCCGTCACGCTTGTCGAGTTCTTTGACGATGTTGTTGAGCAACCGAACGTACTGTTCGTGAATGCCGTCGGGGACGCGACGATGATTCGGATGACCGTCGGGCCAGCCTCCCGTGATGATGTATTCGCTGACTTCCGTCGCGAGCTTCTCCGGCGTCTGTTCGTGAAAGTACACGACGGGCGGAATGTCTCGGGTCACGTCCAAGACGAACAGGTTGCGAATCAGCATGTTGAAACTCAGTGGCGTGCGGGCGATTTGGAGGATGGGCACTCTTGCCCGTCCGGCTTGGTGGTCAGGGATAGATGCGGGGACGATAATCACTGTCGGGAGACAAAACTCCCATGAACGACAGGCCCTTCTCGCCACGTCGCTCACCGGGATACAACAAGACAACCGGGACGTTGCGGGTCTGCCCGTCTAGGTGTTTCAGTAGGGCTGACGAACGGAAGAAGGGGTACAGCGAACCCGACCGGCCGATCAACGCCACAGTGTGATCGACTTTGTCCGGATGCTCGTCGATGTAGTTGCTGATGATGCGGCTGCAGTCGGCGGCGATCCCGTCGGGGCCTTCGATCAGCGGTGCCAGTTTGTTCTGCAAGTAGTTCAGTCCCCGTTCGCGTGATGACTTCGCCGTACTGCGTTCCATCGCGATGACACGGTGCATCCAGTCTTCGCTCTGAGCACGCACGCGATCGAGCAACAGTCGCTGCAGATTGATCGTCAGGACGACCCAGCCGTTGGCCATCAGATCACTGCTCAGCCGCTGCACTTCGGCCCGCAGCTTGAATTCGTCGGCCGGCTGATACTGCAGGATCGCAAACCGGTAATTACGCATCGTGCTGATGCTGGGACCGTCCGGGTGAATCAGATCCTTCCTCAAAGCCGTGAACGCATCGGACAGCGTGAGAGACAGGTTTTCAAACAGGTCCGCCGTCATGAGGCACCTCGCAGCGGCATCGTTTCTGTCGCACAGACCGTGGCTCGTGCCCAATCGGTCAGGCTGTCAAATTGCCAGTTAAAATCGACGAGTTCGCCCTGCCGGCTGAACCGGAGTGCCGAAAGGCGTTTCAGCCGTCGCTCCAAGGAGTCATCCCGCAATCCGACCGAGGCCAGATACGGGTTGTCGAGCAGCGTGCCGTCGAATTGAACTTCTCGCAGCAGCAACAACAGGTAGGTCAGGGCCATGTCGTCCACGACCGGATACCTCATCGGCCGTGGGTCGCGATTGGTCGTCGTCAATCCTGCCGAATAGGCGGTGGACAACAGCTTGCTCGCAAACTTCACACAGGTATTCAGTGCCCAGCGACCTTCGCACTGCTGCTCAACCCAGCGGGTGACGAGATCACGCGTCACATCCATTCGCTGCTGATCTCGCCGTTCGATCAGGTAGACGCCCGTGAATCGGCGATAGAGCGGATCTGCCAGTTGCACGTGCCAGTGACAGATGACGCGCCGGGTCTCCACGGCCATCTGCTGCCAGCCCGCCAGAACGCTGAGCGCCGACGGATAGGCATCGAACCGAACGCGAAAATTCGCCAGTAGCATCTGCACGCAGGGCAGGCTTTTGGCCCCGAACCAACATTCCTCAAACGCCTGCTTCGCTTCGACCGGACCGGCCCCTTCGGCGATGTGCTGCCAGTAGGTCCGAGACTCATCGACCGCCAGCACGCACTTGGCCAAACGATTGTGAATGACGACACATTCCGTAGGACGTTTCGTCATGTCGCCCTCCGAAAGTGTGGCAACGGATATTCGCTCGCGAACGGCCAGTAAGCCGAGACGAGACGATTGACCAATAGCACCAAGGACTCTGGCGGATCGCCCCTCAAACGGCGTCCGATCGGTTCCGAAACAGTCTCGGCCTTGCCATGTCCCTGAACCCAATCTCCAAATTGATTCGCCTGCCACGTCTCGGTCAGAACTTCCTTCAACCCCGGCAGTGCCTCAAACGGAGAAACGCCAGATCGCTTAAAATCCAACAGCCGTTCGTCGGTTCGTTCATCGACTGCGAAACCCAGATTGAAGAGTGACAGGATCCGATCGGGGTCATGGTCTCGTTGACGCAACTCGGCATCGCACCGCCGCGCCGCCTCACGAGCGGCCTGCAAGACGGCCCATTCCCAAGTGTGCGGCATCAACTGTTTGAAGAGATCTTTTCCGCCGAACTCGCTGACCAGATCCGTCTGCCACCACCCGAGCCGCCGTTCCTCACCCTTCTCGCCAGCCCACGCCAACGCCAACTGTGCCGTCAGAATCAGATCGATCTCCGACACCAGAATCATCACAGGACCACGATCTTCAACCATGACAGCCATCTTTGTTACGCCCCGGACGATTTGTTCTGACACTCACCAAGAATCAAAGGCAGAGCCAATCCCGAATCATCGGGATGCCGCATTCCGACACGCCCGGAGAAGCATCCTAGCGTGGCAAGGCTTCATCCACGAACCAAGCGTCGGCACGGTCTTTTTTGCCTCAAAATCGGAGATGTGGTGGCCTGTGACGGAGGAAGCGGGTTCAACCAAGCCTGACGCTTGAGTGACTCGCCTTGGAGGGGTGCAGCACTTAGCCTGTCTCGACATCTGAAGCTCGGTGTGACATTTCGCCCCGCACAACAATGGACGATCAAGCATCCACGCGGCGAATCAGTTTTTGAAATGAACCATAGGGCCTGTCATGAGCAAAACCACCGAGTACCTGGAAGCCTTCAAGCCTGTCGCACCCGCCTGGTTCACGAAGGCCGCATTCGTCCGCGAGTACCACGAGTTTTTTCGCGAGTTCTTCCAACGTGACAAACTCGAAACCGCCGAGTGGCCTGATATTCAGAAGATCGGTGCTCATCTGCATTGTTTTCAGAGCATGGCCCTGGCAAAGGCCAATGCTCTCGGCAAACCCAACCATCCGCTGGAGCACTACAGCAGGAGTTTCATCTACTTGGCTCACGGTGCCGGCGCACCCTCGGAACGGATACGACAATTCAGCAGCAATCCGGAGTATCGACTTGATTACTTTGGGAAGTCGGCTGTCAGTGAGCTCGTCGGTTACTTGTTCCCTGACCAATTCATGTTCGTCAACGCCCGCGATCTTTTTGCAGCACAATTCCTCGACATCAAGATCGAGAAATCGGCCGGTGGTGACTTGGTTGCCGGATTGGAAGCCTTCAGCAAAGCCACTCGGCCCGTGGCGAAAGAGTACGAGGAAATCGTTGGCAAGCAGACCGACCTCCCGCTCAATCTGGAGCTCGATCAGTTCTTCAGTTGGCTGTACGAGACTTACGCAAATGCGGATGGAACGGACAAACCCGTGATGCCGCCAGTAACAAGTCGGCGTTATTGGACTCTGTCGCCAGGAGAAGGAGGAAACCAGTGGGAGAACTTTTACGAAGACGGCATCGCCGCAATCGGATGGTATGGAACGGGTGACCTCCGCAAATTCAAGAACAAGGACGAGATTCTCCAGAAAATTCAAGAACTGCAACCCGGTGAATCATCTCCCACGAACGATGCTTATGCCTGCTGGCAATTTGTCCACGATCTCAAGCCGGGTGACATTGTTTTCGCCAAAAAGGGTCGTACAAAACTTCTCGGCTACGGTGAGGTGAAGGGGGACTACAAATTCGATTCGGCGAGGCCACACTACCGGCACATCCGAAACGTGAAATGGTCTGACAAGGGCGAATGGGACTTGCCAGATGACCACAAAATGGCATTAAAGACGCTGACCGATATCACGACATATTCAGATTTCGTAGCGATCCTTGCGACAACGGTAGGTCTGCAACTGAGCCCATCGCCGCCTGCGGATGTCGTGGTCAATTCAACGCACTACTGGTGGCTCAATGCGAACCCCAAGATCTGGGACTTCCGCAACCTTCCCTTGGGAGCTGTTGAGAGCTACACGTCCCGCAATGAAGCCGGAAACAAGCGGCAGAAATACAAGCACTTTGAAGCGGTTCGGCCGGGCGATTTGTTGCTCGGGTATGTGACGAACCCGGACAAGGAAATTGTGGCGATTTGTGAGATCACCAAGCCATTACACGACACCGTCGATGGTGAGGTAATCGAGTTTCGGAAGATTGAAGAGATTCGTGTACCCGTCACGCTGGCTGAACTCCAGTCCGTGGATGCGCTTTCAGAATGCGAGCCTTTGATCCACAAACAGGGCAGCCTGTTCGCGGTTACGGCGGATGAATACGACGTCATCCGGGCGATGATCGATGAGCGCAACCTTGTCCTCCCCCCCAGTCAAACGACGGTGTATACAAAGGAAGATGCGCTCAAGGGACTGTTTATGACGGAGCTCCAACTCGACAAGATTCTCTCGCGATTGAAACGCAAGAAAACCGTCATTCTTCAAGGGCCTCCGGGCGTCGGCAAGACATTCGTCGCTCGCCGATTGGCCTATTTGCAGATGGGGGAGCAGGACCCGCAACGCGTGAAAATGGTCCAGTTTCATCCGAGTTACGGTTACGAGGATTTCGTTCAGGGGTATCGGCCAAAAGGAACTGGGCTGGGACGGCACGACGGAGTCTTTCACCAGTTCGCGCGGCTTGCGAGGAATGACCCGCAGCGGGATTGGTTCTTCGTGATTGATGAAATCAATCGCGGAAATCTGGCGAAAATCTTTGGCGAACTGCTGATGCTCATTGAAGCTGACAAGCGGGGGCCGGAGCACGCTATTCCACTGACTTATTCCGAAGAAGCGGACGAAACCTTTTACCTGCCGGCCAATCTTTACATCATCGGAACAATGAACACCGCCGATCGCTCGCTCGCGATGGTGGATTACGCGCTGCGTCGCCGTTTTGCGTTTGTAACACTCGACCCCGAATTTGCATCACCTGCGTTCGGCGCCTGGTTGACGAACTGTGGGGCCTCAAATGAGTTGCTGAACCGCATCCGTCAACGCATTGATGTGTTGAACGCGGCGATCGACAAGGACCGCGACCTTGGCGCTGGTTTCCGCATTGGCCACAGCTTTTTCGCCCCCGCCACCGGTCCGCTGGATGAGGCGTGGTATCGAGAGGTGATTGACAGTGAGATCCAGCCACTCTTGGAAGAGTACTTCGACTCTCACGAGACCGTTGATCAGCTCGTCAAAGATCTGCTCGCGTAGAGTACCGCCATCGCACGTCATCTTCCGTTTGATTTTCGTTGGGCTTTGAGTCCGTAGTCCGCCAGGCAAGTCCAGTGAAAATCCCCATCAACAACGTCTACTATCTGCTCTGCTATGCTTGGGACAAACTTGAGGAGAAGGACACGCTTGCGGAAGTCGGCGCGTTGGATTCCACAAACTTGCTGGATCTGTTCGCTCGCGTTTTGGTCAATGGCACCCGCCGTCTGCTCCGGCGTGGCCTCGATCGCGGCTATCTCCTATGTCAGGACGAAATTCCTGGTGTGCGTGGCAAGCTGCTCGTCACGACAACACTTCGTCGCGACCTGATCCGCCGCGGGCGAGCCGCATGCGAATGGGATGAACTTGAATACGACACGCTGCCAAACCAGATTCTCAAGACCACTCTTCAGCGCCTTCACGACGCAGCCGATCTGAACAGCGACACTCGTGCGGATGTACTCGACCTGCTTCGCTGGCTCGCTCCCGTCCAACCAATTGAACTCCGGGCCGTTCACTTCCGGCGAGTTCAACTCCACCGCAACAACCGCATTTACGGCTTCCTACTCCGCATTTGTGAATTCATCCACGAGCACTGGCTTCCAGACGAGTTTGGCAGCGGCAACCGTTTCCGCGACTTTGAAAAGAACGGGCTTGCCCGGCTGTTTGAGAAGTTCGTCTTCAACTTCTACCACCGCGAACTCCCCGACTGGCAGGTGAACGCGCTGACATTCAAGTGGCAGATCGAAAGTCAGAACGAGGGTGCGAATGACCTGCTGCCCCAAATGAAAACCGACGTCTGCCTACACTGTCCGGGTCGCGCAATCATTCTCGACACCAAGTTCTATGCGCAAGCCCTCAAGGCAAGTGAATACGGTTTGCCAAAGCTCCCTCCTGGCAATCTTTATCAACTCTTCACCTACCTGCGCCAGCGATCCTCTGAACCCGGTTGGGAGCAAGCAGAGGGGATCCTGCTGTATCCGCGAACAACCCAAGATTTCGCCGTCGATTTCACGACCCACGGCCATCGCATTCGCGCGCTCACGTTGGACCTTGCCCAACCGTGGAAACAGATCCATGATGACCTGATGCAGATTGTCAAAGTCGGATCATAGGAATTGGATTACGAAGCCATCCAACCGGCCCTTGATGGCGGATGCCCTGCACGAAGATGAGGCAAGTCACACTTCAAGGAATAGAACGGTCAGACCGAAATCTCTCTCGACGACCTCTTTGACTTCTAGCTCGCTGCGGCGGCGATGGTCGGCTCAGCGACCTCCGCGATTGCGACAGGAGGTGAGACCGCCGGCGTAGCACTCTGCTGTGGTGAAAGGAGGTTCTCCTTGATCGCTTCCAGATACCCAAGCCAAATGGCCCATTCTTGGTCTTCTAATGCCTCATGGTTTTGGGTACGCAGTCCTTTGACTTCAATATCTCCAGGGACGCATTCGCGTGTGGGAGCGTTTCTTCCTACGAAGCAATTCACCGAGACGCGGGGGTGTGATCTGACGGACTGCGAATCAGCGTCAAACACCGAGGTACTTCACGACGGGGCGATGGGGCTAGAGAACGTCTACCAACGGACATCACGCCGTTCAATCTGGCAACGCTTGTGTGTTGTGCTGTGAATCACAACATCGGTACATTCCCGACCTCTTGCAGCGCTTGCGTTGAACTATACGTGTTGCACGGAAGCTCGGTGAGGTTCGCTGGGTTCGTTGGACCACGCGATGTTTCGAGCAAATCACAGTCGATGGGCTGATCTGTGCAAACGACCGCGATTCACGCCGTGCTCCGTGCTGTTGCCGCAGCGATGATGATCGTTGCCCTAGCGGGGTGGCCGTCAGAACGCGTTTGGGCAACAGAGTTCGAGTATCCAGAGTTGGAACGGCTCTATCGCGAGGTCGTCGATCTCCATTCGCAGATTCTCGACGAACGCGGAAGGATTCAGGTTCTGACACTGGAGACGATGCTCCTTGAGCAGCAACTCCAGCGTGATTCTTCGCAGCAGTCTGAGCCGGCCCCGCACCTGCTGCCCGTCGTCCGCGCCGAGTGGACCCAATCCGGCAATGCGCGAAACGAATCGCTGGACTCCCACGCGGCCGCCCAGGCCGCCGTGTTGGTGGACGCCCGCAGGCAATGGGAACAGGCCCAGTATTCGGGCCTCCGCTTTCGCGAGCACGCCCGGCGCATAGAGTCCCGGCTGGGAGTCGATGTCGGTGTGACGCGCTCGCTCAGTTGGGTTTCGCTGCTGTGCTGGCTGGCACCGTCCATCGGTTTGCTGGCACTTGTGAGCTGGCTCCTGCAATTGCACGAGCGCCGCATTGAATGGCGCAAGACTGTGCGGTCCCAGTCGTTTCTGCGGAATGGCTCGGCTGCGGTTCTGGCGGCGCTCATGCCGCTGACACTGGCCGGTTGTGGTGGTCAACACGATCTAACACCCTTATCGACCTGGCAGGTGCGGCAGGTCGCAGAACTAAGTCGGCTCAAATCGCAATTGACCGTGGAACTGGAGGACACTCGCTCACGTCGAATGAGTCTCTCCGAACAGTTACGTGGGCAGCGAGTTCAGGTTTTCTCGCGGCTCGAACAAATCTTCGGCAACGGCAAAGGGGACGGTCCCACAGCGGTTGCCGGGGTGTTGGTGGCCGGCGAGAAAGAAAGCATGAAGCGGCTGGAGTCGCTTCTGCTCGTCGATGCCCTGTTGGAACTCTACGAACAGGACGTGGGGACGGTTGCCAACGAACTCGCACGACGCGGGAACGAATTAACGGAGTTTGTCGCCGCCCAACAGACCCGGACGCAGACGATCTCGATCGCGGCCGTGGGCACCGTCGGAGTGTCATTTCTGCTCTGCATGATCCCGTTCGTACGGGCACGGCGCAGCACCACGAAGCGTCTGAGTGACAACCGCCGGATTTGTCCGCGCTGCCTCGCAGCCGGTACGCTCAAGATTACGAAATCTACGTTCGAGTGTTCCGAGTGCGATGGACGGATGCCGTCCAACCTGCTTGATGGAGAGCGTCTCTGCTTCCCGACGGTGGGTGTTCGTTCAGGCGGAAAAACGCATTTCATTCTCGAGTTCTACGACCAGATCCGAAACAAGGCGACCAAGGTTGCGGCGCGCATGTCCTGGGTTCCTTCCTTCAGCGACGTCGAGAAGAGCTTCGACATCATGCTGAAAAACCTGCGGAAGGGAAAACGGCCTGATCCGACCGAGGCCGATCCGGATCGAATCCCCGAGCCGCTCCTGTTCACGATTCGTGACCGTGCCCTGTTTCCGCCCAATTCCCTAAACCTGCTGCTGTTCGATCTCGGTGGTGAGGTCATGAACATGCATATCGACAAGGAAAAGCTGAAAGAGCGGGCGATGAAGATGGACGGCTTCCTGCTGTTCCTCGACCCGCAACAAGTCCTTCCGGACAACGGAAACTTCCTGACCAAGGACGATCAACTCAAGATGCTCTGTGACCAAAGCGCACAGATGAAGGCCGTTCGCGGAATCCAGCACGACGGCGTGCTCGACGTCCCCGTCGCCGTGTGCATTCCCAAGCTCGACCTGATTCCGAGGCACAATCCGTTGGCGGGAGCTGGCCACGAACTGCTCGATAAGTTGCGGAAAACTGAAAACGAACCGGTCACGCTCGACCTGCTGGAGACACGCTCCAAGATTGTCGGGCAGTTCCTGAAGGAGATGTTTCTCGGCTGGGATGTCGAGCGGGATCTCAAGGACAACTTTGGTGCCCGATTCCTGTTCTTCCCGCTGACGCCGGTGAACATCATCGAAACAGAAATTGGCATTGATGACCTAAACCGCCGCTCGCTCAAGCCATTCGGAATCCAGGAACCTTTCCTGTGGCTGCTGCACATCAGCGGCTATCAGGTTCTGAAATGAACTTCCCTCGTACCCGGAGTCAACCAGTCGTGACCAGTTTGCCGAACACTCCGTCCCGCATGAATGACATGCCGCTGCCGCCGCCACCCATCGACGAAATGGCTCCGGCGGATGTCGTTTTCGAGGGAATCGACGAGCCTCGGGCAGCCGCTGCTGCGACAGTCGCGGAAATGCCAGCGGTCGAACCGACGCAGGACGAACCGACAACGGACCCGTCGGTTGGCATCCCGGTGCCGATGGCCTTCGATCCGGAGGCACTGGTGGCGCGGCTTGCCGACAGCCTGGCCCCCATCGAGCAGCGACTTCAGCGTCTCGAACAGACAGTCGAACTGAAGGTGAGCCGCGAGGAGCACCTGAATAAGATCATCGACCAACTCCACGGCGAGGTCCAAGAGCACCGGCTGGGGATGTTAAGAAAACTACTGGAGCCGCTGGTTCTCGACCTGATCGCCACCAGTGGTGACTACGCCGAGATGGCGAAGCGGGAACGGGCGAAGGGGGACGATCCGGCAGCGCAGGCCCGGGCCTCGCTAGCCGACGAGATGTGCGACGAACTGCACGACATCCTGAGCCGGTACGGCTTCGATCAGTTTTCCGTGCCGGACGATCAGTTCGATGCCACGCGGCAGCGAGCCGTCCGACTCGAAACGACAGGTGATCGGACTCTCGACGGGCGCGTGGCCACGCGCCGCCGGTGCGGGTTCCAATACAACAGCCAAGTCGTGCGACCGGAGCAGGTCACGCTGTACAAGTTTTCGCCGGCAGTCGTCTCCATACCGGTGGCCGTCGCCGGAGCCGTGCCGGATGACGCCGCAACCAATACCTGAAACACCGGCAACCGGTTTTGCCCCGACCTGCCAGAAACAGTTACTACTCTTTGCGAAGGGAAGCATGCCAATGAGCGACACGTTGAAAACCGTTTTCGGGATCGATCTTGGGACCACCTACTCGTGCCTTGCGTATATGGACGAGTCCGGCCGGGTGGTCATCGAACCCAACGCGGAAAATGAACGCATCACTCCCTCCGTCGTCTACTTTATCGGCGACGGCAAACAGGAGGTTGGCAAGGTGGCAAAGGAGCACGCGGAAATCTATCCCGACCGGGTAGCCATGCTCTTCAAACGCATGATGAGCGACCCCACCTGGACCCGCGAAATCGACGGCACGAAGTACAAGCCGCAGGAGCTGTCCGGCTACGTGCTAAAGAAGGTCGTGGCCGACGCGCAGGCCCACACCAAAATGGAGATCAAGGATGTGGTGATCACCTGCCCCGCGTGGTTTGGGGCGGACCAAAGGAATGCAACCCGTGAGGCGGGCGTGATCGCCGGACTGAACGTCCGGGCGATCCTCAACGAACCGACAGCCGCGGCTATCTCCTACGGCATGGAATCCGCGAAGGACGAAACTGTGCTCGTCTACGACCTGGGGGGCGGCACGTTCGACATCACCATGATCGACATCAACGACAACGAGATCCATGTGGTCTGCACAGGAGGCGACCACATGCTCGGTGGGCGCAACTGGGATGACCGGATTGTGGACTATCTCGTCGAACAGGCATGCCCGGAGGCTGCCGACGCCGCCAGCCTCCGGCAGGACGGAGAGTTGATGCAGGGGCTGTATTTGAAGGCGGAGAGCGCCAAGCAAACCCTCAGTCGTCTCGAAAGCATGAACATCCCCGTCACCACTTGCAGCGGGCGGGCGAAGATCGAGGTGACCAGGGCGACGTTTGAACGGCTGACGAGCGACCTGCTCGATTCCACCATCAGCCTGACGCGGGAAATGCTGGATCGCGCAGTCAGAGAGCGGGAAAAGAGGAACGAGAAGAACCTCAATCGCGGTTTCGACAAGATCCTGTTGGTGGGTGGGTCCACAAAGATGCCGCAGGTGGAAGCTCGGCTGCGGGAGGAGTTCAAAGTTCCCTGCGAGGCGCACGACCAGGACGAGGCGGTCGCTCGCGGCGCAGCCATATTCGGACACAAGCTGGCCATCGACGACGAGATCAAGTACGTAGAGAACCAGCTCATCCAAGAGGCAGCGGCCGCCGCCGCACCCGACAGCAACGTCGAAGAGGCTCCCGCGCAACCGACTCCCGAACAGACGCAGCTCGCGGAACAGGAGGTTCGCAAGAAATTCAGTCTTCCGGGCACGCGACGGCTGGTGATCAAGGACGTTGCGAGCCACACCTACGGCATCGTCGTGATGGATGGCGATGCCAAACTCGTCGTGACCAACCTCATCCTGCGAAACACCCCGGTTCCCGCTTCGGCTGTGTTTGAGGCCGGACTGGTTCAGGCGGGACAACGGATCGCCGAACTCAGGGTCGTCGAGAATGACTCCGACGACGCCATTAGCCCGCTCGACGAATCCGCTGAGATTGTCGCTGGCGAACTGCAGCTCCCACCAGGATTGCCGATCGACACGAAAATTCCAGTGACCTTCTCGCTGACCACTGACGGCCAACTGACGGCGAGCGCAAAGGAGGAGGCTTCCGGCAACGTCGTCGAGGTTAACGCCAAAGTCGCCGGAGCCATGACCCCGGAAGAGATTGCGGCAGCCACGAAACGGGTCTCCGGCCTGCGTCTCTAGTCGTTGGAAAACGTACCTAACAGTGTCCCGGCAAACTCCCCGTAGCAGGAGCGGTCCCCGCCATGTCAGAGATTCTGCCCGTTGGAATTGATCTCGGGACGACCAATTCGGTCATTGCCCGCATCGCCGGTGAGAGTGTTCCGGAAGTCATCCCGAATGCCGAGGGAGAGTCAATCACCCCATCGGTGGTCTGGATCGGCGAGCGGGGAGTCGTGGTCGGCACGGACGCCAAGGAACAGATGTCGGAAGGGAACCCCGACACGGCCGCGTTCTTCAAGCGGCACATGGGCAACCTGTCGCTCCCCTTTTTTCTCGGCGCGAAGCAATACTCGGCGGTCGATCTGTCTGCCTTCGTGCTGTCGAAACTGAAGCGGGACGCCGAAGAGCGACTTGGCCGGCCGATCGCGCACGCGGTCATCACGGTTCCCGCCTACTTTGAAGATCCTCAGCGCAACGCGACCATCGCCGCCGGCACGAAAGCGGGGTTGGATGTCCTCGAGATCATCAGCGAGCCGACTGCGGCGGCATTCGCCTACGGGCTGCACCAGACGGGGCGGGAGGAAAACATCCTCGTCTACGACCTCGGGGGCGGCACGTTTGACGTCTCGATCGTCAGGCTCACGCCACAGGAGTTCACTGTGCTCGCCACCAAGGGGGACCATGGGTTGGGAGGAAAGGACTGGGACGACATCCTCTCGGACTACGTGCTGGACCGTTTTCGCGACGAGTTTGGCGTCGATCCCCTCAGTCACGGACTGCCGCGCGGCGAGTTGCTGATGCTGGCAGAAACGGCGAAAAAGACCCTTTCGGGTGTGATGTCCACGGTGGTGAACTTCCATCACAGTGGGCATCGGTTACGACTGGAGTTGACACGCGAGGATTTTGAGAGCCGCACCTCCCACCTCATGGAGGCCACCCGGTCGCTGTGCAATGAGGTGTTAAAGGATGCGGGATTGAACTGGCAGTTGCTGACGGGCGTGTTGCTCGTGGGGGGCTCGACTCGGATGCCGATGGTCACCGACTACGTGCGGCAGATGTCCGGCGGGGCTCCACTGACGGGCATACATCCAGATCACGCAGTGGCCGTGGGAGCCGCGATCCGAGCGGCACGGCTGCTCGACGAGCGAACGCCGCACAAACCCCACTTCCGCCTGCCGGGGCCAAAGAAGATCCAGGACGTGGTCGCCCATCCGCTGGGGATGATCTCCGAAACGGATGACGGTAGCCGTTACACAAACAGCATTATTATCAACAAGTACTTGGGGGTTCCGTGTTCTAACACGCGACCGTTTCAGCTCTACACCAGTCCCGGAAACGGAAACGAGATGGAGGTCTATCTGACCCAGGGGGAAAGCACGGATCCGGTCGACTGCACCGTCATCGCCCGGTGGCATGCGGCTGGCATCGAACACGATCCCAGCGGCCTGCAGGTAATTGACGTCGAGTATTCCTACACCGGCAACATGACTGTCGATGCCACGGCGCGTCTGCGGTCCACCGGCCGGACAATTCCGTTGACGAAGGAGTCCGATCTGGGAGACTTGTCCTGGATCCGCCAGCCTCCGCGGCGCAAGGGGAAGAGGCAGCACATCACCGCCTACCTAGCGGTCGACCTGTCCGGGAGTATGGCTGGCGCGGGAGTGGCCGCAGCGCAGAGGGCGGCCCGCGAATTTGTGCAACAGTCAGACTTGTCTAAGTGTTCTATCGGCATCATCGAGTTCGCGGACCGGGTCAAGGTGACTTGTCCCGCCTGCCAGGATGCCGGCCAGTTGGAGAGTGCCATTGCGCCACTGGAGCCGCACGTCTTGTGCTCGCGCGTCGGGGTCGGAAACGCTGCCACTCCGTTCGCGACAGCCCACCAAATCCTGCGGGATGTGACTGGGGCTCGGTTCATAATCGTGCTGACCGATGGGCACTGGTCTTGTTGTCCCCAGGCCATCCAAGAGTCGGTGGCCTGCCGCGCGGACGGTATACAGACGATTGCCGTGGGAACCGAACAATCGAACGCGGACTTTTTGAAGCAGATCTCCTCATCGGAGGCTGGCAGCTTCTATGCGAAACAGCACGAGGTGGTCGGGATTTTCAGTTCTATCGCCCGCGAGTTGACCGAGACGGCGGGGGGGACCAAACGCGCCTTGAGGCTGAAGTGAAATGGCAACGACTAAGCGCACAAACTACTTTGAACTGCTGGAACTCGTGTCCACCGAAGCCGATCGCGGTACGATCGAGGCGGCGATCAAGCGCAAGGAGTCCGAGTGGAGCAACGCTTCGCTCTACGGATCCGGCGAGACGGCGGCAGTCGCGAAACGGAACTTTGCGTTGCTGGAGGACAAGCAGGATCGCAAGGGCATTAGGTCCGTGATGCTGTCCGACAACGCCGAACGACGGACCCAGTCCCGGGAGCGTGCCGACGCTGAACGAAAACTCGCGGAGGAGATGGAAGAGGAGCTGCTCAACGAGTACGGCGTCCTCTCCGGGCAGGGTTATCTGTTGAGACAGGCCCACGAAGACCTCGTCCGGAAGTTCGGCGAGGCAGCGGTGAAACGGGTCGTCAGAGTCCCCGTCATCGCGACGCCGCCGGAACAGGAAAAGCCCTACATGGACGAGCGTGCTTTTCTGAAACTTGCGGGAGAGCTGAAGCACATCGAGAAAAGCAACTTGTATGATCTGCTGGGAAAGCCGCAGAACACCCCCACCGTCGAAATGTTGGGCTGCGCGAACGAGACCCTTAAGGGGGTTCGGCCTAAAGCGGCCAGAGACCCCCAGCTCAACCTGCAAAAGCAGGTGCTGGAAAGGTGTCTCAACATCTTCAAGAACGATACCGAGCGGTACAAGTACGACAATTCCCTGGAACAATATCCCGTCGAACAAGCCATCGGGAAGCTTGCCCGATCGGTACTCAAGAGCCACGGGCATTTCGGCCTCCAGCAGGCCGAAAAACTTGTCGCCATCGCCCACAACAAGGGAGTCCAGAAACCGCTTGCGGCGGAATTCGTCAACCGGCTAGAGCGCAATTACGCCGGCGGACTCGGATCGAAGGATCCAACTGAAATCCCACAGAAATGTTTGAAGTGTCAGCACAAAAATGACGCCGGTGCCGACGCCTGTGCTCAATGCGGACAGGCGTTGCTCGTCGCCTGTCCCAAGTGCGGGGAAAAAAAGCCGGTCGTCGATCCCGCATGTACATCGTGCGGGTTTTCTGAAAAGGACGCCGGGCAGTTTCGGACATTCCTCGCGGAGGCAAGCGACCTGCTCGTTCGGGAAAAGTTCGCCGATGCCCGCAGCCGGATGGCCGACGCCTCGCGGTTGCTGCCAGATTCAGACGATATCCGGCGGCTCGGTGAAGATGCGGACGAACGCGAACTCGACGCGCTGCTCAAGCAGGCGCAGTCGAACCTCGATGGCAACCAACTGGATGAGGCGGTCGAAGCCCTTTCAAGGGCGGGCGGTCTCAGTCCCGACGACCCGCGCGTGGCCGAACTGCGCAAAAAGCATGGCGGCCGCAGTCGCGTCAAAGAATCTCTGGCCGCACTCATCGCGGCCATTCAGGACGGAAAGAGTGAATGCCGCATTCTGGCCGCGTGGGACGCCGTGGTCGAAGGGGGTGGGCAGGACGATGCCACCGTGCATCAGTCGCGGATCGAGCTGGCCCGCAGCCGTGTTCATGCTCTGGATCTCGCGGACCTTGGCGAGGACTTCGAGGGAGACCGAAAGTTCGTGGCGCAGTTCACTTCGATGGCGACCGGGCTGGGCGGCCAGTCTCTTAGGCTGGAGACTTGCCACGACGACGCGGTGCAGAGTCTGAACGGACGGATG
Source organism: Schlesneria paludicola DSM 18645 (assembly GCA_945862235.1). GTDB lineage: Bacteria > Planctomycetota > Planctomycetia > Planctomycetales > Planctomycetaceae > Schlesneria > Schlesneria paludicola_A. The sequence goes on from CAMAYU010000021.1 coordinate 39,535, forward strand.
AAGACGGCGGCAGTTCGGATAGGTGCCGTCGATGCCATTTGCACGCTGTTGCAAGAGGCCGACGCGGGACGGGTCCACGAGTCCCAGATCGCCCATCACGGTCGGACGCTCCGTTCCGACTACTTCCCGACGCTGTTTGACCGCGTGCAGCTTGCCGTTCAGTTGGCGGCTGAGAAACCGGACACTGCCAAAGTCGCCGACCTGTGGGAACGAATCGAGAAAGGCCCCTTCTGCCCGAAGCATGCTCCGATTCTGGAGCAATGCCGGCGCATCTCCCAGTCGGTGCGGGGAGCGCGGATGGTCAGCGGCCTCACCTCTGGGGTGAGCGAGACAGACGACCGCAAGTATCTGGAAGCATTTGAGACCTGCGAACTGGGGCGTGTGGATGGCGACGGTCAACTGACGGATCGCCACCGGCAGACGCAGGCGCGGCTCCGGAAGCTCGATGCGATCGGGCTCGCTGTGGAGGAAGCCGATGCCGGCCGTGCGGGCGAGGAGGCGATCGTTGCCGCCGCCGACGTTGCCGGCCTTCCGGAAAACTATCGGTACCGGCTGAGCCCGCGTGTCGAAATCGCGCGGGTGTTGGCGGAGCGATGCCGGTCTGACCGGCGGGTCGCGCAGGCTGTGGAGAACCTCGCCGACGATGGACTGATGCCTCGCTGGTCCGCCACGATTCGCGACTTGAGGTTGGCTGAACGGCGAAGGCGGATTCTCGACGACATCGTGGCGCTCCCTACGACCCAGTCGAGGGAAGCGCGGGATATGGCTCTAGTCGGGGTGTGGGATGTTGAGCTGCTGCGTGACTGCCACGATGCCAACCCTTACGAACTGGAGGCCCGCGAGGCTGGTATCCGCCAGAAGAAATGGAGCCGAATCACGGCGCTTCTGGATAGAGGGGGCGATCCGACGGACTTGGAACTCGGCTTGGAGAGTGTCAAAGAGTACGACGGATATGCGAAACGCCGTCACGAGATCGAGGCATTGACGGAACGGTCCAAGCGGATCAGACCGCTGCTCGATTCACTAAACCAGCACGACGATCAGGGCTTTGTAAAGGCATTCGATCCGAACGTGATCCAAGAGCACTGGGCGGCCTTCCGAGACCATCAGATCGAGATTGAACGAATTGTGCGCGAGTCGATGTCCGCTGTGCTGAAGGCGGTCCCATCGGAACCGGCTTGGTCGTGGGATCACATCGGACAGAACTTGGACATTCACTGGTCGCTTCAGCCGCGGGAGTTCACGTCGCTGTCGGTCGTCGCGACGAACGACCGGCAGTTCTATCGCGACGTGGCCGAAACCAACGGGCGGATTCGCGAAGTCAGCGCGACCGCCGTGCGCGGCCTATCGCTGCGCGGCCCGCGTCCGGGCGAGCGGCTGTATGTCACCGTCTGGCCCGTCCTCATGGTCGGCGACGTCCGGATGTACGGAACTCCCGCATGCATCGGGCCGATCGCCCCCCCCAGCGAACCCTCGCGGCACTCCGGTGACAAGAAACCGTTCCAATGGCATCAGTTACCGCGCCGCATGGCGAATTGGCTGGCACGAAAACTCGTGCGGTTCTAAGGCAGAAGCGGCATCAAGACTATGTGGCACCAGCTTTATTTCACTCACTGTACGCAGTCGAATAGTTGCGACGGCATTGCCGGATACAGCCTGCGGGCGCGCTCGGCCGGCAGTGAGCCGTGGTGCGACTTCGTCCGTCGGTTCCCCGCACCCATGCGCCCCGAATCCCTGCGGACCGTGGAGCGTCCCAGCGAACTCCCCCGCCAGTTGGCTCTGCTCCGCCCGCACAACGGGACAGTAGCCCTGCTCCATTCCAATTTCCTTGACCGCGACACGCTGGGCCGTCCGACGAACTTCTTCCGCCATGTGCTGGTCGATGACGACTCTGCCGGGAAGGGGGTTTCGCTGTTTGAAGCTCTGCAAACTTGGGACTCGACGGAATGGACTTCCGTGTGCGCGGAAAGTGCTCCGAAGACGCTCCCAACGCGACCGCACATCCCGATCCCCGGCCCGCTCGGCAGGGACAGCGTGACCGCATTTCTGGCTTCCGACAGTCGCACGGATGGGGAACATCACCTCAACGCGGTCACCATTCCAGAGCGTCTGTCGTCGGCAGGCGAGCGCCGCCGTTTGGTCAATCTGGTCATCGGGGGGCTGCTCGACGTTTCCGCAGGGCAGGAAGGTCGGCCCCGGCGGGAGCGGCTTGTCCTGCACGCTGAACCTGGACTGGCGGTGGTGCTTCTGGCCTGCGCCGCGACGCTGCTGCCCGAAGAACTCCTTCGAGATGTCACCTTCACTTCCTATGTCGCCAGCGGAACGCGGCTACGCGAATACCGCGAATCGACCGTCATCGGCACGTTCGTCGATGGCTGCGGCGGGGACGTCGAGGTGAATGCGGAAACGGGCCTGCTCGTGGACACGTTTCATTCCGGGCAGTCCGTCGGTGTGACGGAACAGGCATGGATCGGTTTGCTGATCGACAGCTTCGTGAATCCCCGAGCATCGCTCGACGTTCCTGGACTGCACGAGTTCGCCCGGTTGGGGGGCGGTCTTACCGAACGGACGCTGCGCGAAGCCTGCGAGTTGAAGGACGATTACCGTCTGGTGACCGCGTCCGGCCATCACTCTCACACCAACCCCAAGTCTTGTCTCGACGCCTTCCGAAGGCTCAAGGACTCCCGGCTTGGGGACGCGGTCTTGAACCGGGGAGGGGCCTCCGGCCAGGGGAACAACGGCTGCTGGAGTCACCTGCGCAAGGTCTGCCTGAAGGACGACGCGGCGGTGGAGTCCTTTCGCAAATGGCTGGCGCTGCCCGATCAGTTGGAGGAGCTGCGGCGAGAGGTCCAACTGGCCCTCGATGAGAACCGCGTGCCCGACTGGAAAGCGCGGTGGGAGCTGCTCCTCAAGATCGTTCCCAAATCCGACAACGGTCACTGGAAGGAGTTCGACCGACTCGGCATCAGCACGAGCCAGATAAGTGAGGGCCATCTCAGCCCCGAGTTCTGTCTGATGCTGCTCAATGTCGTCCTGGAGCTACGGGGCCGCGAAGACGACGAGTTCTACGAGTACGCAGGACGGCTGATGCTGGCCGAGAGCGCGGACACCTTAAGACGGAAGGTGAGTCCCCAGCACGTTACGCCGCGGCTGAGAGCGATCGCCATCGGTGTCAACCTGATCTCCAAGAGTCTGAATGCCACTGACATCCACTCGGCTGCCGTCGGGATGCTGGACAAGTCGGCACCACTGCGCGAGGAGTTCTGTAACTGGTTGAACGCGTTAGACAAGTCCGACGACCGGCGCATCGCGCTGATCCGGGCCGTGAGCGGCGACAGGGCGGCCGTGCTGAACCGGTTGCTTACCCTGTTGGAATGCGGCCTCGACGAGCAGCGGCTTCCTGCCGGCACCGTCAACGAACTGCTCGCGTTTGGCGCGGACTGGAGCAGCGCATCGCCCCGGTCTTGGCAGTTTCCGACGCTGAAGCGCCTCTGCTTGGCTCTGCCGAAGCCGAAGGACCAGACTATCTGGGCGGCGGAAAGACTGTGGCAGATTCTGATCGCACCGCTCGACAAGGGACTGCTGTGGGAGCGCACGGAATCTGAGCGGCAGACTGCCGACTATTTCCGGACGCTTCACCGGGTCCGTCATGCCGTCGGTGACGACGGCATTCCTCCCGCCATCGTGAGCGAACTGGAACTGTGGGCCGGGTTGAAGAAGCAGATGAGTCCCGTGCGCCAGTCCGTGCAGTTCGTCCTTCACGGGATCCAATGGACGTTGCTTGCCGTGGGGGTCGTGGGCGGCCTGGGACTGGCCGGCGCGACCGTGTGGACGGTGGGAACAATGCTGCCGGCTCTGGTCGTCGGAATTTGGAAATCTATCCTCTATTTTGGCTGGATGATCTTGATGTCCTGGTGGGAAAATCCGAAGCCGAAGGTGCCTGGCTGAAAGATGAGATGACGTGTTCGCCGGAAGGAATCGCATGACTGCAGGGTTTCCTCAACTGTTGCTCCGCCTGACCGCACCGAATTCTTCGGGCGATGTCGGGGTCGAGTATTCGGCCTCGCCGGGCTATGAGCGCTTCGTCCCCGAAGTGCAGTCGTTCCCGGTTCCCGGCGTGTCGGTCATCGACGAATCCGCCGGGGACGAGTCGGTTTCGCGTGCTTCCGCTCTCAGCTTGGTGCCAGCCGCCGACAGTCGGTTCACTATCACGATGTCGACCCAGTGTTGCGACCCGGCTGCTGATCCTCGCGTCTATTTCCGACAGGTGATCGTGACCTCCCGCATCGGCTGGCGTGCCGCGCTTCGATCGTGGGGGGCCGCCGACTGGCGACCTCCGGGAGACTTGCCGGCGCAACCGGAGAGTCTCGCCAACTTCCCCCAGGGAACCGTTATTTCCGACCAGACGCTGCGCGATTACTTGACACGACCCGACTGGCCCTGCCGCTCGGGCCGGCTGTCGCTCCTCCGGCGGCAACAGCTCCTGCAGCAAATCGTCTGCGCCACAATCGCGGCAATGGGCACCTGGAATGACGGGGATCCCAATGAGCGGTTGCACTTGATGATCAACGCCGAACCCGACTTTGCGGCGCTGCTACTCTACGGCGTGTCGTGGTTCCTACCGGAAGGACTTCTGAGCCGGATCGGGTTCGCGATCGGCGTCGCAGATAGTGAGCACGCGGCCCGACATTGCGGGTCGGTTCCCGCCCTTGGTATTTGCCGCCACGATGACGGAAAAGAGACGTTTCGCCGTTCAGTGAAACGCGGAATATTCATCGATACATTTCTCGCCCGTCGCGGGGATACGGATTGGGGTTTCTCGAAACCAAAACTGCCGCCCGCAGGCAGGCCCGATTCGGATGTTGAACAAGCTAAACAAATCAAACAGTTCGTGGCGGAACTCATGCGGTTGGCGGTGTCGGACTGGTCGCGGCTTGAGGACAGGCACAACGAGTTCGGCCGGCTGGAAACAAAAACTCTGGACGCTTGGCAGAGTGTCAGTCCGCTGCGGGATCAACTGATGCGGGGGCAGTTCGAGGAATGGAATCGGCAGTTCCAAGTTTATTGCGTCCTCATCGGCGACGACCCCAACAATGGGGTGTTGCGGCAGTATGCGATCGACCAGTTGCAGTTCGCTAAGGTCGCACCGCATGAGATCCCGTTCCGGTATCGATACGTGCTATGGAACGGCCTGAAATCTCGCGACGAACTTGCCGGGAACGACCACGAACTGAAGGCTCTACTGGCGGTGCCGAACGATTTGCTCGTCCTCACGAACGCGGACGACGTGGACGACTTGGGCGCGGCCGAACTCGAAGGACCACTCTGCGGGACGTTGCTGGCCGACTGTCTGAAACGGGGATATGCGGCGGAAGCGAATCGGGACGGGTTGCGTTCCCTCTTTCGCAGCGTCGCGGAAGTCCTGCTGACCAGGTTGCCGCAGCCGGAAGACGTCGATCTGGTCCACCAGTTCGTACGGAAAATGCAGCATGGAGCGAAAACTCCCGATGAGCGTCCGGAACTGGCTCTGCTGCTGAAGTTTGCCGAGGAACGAGGCCTGCAGCTTCTACTGACTCTGCAGGCCTGCGGACTCAATCCACACATCGCCACCGGTTCGTCACGGGAGTTCAGCACAAAAGCCTTGCTCACCCGCGAGGCGCTGAAGGCGGTGCTGAGCCGGGACGATGTCTGCTGGAGCCTCAATGATCCGGGCTGGCCGCCGGCGTGTCGGGCGCGGGCGCTGGAGCAGGCACAACTGAAACAGTTGGTTTCATACCTGGATCAACTTGGATTGGATGACTTGTTACGGAGCCTGTTGACCGAATTGGGGCGGGAACTCGACCATCGCGTGCTGGACCGCAGCCAACCGCCGACTCGACCCCGAATGCTCTTCGAGTTTCTAAGTGACCACCTGAATTCCCAGCGTCCGCTGATGGAGAAGAAATTGTCCGCAGAGATCACCGATTGGGACAAGCTCGACGCCCGATGCGGCCCCTTGTGGCCAGACTTATCGGATAAGGTCAAGGACTCGAAGCGATGGATCGGGAAGCGGCCCGCGCTGTGGTGGGTCGCCGCTGCGATGTTGGTGTTAGCGTTCGGTGCCGGGATCTTTCAAGGTTGGCCTTCGTTGCCCTCGCCACTCAAGCACACGCGGGCCATAGTCACGCAATGAGACACGGGTTTGAATCAACGTCGTGTGAGCCGATTCGGGAACTGTCGGCCCCCCCCCCACACGCGCAGGAAAGGTTGACCGCCATGAGACTGTCGCCCGCCGGGAAACGCTGGATTGGCGGACTGCTGAAATATCTGTGGCTGCTCATTGCCGCGGTTCCGCTGCTGTCGATCGCGGGGGCCGAGCTCGTCCGGCTCGTTCAGGCAACGTCTGTGCAGCGCGAAGCCGTGTATTTCGATGAGGCGGCGGCAGCCCGTGAAAAACTGAAGGGGACCAAGGGAACCGGCTTTCTCCGCCAGACCGACTTGGTCGGCCCCTTCGTGACGATTGCCCCCAACGCCACGGTTCTCAAGACCGGGTTGACACCGTCCAACCAGACTCTGGCGTCGGCCGTCGAGCGGCATTCGCTCACCGTCGGAGACACTTGGAAACTGTTCGCCGAGTACGCGCGTTTGCGCCGCGGCGACCCGCTGCCCGAATCTCCCCCGTTCCCGGTGTCCCACCCCTACCACGCGCCGTGGCACGAGCGGTTCGTGGTCGTCGATCTCGAATCGCGTTTGGATACCCTGCGCCGCGAACGTCCGGCCGATGTTCAGGAAGCCCGTGACCTGCTCAACCGGTATCGTGTCCTGCCAGCGCACGATGCAGCGTTCATGATGCTGATGACAGCGGACATCGAAGGGTACGAACTGAGGTTTCTCAAGGGACTTGACCTGCATGCTCTGTTGGTCAACTACTTCAAAAATGCCGCTGACGATCAGGTGTCTCTGGAGACCCTCAACCGCCTGCAGGAACGGTTTGAAAACCTCGATTCGTACGGCCGGCGCTACGAGTCCCCCGACGACCACGTCGTGTGGGTCAGGCAGGAAGCGCTGCGCTGCGGCCTGACTCGCGATCTGATTCGGGCCGACCAGACCGTTCAGAACCTCCCCCTCGATCGGCGGATCGCCGAACTCGGCCGGTTCGTCACCGCCGCTGGGGCAACGGAACAGTCCATAACGGTGGTCCAACAGACGGTTCGCACCCTGTGCGCGGTCCAGCTAGAACCTGAGCTACCGTTGGACGGCTCCCTCTATGTCCTCCGTCACGACGAGGATGCCGACGAGATCACTCTGGTTCCGCGCGCCGACGTGATCGTGGTCTGGGAAGACCGCTCCTTTCAGTGGCTTGCGGAAACCGGCTTCGACGAATACTCGCTTCCAGTTGAGAAGGTGCATCGTCTGATTGTGCCCAGTCGCGGAACCCGGCCGGCACTGCTGAGGCCCACGAAAAAAAGCCAGGCTGTCCACACCTACAACCGGAACCGCCGCGACATGCCTTGGACTCCCCAGGCGCTTTCCGTCCTTCGGAACGCCTGCCAGCCCCATGCGAACGAACTGGGGGACGTGTGGCAGCGCGTGGTGGAACTGCACGAACTGGCGATGCGGCACGGAGAGTTGTTTCCCCAGCCCAAGGAACGAAAAGAATGAAGCGAATCGAACTGCGTTCTCCTAGTGCTGTTCTGCTTCCACTGGTGATCATGCTGTTGCCCGTTCTGGCGTGCGCCCAGCAAGCCGATCCCGAAAAGAAGCCGCTGCCCCCCGACGTTGCCAAGGCGTACCTGTCTCGCGTGCGGGATTTGTGCCAGCGCGAGCCTTTGCGCGGCGTCCGCGTCAGCGACTGCTGGCTCAACAAGGGCAGCCTAGTCCTGGCGGGACTGGCTGATAGCGAAGAACAGCTTGAGTCGCTCAGAGAGGAAGCGGGGGAGCAGGTGGAGGCAATACCCGGTTTGCTCGCCCTCGTCACCGCGGGCGTTTCCGTGGAGCGTGTCTCGATCGCTCCGCTCCGCAGCCAGTCCCTGCCTAGGCTTCAAACCGCGTTTGCCACCCGCCGGTTCACCGATCCCGATTGGGAGGCCGTGTTGCGACAGACACGCCTCGACGACGCGCACTTTGACCGGTCGGGCGGACTGGTGCTAAAGGGGGTCTGCCTGAACGATGACGCCCGTGCCGCGATGACCGCCGGAGAAAGGCGACCCGATCTACCGGCCTACCGGATGATCATCGAGATCGAAGACTTGTTGCAGCAGCAAATGACGCCGCCCGTCTACCGCAGGCTGGGGCTTGCCGACAACCGGGTCGAGATCGACTTCCTGAAGAATCCGGTCGCCGCAATCCAGACGGCAGTGGCGCAGCGTCCAGCCCTTGACGGTGTGCTCGTTCGCAGTGCCGCCTACGATAGTCAGGGGGAACTGAGGCTTGAGGGACTGGTGGAGTCGGAAGAGCAGCGCGAAGAGTTTCTCAAGTTCCTGACTTCACATCTGAAAGCCAGCCGTGTGTGTCGGTCATCGGTCGAAATCACCGCGGCCGCCAGCGGCCTCGCAATGTTTTCCCTAGACGAATGGCGAACGAGCCTGCAGCGTGGGCTGGCGGAAAGCGGTGAAACGCGGTGGCGAAAGTCGCTTGTCTCCCGCGCTTGGTTCCAAGGTGACGGCACGGTGGCCGTCCTCGTGTGCGGACTGGGGATCGACACGGGGAGTGAACCTTATCAGAAAGAGTTTTTGAAACTGGCACTCGAAGTCACGGGGCGGCTTGCGGCCGATCGGCCGCAAGTCGGGAAGTTCGTTCGCGAGGTGGTTGTAGGCGGAGCCGAATCTTGGGCCGATCCGGTGAACGAACTGAGAACGGCAACGGCCCGCGAACCCAAATACGACGGCATCCGGGTGGATGGTGCAGAGTTCGATGCATCGGGAGGTCTGGCCTACGACGGTGTTTGCAATTCTCCGGCCCAGGCGGTCGACTTCGCACAGTTCGCAGCCACCGTTCTGAAGGAAGCCCGCAGTCCTCTGGCACCGCTCCCCGCGTCGTGCAAGCGGATGCGGGGAGTATCGACCGCCAGTATGCTGAAAGAGCTTCGGACGTGGAGTTCGCAGAATCTCGATGAGGTCTGGCTGGAGCGGCTGCACTTTTCTTCCAAGGGAAGATTGCGATTGGAAGGGATGGGCATCGCCGCCTCCGACGAACTGAAGTGCCGTACCCGCGCATTGGAGCTACTGGCACCGCATCCCCTGGCGAATCATCTGCTCGTCGGTGACCCCCTTGAGACAGCCGTCCGGGTCGTTCAACCGAGTCTCACGGCCGACCTGCGAAAACTGGTGATCGAGGCCCCAGACCTACGCGGGCTGAGCATTCAACGGGGGTATTACGACGCCGACGGCCTGTTCCTGGTATCGGGTGTGCAGGATAAGGACGGGCAGGTTGGGTTGCTCACCAAGCGGGTGAACGACCTGCCCGCCGATTCGGAAATCCGGTTGCGGCTTCCCGCCGGACTGAAGACAGACCGGTTCGCCGTCGTCCTACTGGCGCAATTGGTGACCTGTCTGAATGATGTGATGCCCGCCTTCGAGGCGTGCGACGGCATCCGTCTGACCGAGGCGTACCATGACGAACAGAACCGGCTGGCGTTTCGCGGCACGCGGGTCTTTCCCAACGTGAAAAACGTGAAAGCCGCAGAGAGCGCCGTGCTCAACTTGTCGAAGGCCGACTACATATGGACCGGCATTGAGACCACCGTTCAGCGGGCAGAGAGCGCCGTGCTCGACTTGCTGAAGGCCGACCCTGAGTGGGGAATCCGAGTCGGTGGCGGTGTTTCACTGACGGGATTGACGCCGATCCCGCAGCATGCTCGGGACGAGATAAAAAGCCGGAGGGCGGATATTTTCGGACTCGTGCGCGACAAAAAGTACGCGGACGCGCAGCGACAGCTGACGGAAATCATCCAGCAAAATCCGGACGATTCGCTGGCGTGGTATCTCCGTGGATTGTGCCTGGAATCTGACGGACAACTCGAACTGGCTCGGCGGGATTATCTGCGGGTGGTGATTTTGGACCGGGGCAACCCCGCCCATGCGGGGGTCCGTTCCCGTTCGCTCGAAGGGTTGCAAGGGACTCTGCGGGTCAAGGCAGACGCCCAGATCAAAAAGGTTGCCGCAGAGCTCACCTCAGGTCAGTCGGTCGATTCGCTCTTCGGCGTGAAGGCATGGAAGGCCCGGAATGCCAAATGAACCGACATCGGTGTGCTTGTACATCGAAGGGATGATTCAGGTTGCCGATTCCGCGACCCGTCGTGCGCCGCGAATGGGCCAGTTGCTGCTGTGAAGGCCCCTGACTTTCGGACATCGTTGGGGCGGGTGATGATTCCCCCCAATGGAGGTTTGAAAGATGGTTCAGCAGCAAGTTCAGGCGGTTCGGACGATGCGTGTGTTTTCGGAGGAGTTCAAGGTGGATGAGCCTCCCACCTTCAAGACTTCAAGCATTGCTCTCCCACCATCTTTGCATCTCACACCCCGCTGAACCCAACGATACAAAGTAGCCATACCGAGCTTTCTTCCTGTTGGACGTTTCGGCAACAACTGACTCGCCTCTCTCAAAGGAATGACTTTTCCCTTAAACACGTCGATTGCCTTGCCACAACCTCCTCAGGTGGAACCACACCCAACACCGCCGTAACACTGGCGGTGAACACGGTGATTCTTCAAACACGCAGTGGTGTGTTGGTACTCATTTGAAGGAGATTCGACGCCTGACGGTGGCAACGTCGGCATGGACGATTGAGAATGATGGGCGAGTTCAGTCCATTGTTCTTGGAGGTCTGGCATGAGTCGTTCGCAAATCAGGTTCTTGGTCGTAGGACTCTTGTTCACGGTGATTGCTGCAATCGCCTCAACCGCCATCGCAAAGTGACACCAAATGAATTCCATCGAAAACTTCCTCGACTCACTTCATCACGCCCATCTCGACAATGCCCGGCAATTGTACGTCGCAAAGACGATTGGAAGCGGCCAGAGTGAAAGAGATATTTCGCCAGTCACAAACTTCGTGTTTGAGTTCTTTCTGTACAACAGCTTGTACGCCGTTGATTGGGAGACGTCTTACGCTGAAGGCTCACTCGTCTACCATGATCGTCAAAGTCCAATCACGGAACGGAACATGCAGATCGCACTTGAAAAGTTCTGCCGTCAGAAATGCGGGGAGAGTTCCGAGTTTCTGATCGAAGCCTTTCTGCCTCTGGCTGGGTTGGATGACCTTGCCGGGGAATGGACACTCATCACGACAGATGACCCTCGCAGGGCTGAAGAGGGGAAAAGGTTCTTTGCGAAGATTGCGGAAATCGGCCAGCTTGCGGCCAACAATGATCTTCGTCCGACCGGAAAAACTTTCGACTTGATTGGTGACTGCCGCTATTTTGCGTATGGAGTGCGGAACAACATCTTTCACGGTTCTAAATCACTCGGTCAGATTTACGAAGCCGACCAAGCACGACGCATTGGCGTGTACGATCTGTTCTTGCGGTGTCTCAACTCATTGTTTTTTCTGGCAACTGGTCGGAAGGAACATGGGGCAGGCTTGTGCCAACTGCCAATGGTTCAACGCTGCGGCACTTCCCAGATCGAGGTGCCACTGACAAAAGTTAATCGTTTGCTGATGCTGAAGATGATGAAGCCCGAAGATTCGATGCTCCATTGGAAGCTGTTCCGGTCAAACCAAGATGTTCCGATTCTCTCGTCGAACGACCGCCGTGCCCTCTTCTATCCCTCCGCTGGGAAGGACTTTTTCTTTCCCTTGCTTGTCGGATTGCCGTTCTGCACAGATTTCTTTTTTTACGAGGAGGCTCGCCATCGAGACGGCAAGATTGTTCTGCGACGAGCAATCAGAGAACTTGTACCCAATGTGGAATGTAATGAATTGGATGCCTCTGAAAACGAATGTCTTGAGTTTGAATTTGATTCCGTGTCTCGTCGTGCATGGATCGTGCATGAGGACAACATGACATTTCTGAATAAAGACATACTGATTGCCTTCTATTTTCATCGGGGTGACAGTCCCGGCGAAGGAGGCTCAGGTCAAAGTTGGGACAGCAACTTGTTGCCCCAACTTCTTGCGAAGTCGGTCTCAGACATCGGATGCCACGTTCTGACCGATGGAGAGCCGGGGGGATTGCTTGACGAAGTTGCAACGCAGTGTCAGAAGGTAACGCTGGCAAACAGTCATCGTGGACGTGATTACTTCTATGGCGTCATTCCCAAGCCGTGATGCTCACGAAACCACGTCGCCACCAGTCAAGTTGGAGAGGTCAACATGGCAGAGTGCATTCGGTTCGTCTGCTCTGGTTGTGGGCACTCAATCGAGGCATGGTCAGACGGCAATCCCTTCTACATTGATGAGGCTGGCAAAAAGAAATACGCCTATCATCCCCACCACGATGAGCTTGAAAAGTGCGTAGCGAATGATGAGCCGCACCTGTGTCTGAAATGTGGCAGAGAATCGAAGATCGACTCACGGCTTGATTCCAAGGTTTGTCCCAAATGTGGTTCGGAGAATGTTGTTGATACATTCCATTTGGAAGGGGCGAAGTGTCCAAAGTGCAAAGCCGGACATTTCGCCAGTGACAAAGAGTTCTTTTGTGTTTCGTGACCGGGATGATTTGTGGCCTGACTCAAGAGCTTCCCAGCCAAAAGCGGAATGCGTTGGACACGAAACGAATGCAGGCCGTGTGCTTCGTAATGGCAACAGCGATGGAAGGAGTGCCTGATGGGATCAATGGTCGAAGCGAGTTGCGAGTGCGGATACGAAGGGACGTTCCCAATCGGCGGCGGAATGGCAACTTTTCAAGAAGAATGCTCGTTCCCGTGCCTGTGTCGCCAATGCAAGCGAGTTGTTGATGCCAACCTTCTGACTAAACTTGCTTGCCCAACGTGCGGAAGCGAAAACATCATACCTTACGATCAACCGGAACTGTGCGAGCAACAAGGCAGCAATGTCGTGGCCTCTTGGAGCTTCGGCGGGCAGAATGGACGAGAACTTCAACTCACCGATGGTCTCTACTTTTGTCCGTTGTGCGACACTTACCGGCTTAGGTTTTTCGAGGGAGATGTTTGCTGGGACTGAGCACTTTCGACTTTGCTAAACCTCAATCGCAGACACTCATGGACCATTTCAAGGAATCGCTCGAACGATTGGCAAGACTCCCACACCCTATTTCTTGCAGGAACACATGAAATGCCCTCAGCACAAGAAGCACTACGTGGCGACCGAGAGCCGTTACCCGAATGGCTCCTCACAGCGAATGAATTCAGGTTCATCGGGGAGATGCGTGCTGAGGGTTGAGAGAGTGTGGACCTGCCGTTGTGATTAGGGGTTAGGAAACCATCCACCAGATCACAGGAGTCGGCATGTCCACGAGTTTGTTGTATCACACGTTTGGGGTTCGGGGGTATGAGTATCGATCGACGGCGTATGGCGGTGGCGGGATGACGATGACGATCGAGCAGCCGCGTCAGGCGTTGTGCTGTTCGCAGTGCGGCGGCAAGAAGGTGCATGCGAAGGGGGGCGTGGTGCGCGAGTT